>NZ_CP022187.1:304805-609610 GCF_003111645.1 Parazoarcus communis
TGAAGGTTCGCGTACCGAACTGTTGGACCGTTTCCGCAAGCTCGGCAATGCGGTGCTCGTGGCCAGCCAGAGCTTCTGGGAAGGCGTCGACGTGCCCGGCGACGCGCTGTCGCTGGTGGTGATCGACAAGCTGCCCTTTGCGCCGCCTGACGATCCGGTGCTTGCCGCCCGCGTTGAGCACATGCAGCGTCAGGGCTTGAGCCCTTTCATTCACCATCAGTTGCCACGCGCGGTCATCAGCATGAAGCAGGGCGCCGGGCGGCTGATCCGTACCGAGCGTGACAGCGGCGTGCTGTGCATCTGCGACCCGCGCATGATCGAGAAGTCCTACGGCAAGGTGGTGTGGCGCAGCCTGCCGCCGATGCGCCGGACCCGTGTCGAGGGCGAGGCGGTCGCCTTTCTCGAAAACCTGCCGCCTCCGCGAAGTGCCGACTGAATCCGGCTGCGCCGCACACCGTCACAGCCTGTTTGCGATCAAGTCCGGCCTGGACCGGCTTGTTGTATGCTCTTTGTCCCGAACAAAGAGACGTCGGTCAGACGCACAATGATGAAAGTATTTGGTATTGCCGGCTGGTCCGGCTCGGGCAAGACCACGCTGGTGGAGAAGCTGATCCCCGAGATCACCTCCCGCGGTCTGCGCGTATCGGTGATCAAGCACGCCCACCATGGTTTCGATCTCGACCGCCCGGGCAAGGACTCGTATCGACATCGCGAGGCGGGCGCCACCCAGGTGCTGATGCTGTCCAACGATCGCTGGGTGCTGATGCATGAACTGCGCGGGCGTGCCGAGCCGACGCTCGAGGAGCAGTTGCGCCTGCTCGCGCCCTGCGACGTGGTCCTGATCGAGGGTTACAAGGCCGCGGCCGTGCCCAAGATCGAGATTCACCGCCCGGCGCACGGCAAGCCGCCCTTGTGGCCGGAGAATCCGCATGTGGTGGCGGTGGCCAGCGATGCCGATATCGACTGTCCGATGCCGCGCCTGCCCCTGAATGATCCGGCGGTCGTGGTTCAATTCATTCTTGATTATCCGGAAGCCTCATGAACGCCAATATGCTCAGTTTTGATGAAGCGCTCGGCCGCATTGTCGGCTATGCACGACCGGTGCACGAGATCGACGAGATCGACACCATGATGGCCGCCGGCCGGGTGCTCGCCGTTGCCCAGCATTCGCCGATCTGCCAGCCGCCGATGGACAATTCCGCCATGGACGGCTATGCGCTGCGCGTGGCCGATGTGCCTGCGCCGGGCACGCGCCTGCCGGTGAGCCAGCGCATTCCGGCGGGTTCGGTTGGGACGACGCTCGAGCCCGGCACTGCGGCCCGCATCTTTACCGGCGCGCCACTGCCCGACGGGGCGGACGCGGTCGTGATGCAGGAGTTGTGCGAACACGACGGCGACTCGGTCATCGTCAATCACACGCCAAAGTCTGGCGAAGCCGTGCGGCGTGCGGGCGAAGACGTCGCGCTCGGCGCCGAAGTGCTGGCCGCAGGTACGCGCCTGCGTCCGCAGGATCTGGCGCTGGCCGCATCCGTGGGCCTGGCCCGCTTGCCGGTGCTGCGACGGATGAAGGTCGCGGTGTTTTCGACCGGCAGCGAGCTGGTGATGCCCGGCCAGCCCCTGCCGCCGGGTGGGATCTACAATTCCAACCGCTTCATGCTGCGCGCGCTGCTGACCCAGCTCGGGTGCGAGGTCGTTGATCTCGGCATCGTGCCGGACAATCTTGATGCCACGCGCAAGGTCTTGCGCGAGGCGGCCCAGGGCAATGACTTGATCGTCACCAGTGGCGGCGTGTCGGTGGGCGAGGAGGATCACGTCAAGCCTGCGGTCGAGGCCGAGGGCAGCCTGGACATGTGGAAGATCGCGATGAAGCCGGGCAAGCCGCTGGCCTACGGTCGGGTGCATGGCGCGGCCTTCATCGGTCTGCCGGGCAATCCGGTGTCGAGCTTCGTCACCTTCCTGCTGATGGTGCGGCCATTCATTCTTGCCACGCAGGGCGTGAGCGAAGTCGCGCCGCAGGATGTGACGCTCACTGCGGCCTTTGACTGGACCCGCCCCGACCGCCGGCGTGAGTTCCTGCGCGCACGCATGACCAGCGAGGGCACGGTCGAACTGTTTGCCAACCAGGGCGCTGCGGCGCTCAATTCAACGACCTGGGCCAATGGTCTGGTCGATATTCCGGCGGACACGAAGATCGCGCGTGGCGAAAAGGTCCGTTTCCTGCCTTACGGCGATTTGCTATGGTGAGTTCCATGAAAGTGAGAATTCTCTATTTCGCCAGCCTTCGAGAGGCCGTGGGCCGCGCCAGCGAGGAGCTCGACGTGCCCGCAGAGGTTGGCACGCTTGGGGCCTTGCGCGCGTTTCTGGCCGCACGCGGAGAGGGCTGGGAGGCGCTTGGTGTTGGGCGCAATGTGCGGGCGGCGCTCAATCAGCGCATGTCGGGGGCGGACACAGCACTGTCTGCGGGTGACGAGGTGGCGTTCTTTCCACCGGTTACCGGAGGCTGAGCCATGAGCGTGAGCGTGCAGGAGGCAGATTTCGATACGGGGGCAGAGATTGCCGCCTTGTCAGCCGGGCGCCCGGAAGTCGGGGCCGTCGCGAGTTTCGTCGGGCTGGTGCGCGACATCAGCGAGGGGAGCGAAGTGTCGGCGATGACGCTCGAGCATTACCCCGGCATGACTGAGCAGGCGCTGGAAGATATCGTGGCCGAAGCCAGACGGCGCTGGAAGCTGCATGGCGTGCGTGTCATTCACCGCTACGGGCCCTTGTTGCCCGGAGACCAGATCGTGTTTGTCGGCGTTGCCGGCGAACATCGCGGCGAATCCTTCGAGGCCTGCGCCTTCATCATGGATTACCTCAAGACGCGGGCGCCGTTCTGGAAACGGGAGGAAACGCCGGAAGGGGCACGCTGGGTGGATGCGCGCGAGAGCGATGACTCTGCTGCCGAGCGCTGGTCCGAAGACTGGGACGAAATCGAGCAGCGCCGTTGAGGCGGTGTGCTGTGATGGTCCGGGAACGCGGACCAACAGGAAAAACGGCGCCTGCGGGCGCCGTTTTGCTGCGGACCCGCTTGCGCCTTACTTGCGACCCTTGGAGGGCGGCTGGGCAAATGCCTGGAAGGCCTGAGTCGAGGCACGGGTCATCTGTTCGAAGGCGACGCGGGCCGTGTCCATGGCCGTCTGCATTGCGCTCATTGCATTCTGATCCGAGATCGGGATGCCCTGGAACATCTTCTGCATGGCCTCGAACACATCCTGGCTGCCGGTGCTCAGTTGCTCGCCGACCAGCTTGCCGACCTCGGCCTGGGTGCGCGAGGTGATCTCGGCCATGTCACGTGCGCAGGCGAGCATCTTTTCGGTTGTGGTCTGCGCGTACTGGGTGCGCAGTTCGACGGCCTGTTTGGGGTCCTTGATTGCTGCGAGCGCCTTGGCGTTCTGCACCCCTTCTTCGAACAGTGACTTGGCCGTGGCAACCTGAATCTCCATGACGCGCTGGGAATTCTCGATCGAGAGTTGTGCCAGGCGCATGGCAGCTTCAAGGTTTTTCTTCTGGAGTTCGTTGTACTGATCCTGTTGTTTCGTAGCCATGTGCAATCTCCTCGTTAGTGGTTTGCTTGCAGGAGGCGGTGTGCACAATGTTCGGCCCGGTGCGATGCCAATTGGCATGCCGTCGCCGCTCCCTCGCCTCTGATCAAACGATAGCACAGCAGTCATTCGTCCTGTTGCTCAGCGCTTCAACTGTCGAGCAGGGGCGGGGGCAGACAGCGGTCTGCGCGTTTGTCGTGGCGAAGCGGCTGCTGGCGTTCAGTTCTTCGCGGACGCCGACTTCGTCGTTGCCTTGGCCGGCTTTGTCGCAGCGGGTTTGGTCGCGGTCGGCTTTGCTGCGGCGGACTTGGCAGTAGTGGGCTTGGCAGTAGCGGACTTGGCGGTGGGCGCCGGTTTTGTTTTCGCCGTGCTCTTTGTTGCCGGCTGAGTCGCCCTGGAGGGTGTTTTTGCAGTGTTGTTCGTGCGCTTCGACGACTTGGCCGTGGCCTTTGCGGGCGTCTTTGCCTTCTTGCTGGGGACCGCGCTGGTGTTGAGCTTCACGGCCGGCGGGGCGGAGAGGCGGCTGTTGGCCGGCAGCAGGCGGCTGATTGCCAGGGCGCCGCTCGGATCGATGCCGTCAGGCACCAGCAGGGTGTGACCGGCGCTTAGCCGGCTGCCCGAGGCCAGGCCATTGAGCTGCATCAGTTGCGCGAGGGTGAGGCCGTGACGGTCGGCAATGGTGTTGAGCTTTTCGCCGGGCTCCAGATCATGCGTGCGCCAGCCCTTGCCCGACAGCGCGAACTCGCCGAGGCGGGCTTCGAAGCTGCTCGCACGGTCGGCAGGCACGACCAGGGTCTGTCCCGGCGAGGTGATGGCGGGACGGTTGTATCCAGGGTTGAGCGCAAGAAACTCTTCCAGCGACATGTCTGCAAACGTTGCCGCAGTTGCGAGGTCGATGCCGGGCGGTGCGTTGAGGGTGACGAAGTGCTGTACGTTGGCAACGTAGGGCAGTTCGAGATGGAACAGTTCCGGCTCGGCGACGATGTTCTTGATGGCCTGCAGCTTTGGAACGTAGTTGCGGGTCTCGTTGGGCATCTTCAGTTCGCTGTATTCGGCTGGCAGCCCGGCGTCGCGATTGCGCTGAATGGCGCGTCCGACTGCGCCTTCACCCCAGTTGTAGGAGGCGAGTGCAAGTTGCCAGTCGCCATGCATCTCGTAAATGGTCTGCAGGTAATCGAGTGCGGCGTTGGTGGACGCGATCACGTCGCGGCGCTCATCCACCCAGCTGTCCTGGGTGAGGTTGAAGTTGCGCCCGGTGGACGGGATGAACTGCCACAGCCCGGATGCGTGCGCCCGGGAGTAGGCAAGGGGGTTGTAGCTGCTCTCGACCATCGGCAGCAAGGCCAGCTCGGTGGGCATGCCGCGCCGTTCGAGCTCGTCGACGATGTAGTAGAGATAGCGCCCGCCGCGGGAGAACACCTGCTTGAGGAAGCCGGGGCGGTTCAGGTAGAAGATCTGCTGCTCGGCGACCAGTGGGCTGTCGAGATCGGGCATGCCAAAGCCACGCCGGATGCGGTCCCAGATATCGTTGGCGTCACGAGTCAGGTCGAGCGTCAGCACCCGTGCGGGGGGTGGTTCGGCAACAGGCGGGAGGCTCGGTGCCGGGGTGGATGGCAGCGTCGCAGACGTGTCCGTGCTGTCGGCAGCCTGAACGGGTGCGTACGCTTGCAGCGCAAAGACGAGGAAAAGCAGCGAAAAGAGCTTCGCCATCGGACCCAACCGGCGAAAAGCGAAGGAGTCTATCGGGCACCGGGAAGGGCGTCAAACGGACTTACACATGCGGAAAGACGCAACACTTTGGGTGTTCCCTTGGTAGGATTGCGGGATGCCCCTATTTCACGTCTTGCGGGAAACATGAAAGTTCTGGTTATCGAGGACACTGTCACCAGCGCGACGCTGGTCTGTCATCAGCTCACCAAGATGGGGCTGTCAGCGTCGCATGCGCGGGACGGGGCGAGCGGGATCGAAATGTTCAAGCGCGAACGCCCCGATCTCGTATTGCTGGACATCATCATGCCCGGCATGGATGGATTCGAGGTTGCGCACCGCATCCGTCAGCTCGAGCGGGACGGCGACTGGACGCCGATCATCTTTCTCACCGCGCGCGCGAGCGACGGCGACCTGCAGCGGGCCATCGAGGTCGGCGGAGACGACTATCTGGTCAAGCCGGTGTCCGAGGTCGTGCTCAAGGCCAAGGTCGGGGCGATGCAGCGGATCGCGCAGATGCGCTATTCGCTGCTGGTTCTCACACGCAAGCTCGATGATGCCAACCGGGAACTGACCCGCCTGTCCGCAGTCGATGGCCTGACCGGAATCGCCAACCGCCGTCGTTTTGACGAGAGTCTGCGACGTGAGTGGCGCCGTGCATCGCGCGCGGAGTCGCCGATGTCGTTGTTGATCGTCGATGTCGATTGCTTCAAGCTCTTCAATGACAACTACGGGCATCAGGTGGGCGACGAATGCCTCAAGGCGGTGGCGCGTACGCTTGAACAGAAGTTGCGCCGCCCCACCGATCTTGTGGCCCGTTACGGCGGCGAGGAGTTTGCTGCCGTCCTGCCCGAAACCGAGCTCGAAGGCGCGCTTGGGGTCGCCGAGCTGATGCGCGACGGTGTCGAGTCGCTTGCCATTACACACCGCTTTTCGGTGGCCGCAAACGTGGTGACGATCAGCGCGGGCGTGGCGAGCATGGTGCCTGCCCGGGGTGACGAGAACGGTTTTGAGCGTTTGCTGAAATCAGCGGACGATGCCTTGTACCGGGCCAAGAAGTCAGGCCGGAACCGGGTTGCAGCGGGTCTGCAAGATGGTATGGAAATCGGATTGCAAGCGTGAGGAGAGCGTCCAAGAAAATCATTGTTGTGGATGACAATGAAATCATCAGGATGGCGCTGCGTGCCATCCTGCGGCAGGCGGGCTTCAATGTCGTTGGCGAGGCCCGCGACGGCGAGGCGGTGATCGAGCTGGTCGAGAAAGTGGGGCCGGATCTGGTGTGCCTGGATGTGATGATGCCTGGGCGCAGCGGGCTTGAGGTCCTGGCCGAGCTGCGTGAGCGTTTCCCCACGCTGAAGGTGCTGATGATTACCGGTCTCAGCGATCGTGAGACGGTGGCCACGGTGGTCGATCAGGGGGCGGTGGGCATGGTGCTCAAGCCCTTCAACTCGGCGCGCGTGGTCGAGTCGGTGTCGCGCGTGCTCGGCCTGAGCATGCCGTAGCAGGACAGCGGGTGCTGCGGGCGCAAGGCGCCTGCAGCGGCGCGGCGGCCAGTGTGCGCCGACGCTGCCCGCATTGAGCCCAGGCCGGGCTCCGCGGCGCGCGATCCGGACTTGGGTGGCGTGGCGTTTCCCCCACCCTTTGGGATGTCAGAAGGTGTCTTTCCAGGCGCGCAGCGCGCGCAGGCAGGCCAGTGGGCTTTCCGGCGTCTTCCCCGTGTGTTCGCTTACCGCCTTGATCACGCTGGGCTCGCTCACGCGCAGAAAGGGGTTGATGTCCTTTTCGAGCGCGATCGTGCTCGGCAGCGTGGGGCGACCCTTTGCGCGCAAGGTTTCGCAATGCGCGGCGTAGCGGTCACGCTCGGGGTTGTCGGGGTCGGCCGCGCGGGCAAAGGCCAGGTTCGACAAGGTGTATTCGTGGGTGCAATAGACCCGGGTGTCGCCATCAAGGGCGGCGAGACGGGAGAGTGCCTTTTCGAGCTGTTCCGCCGTACCCTCGAAGAGGCGGCCGCAGCCCGCCGAGAACAGGGTGTCGCCGCAAAAGAGCAGGCCGGGGGCGTGATACGCGATATGTCCGGCCGTGTGCGCAGGGACATCGAGTACCGTCAGCTTGAGGCCGAGTCGAGGCAGCGTGACACTGTCGCCATCGGACAGCGGGTCGCTGACGCCGGCAATGCGTTCGCTGGCGGGGCCGAACACGGGTACGGGCCAGGCTTTCAGCAGCGCTGCGAGGCCGCCGACGTGGTCGGCGTGATGGTGGGTGACGAGCACGGCGGACAGCGTCAGGCCATGCGCCGAAAGATAGTCGAGGACGGGCGCGGCATCACCTGGATCGACAGCGACCGCGTGGCGATCGTCGTGAATTAGCCAGATGTAGTTATCGCGGAAGGCAGGAAGAGGGATAATGTGCATCTTCAGGATTTTGAAGCGCTGACGATTCGTGTCAATCCCCGGTTTGTCGGAATGGCTGGAAACACCCCCAGGACGCTATCTGCTTGAGTGGGAGCAGAAGCGGCTTGAGGCGGTGGTGGCGGATATCTTTGGCTACAACGCGGTCCAGCTCGGATTGCCCGGTCAGGATGTCCTGAGCGCGAACCGCATGCCGTTCCGTTTTCGCTGCGCGAGCCGCGGCGATGTCGCGGTTGTTGCCTCGCATGAAGACCTGCCCTTTGCCAGCGCCAGCCTCGATCTGGTCGTGCTGCCACACGTGCTCGAGTTTTCCGCTCGCCCTCATCAGGTGCTGCGCGAGGTCGAGCGCGTGCTGGTGCCGGAAGGCAGTGTCGTGATCAGTGGCTTCAATCCCTACAGCCTGTGGGGTGTGCGCCGGCTGGCGGCGCGCAAGGGCGGGGTCATGCCGTGGACCGGACAGTATCTGTCTGTGCCGCGGATCAGGGACTGGTTTTCGCTGCTCGGATTCGAAACCCAGGCAGGCGGTTTTGGCTGTTATGTACCCGCCGTCACCACGCCCGAATGGCTGGATCGGTGGCGCTTCATGGACAGGTTTGGACCCCGCTGGTGGCCGGTGTGCGGGGCGGCATATGTGGTTCAGGGCATCAAGCGCGTGCAGGGCACGCGGCTGATCATGCCCAACTGGAACGAGCGGCGTGCCCGTTCAAAACGTCTGTCGGCCGTGGCCCAGCGTGAAATTCATCCGGGAAGTACAAGGAAAACCCAATAGAAATGGAAGAAGTCGATATTTACACCGATGGTGCGTGCAGCGGCAATCCCGGTCCGGGCGGCTGGGGAGCGATTCTGCGCAGCGGTGGTCACGAGAAGGAAATCTGGGGCGGCGAGCTCCAGACCACCAACAACCGCATGGAGATGATGGCGGTGATCCGCGCTTTCGAACTCCTCAAGCGGCCGGTTACGGTGCGCGTGCATACCGACAGTCAGTACGTGCAGAAGGGCATTTCGGAGTGGATCAAGGGCTGGAAGGCGCGGGGCTGGAAAACGGCGTCCAAGGAGCCGGTCAAGAACGCAGACCTGTGGCGTACGCTGGATGCGGCGGTCGCCATGCACCAGGTGAAGTGGCTGTGGGTGAAGGGACACGCGGGCCATCCCGAGAACGAACGCGCCGACGAGCTCGCACGGCGCGGAGTCGAAGAGATACGCAAGACGGGCCGGACGGCGCAGGCATGAAGCAGGAGAAAAAGTACTGATGAGACAGATTGTTCTCGATACCGAAACCACCGGTCTGGACTGGCGCAACGGTGACCGGGTGATCGAAATCGGCTGTGTCGAGTTGCTCAACCGCAATCTGACCGGACGCCATTACCACGTCTTCATCAACCCCGAGCGCGCGATCGACGCCGAGGCTGAGGCGGTGCATGGCATTTCGCTGGAGTTCCTCGCGGACAAGCCGAAGTTCGCCGGCGTCGCGCAGAGCTTCGAGGAGTTTGTGCGCGATGCGGAACTGGTCATTCACAACGCCAGCTTTGACGTGGGCTTTCTCAATCACGAGCTGAACCTGCTGGGGCGGCCGCCTATCGACCAGTTGTGCTGCGGCGTGATCGACACGCTGAAGATGGCGAAAGAGCAGAATCCGGGCAAGAAGGCCTCGCTCGATGCCTTGTGCGACCGCTTTGCGATCGACAACGGCCATCGGACGCTGCATGGCGCATTGCTCGATGCGGAGTTGCTTGCCGAGGTCTATCTGGCAATGACGCGTGGTCAGGAGAGCCTGATCATGACGCTTGAGGAAGAGCCCGGTTCGGCGCAGTCCGACGCTGCCGGTGGCGGCTTCGAGCGGCCCCCGCAGCTGATTCAGCGTGCGTCTGTGGCCGAGCTTGAAGCCCACGATCAGTTGCTGGCCGATATTGCCAAGGCAAACAAGGGTTTGTG
The DNA here is from genome assembly GCF_003111645.1 of Parazoarcus communis. Taxonomy (NCBI): domain Bacteria; kingdom Pseudomonadati; phylum Pseudomonadota; class Betaproteobacteria; order Rhodocyclales; family Zoogloeaceae; genus Parazoarcus; species Parazoarcus communis. Next base: position 314,434 of record NZ_CP022187.1, read on the forward strand.
TCTGTGGTTGCCGCCGGAGCGGGCGGTTGAGGAAGCTGCCTGAGGACAGCGATCGCCGGCGTGCCCGCAATGGGCGCGCCGGGCAGATGTCAGCCGCGGATGCGGGTTGTCTTGTGGCTGATCCGGAGTTTTTCCAGACCTCTGAGAATGTCGCGACGCGAGATCTGTCCGATCAGACGCTGGCCCTCCACCACCGGCAGGCAGCGGTAGGTCTGTCCGAGAAAGAGTTCGATGGCGTCGATCAGACTGCTGTCGCCAGTGACTGACACCACGTTCTTGCTCATGTAGTCGCGGACGAGTCCGGCCTGTTGCTCGAAGTAGGAAGCATTGAGTGCGACCTTCAGGCAGTCCTTCTCCGACAGGAAACCGATCAGATGACCGTTGCTATTGGCCACCGGAGCACCGCTCAGACCGTGTTCAAGAAGAGTGTGGATGGCATGCAGAACCTCGTCTTCGGGATGAAGCGCCAGGTGGTCGCCGATCATGTAGTCCTTGACGAGCAGTGAATGGAGCATCGCGCCTCCTAAATGGTGATCAGGTTTGTTGTTGTTCGGCCTGTGCCTTCATGCGGGCCAGCCGTTTGGGGCAGGGTTTCTCGCAGCCGCCTTCGCAATCGAGGCCGACTGCGCCAAGCCCGCCGCAACTGCCGGCAATTGGCTTGCGCCCAAAAATGACGCCGATGGCCATCGCAGCAATCACGATGCCAACGACAAGCAGTGCAAGGATGAATGTACTCATGTCGGTTCCAGTTGAAGTCGCAATGATATACGGGGTGGACAATACCGCGAGCGGCTGCGTTCTTAAAGAACGAGTGTGCCGCCCGGCAGGCTGCCGGCTTGCTCAAGGCGCGTGACAGTGGGCAGCAGATCGAGACCTGTCGCTGCTTTCAGCAGACTGGCGCGTTCTCGCAACTCTGCGATCGGGCGGCGCAGACTGTCGCCAGCGGCGCCAAAAGCGACCACATTCCCGCTGTCGCAGGACGGGAAGGCAATGGCGCGATCGTCGAAAGCCGTCAGGATGCGCTCGAGGCTGGCCTTGTAGCCACGGGAGCGGCCGAAAAGGTTCACCGACATCAGGCCCTGGTCCGTCAGTCGAGCCCGCACCGCCTGGTAGAAGGGCAGGGTGTCGAGCACGCCGGCACGGGCGTTGCGGTCAAAGCCGTCAACCAGGATGTAATCGTAACGGGTGTTCTTTTCCAGCACATACTGGGCGCCGTCACCAATGTGGATCGAGAAGCGCGCATCTTCCTGCGGCAGGCGGAAGAACTGACGGGCTGCGGCCACCACTGACGGGGCGATCTCGACCACCTGAATCCGGCTCTGCGGTAGATGATGATGGATGAAACGGGTCAGCGAGGCCGCGCCCAGTCCGATGAGCAGCACTCGTCGCGGCCACTCGCCCGCATCCTCGCTCAGGCCGTCGCGCAGCAGCAGGCCCGCCATCATCTCGCGGGTATAGGCAAGTTCGAGCGCATTGGGCTTGCGGATACGCATGGCGCCCTGCACCCACTCCGAGCCGAAATGAAGATAGCGGACGCCGGCTTCTTCGGAAATGTCGATCGGCGTGCTCATGTACTCATCCGTTTCAGTGCATACAGTTGTTCGAGGGCCTCGCGCGGGCTGAGACTGTCCGGGTCGACGTCGGCCAGCGCGGTGAGCACCGGGTGCGACAGCGGGGCCGTCTCGGGTTCGGGAAGGGTGGCAAAGAGGTCGGCCTGGGGGCCGTTGCCGATCTCGCGATTCTCCAGTGCGCGCAGGCGGCGCTTGGCGTCGCGGATGACCGTGGCGGGAATGCCGGCCAGCGCGGCGACCTCGATTCCGTAACTCTGGCTTGCCGGGCCTTCTTCCAGTGCATGGAGGAAGACGATGCGATGGCCGTGCTCGACCGCGTCCAGGTGCACGTTGGCGCACTCAGGGTATTCGGCGTTGAGTCGCGTGAGCTCGAAGTAGTGGGTGGCGAACAGCGTGAGGCTGCGGTTCTTCTCCAGCAGGTGACGGGCGATGGAGAAGGCCAGCGCGAGACCGTCGAAGGTGGAGGTGCCACGGCCGATCTCGTCCATCAGCACCAGGCTGTGTTCGGTGGCGCCGTGCAGGATGGCCGAGGCTTCGGTCATCTCGACCATGAAGGTGGAGCGGCCCGAGGCGAGATCGTCCGAGGCGCCGATGCGGGTGAAGATCGCATCGAGCGGCCCGAGGGTGGCGCTTTGGGCCGGGACGAAGCTGCCGACGTGCGCGAGCAGGCAGATCAGCGCGACCTGACGCATGAAGGTGGACTTACCACCCATGTTGGGGCCGGTGATCATCAGCATGCGCCGGGTGGGTGCGAGCCGGGCGTCGTTCTGGATGAAGTCCTCGACCTGGCGCTCGACCACCGGGTGGCGTCCGCCTGCAATCGCAATGCCGGGTTGCTCGGAGAACACCGGGGCGACATAGCCGTAGCGCAGCGCGGCATCGGCAAAGGCGGCGAGCCCGTCGAGCGTGGCCAGCGCGCGGGCGATGGCCTGCAGCGGCGGGATGTGCTGGGCGAGGACGTCGAGGATCTGTTCGTAGAGCAGCTTCTCGCGCGCAAGTGCGCGCTCCTGCGCAGACAAGGCCTTGTCCTCGAAGGTCTTGAGCTCGGGGGTGATGTAGCGCTCGGCGTTCTTCAGCGTCTGGCGGCGGCGATAGTCTTCCGGCACCTTGTCTGCGTGCAGGCGGCTGACTTCGATGTAGAAGCCATGCACACGGTTGAATTCAACCTTGAGGCTGGCAATGCCACTGCGTTCGCGTTCGCGCACCTCGAGCGCCATCAGGAACTCGCCGCAGTTGGTCTGGATGTTGCGTAATTCGTCGAGTTCCGCATCGAAGCCGGTCGCGATCACGCCGCCGTCGCGCACCATGGCTGCCGGTTCGTCGGTGATCGCGCGGGCAAGGAGGTCGAGTGCGTCAGGCGAGATCGCCAGCCCGCCGGCGATGCCCGCCAGCAGTTCGCTGCGGGTCGAGGCCAGCGCTTCAGCAAGCTCGGGCAAGCGCACCAGGCTCTCGCGCAGGGCCGACAGATCGCGCGGCCGTGCGCTGCGCAGGGCGATGCGGGCGGTGATGCGATCCACGTCGGCCACGCCGCGCAAGGCGCCGCGCACGGCGGATGCGATCTGGCCATCACCCTCGCCGACGAGTTCGGCAACCGCATGGTGGCGGGCCGCGGGCAGCCTGCGGTCGCGCAGCGGATGATGCAGCGCGTGCCGCATCCAGCGCGAGCCCATGCTGGTGACGCAGGTGTCGAGCAGCGACAGCAGGGTGGGCGCGCTTTCGCCGCGCAGGGTTTCGGTGAGCTCCAGATTGCGCCGGGTCGCGGCGTCGAGGCGGAGGTATTCCGACTCGCGCTCCACGGTGAGGCCGGTGATGTGGGTCAGGCTCTGGCGTTGGGTGGTCTTGGCGTAGTCGTAGAGTGCGGCCGCAGCGCCGAGCGCCACCGGCAGTTCGTCCACGCCGAAGCCGGCGAGGTCGCGGGTGGCGAAATGGCCGGTGAGCAGTCGCACGCCGGTTTCGGCATCGAACTGCCAGTCGGCGAGGCGGCGCAGCGCGGGGGACAGGCTCTCGATCAGGGGCAGGGCGAGGCCGTCGGGAATCAACACTTCGGCCGGACGCAGGCGCTCAAACTGGGCCTGCAGCGATTCGGCCGGACACTCCATCAGGCGCAGATCGCCATTGGCGAGGTTGAGCCAGGCCAGACCAAGCACGCCACGATGCATGTTGGCCGACAGCAGCAGCGCGTCGCGGCGATCGTCGAGCAGCGCCGCGTCGGTGAGCGTGCCGGGCGTGACGATGCGGCTGACGGCGCGCTCCATCGGGCCCTTGGTGGCGCCGGGCTCGCCAACCTGCTCGGCGATCACCACGGATTCACCGAGCTTGACCAGGCGCGTCAGGTATTGCTCGACTGCATGGAAGGGCACGCCGGCCATCTTGATCGGCTTGCCGGCGGACTGGCCGCGGGTGGTCAGCGTGATGTCGAGCAGGCGCGCGGCCTTCTCGGCATCGTCGAAAAAGAGCTCGTAGAAGTCGCCCATGCGGTAGAAGAGCAGCGTGTCCGGGTGCTGCGTCTTGATGCGCAGATATTGGACCATCATCGGCGTGTGGCCGGGGAAGTCGTCTGCAGTGGGCGCGGTGTCTTGCCGGGTTTTCAAGGTCTGTATTCTTCCGTTGTGGTCCGGTCGGACGTCGAGTGCGACAAACCCGGCAGTTTACCGCATCACCGACCAAGTCCCGGCATTCGTCCCGGAAATCGGATGCCGGCGTGTGTGATGCAGGCTGCGACCCGTCATTGCCCCGGTCGCCAGTGTCGCCTGTCTGAGGCACTGCGGGCGTGACCGGCGCAGTCGGGCTGACGTGGATATAATCCGGATGTCATTATCTGAAGGCCGGAAAATGGAGCTCGAAATTCTTCTTCGTCCGCTGGCGGGGCAATCGCGCTGCGGCCAGGACATGATGTTCTCGCCCGAATTTGACAGTGTTCAGGAGGCGCGTCGTTTCGATGACCCGTCCTTGAACCAGGGCGAGTGGGTGACGGCGCGCAAGGAGGCCGACTGGCCTGCGGTCGTGTCCTCGTGCACGCAATTGCTCGCTGTGCGCACCAAGGATCTCAGGGTTGCTGTGTGGCTGGTGGAGGGGCTTGCGAAAACCCGGGGCGTCGCCGGACTTGCCGATGGCTACAGCCTTCTTGCGCAGTTGTGCGAAGTGTACTGGTCCGACATCCATCCGCTGCCGGATGAGGGGGACCAGGCCTTGCGTGTGGGGAGTCTGGCCTGGTTGCTCGCTCAGTCGGTGCGGATGGTCGCAGAACTGCCGCTGACGGCGTCCGGGCCTGAGGCCTGTACGGGGATCGATCTCGAACGTGTCCGTGCAGTGAGCCGTGAGATTGAGCGCACTCCCGCTCAGGCCGAGGCGATCCTGCGCGATGCGCCGCTGACCCCTGCCGCATTCGATGCCGCACGAAGCGAAACGCCCGCAGCGTTCTATCGCAGCAGCCGAGATCATGCAGTGCGTGCGCTGGACGGGCTCGATGCACTGCAGCGGGTGATCGACGGCCACCTGGGCGCGGAGGGGCCGAGCTTCGAGCCCGCCCGGGAGGCGCTGCAGACGCTGATCGCCACCCTGCGCCGGTTTGCACTGGAAGCGGGTGATGGGGAAGCGGCTGAAACCGGGCAGGCGGAAGCTGGCGGCAACGGGGCTGCGGAGGGGGGGGCGCCGCTGACACCACTGACGCCTGCCTCGTCTGTGGCCGGCGGATCGCCCATCCGCAACCGGACGCAGGCGCTCGCTCAACTGCGCGAGGTGGCGTCCTTCTTCCGTCATACCGAGCCCCATAGTCCGGTGGCCTATCTCGCGGACAAGGCCGCGCACTGGGGCGAGATGTCCCTGCTGGAATGGTTGCGGGCGGTTGTCAGTGACGACGGGACCCTGTGTCGGGTCGAGGAACTGCTCGGGGTGAGAGAGGGTGGCGCGACGACCGACGGCAGAGGCTGATCAGCGGCCGATCCTGAACTCGATGCGCCGGTTCCGCGCCCGCCCCTCCGGGCTTGCATTGTCCGCAACCGGCCGGTCCGGGCCTGCGCCCAGCGCGGCGATGCAATCCGCTGCAACACCCTTCATCACAAGGTAATCGCGCACGGCGTTGGCACGCTCCAGACTCAGGCCGATGTTGGCAAGCCGATTGCCTGCACTGTCGGTATGCCCGACCACCTGAACGAGCGGCGTATCGAGGCTCACGATGCTGGCCGCCATCTCGTCGAGCAGCAGACGGCCTTGGGCCGTCAGTACAGCCGATCCGCTCTCGAACTCGACGACACGGTCGGCAAGGGTCCGATCGAGCACGGCCTGAGCGTTGGCGCCCACCTCCAGTGCGTTATTGACGACATAGGCCGGGGTAAGCGAGGCTGCCGTGGTGCTGACGACCTGTTGTCGCAGGGCTTCGTTGGCGACCTTGCCACGCAGCGTGACGCGTGTGCCGACGACCTGCAGTTCTCCCTGGTGAACATGTTTGAGATCCGGGCCCAGCAAGCGCTGGACGTGAGTGCTCCAGTTGGGTGGGGGCGTGACCCCGCCCACCTGCAAGCGATCGACGACCCGCTCCGTACCGTAGAGGGTGCGCGCACTTGCCACAATGGCGGCACGCGAGGATTCATCGGGGACGGTGCCGCTGAGTATCACCGGTGCGGGCAGTGCTGACTGTGCGAGGCAGGAGAGCGGGTAGGAGAGCGCGAGCGCGAAGCCGATGCCGGCGAGCCGTCTGGTGATCGTGTTCATGATCCGGTAAAGACCTCCTTGAACGTGATCAGCGCGGATTCAAGCGTGATCGCGGGTTGCGCAAGATAGGTGGAGAGCCGGGCGACCCCGCGATCCACCGCGAGGTCGGGATGCCGTTCTATCCATTCGGGGTCGTCGAGGACAATCATGTGTTCCTCGAGACTCAGAGGTGAGAGCAGGCTCAGCAGTGGCCGTGGCGACGCACCGGTAAAGCCGATCAGCATCCGCTCCTGGCCATTGATTCGACCCAGCAGCAGTTGCAGTTCGCACGGCGTGTCGCTCAGCACCAAGGTGACGAGGAACAGCCATAGCGCAGCGACGCGGTTGCGCTCGCAAACATTGGCGGGCAATGGGAGGCAAAGCCCTTTTTCGACCTTGAGGGTGTTGCGACCGAGCAGGGGCCGCATCAGCAGGCCGATGGCAAGAATCTGGCGCCGCACGGATTGTGGCGATGCGTGGGCGCCGAGGCTTGCGGTGAGCTGGCCGAGGGTGGTGCTGCGCACATAGGTGTCGAGCGGCCGGCGCTTGAGTGCGTGCTCGATGCTGGCGGCGCAATCGAGGGAGGCGAGTTCTCCAAGCGCATCGATGGGCGTGGCAGCGTTGCATGCCTGACCAACGACGCGGCGCAGGATGCCCCATAGCGCGGTGAAGCCGACCGGGCCGCAGCGAAAGGGGAGCGGGTCGTTGCGTTCGACTGCTGCCGCAGCAATGAACGGGAAGCGCCGTCCGGCTGCGTCGCGGCTCGGCTTGAGGTGCCCGACGACGGACAGTCGGCTGTGAGCCCCGACAAAGGCAAAGTCCAGCGCCGGGGCGCTGTCGAACAGCAGCTTCCAGCGCGGGTTCTCCGCAAAAGCTTCCATGCAGGCGGAGGTCCAGCGGTCGAGCAGCCCGATCAACTGCATCTGGTTGCCACCTCTGAGAAAATCGCCGCGCGCGGGCAGTTTGCCGAAATAGCTGACGCCGCAGGCCGGTTCGACGCTCATTTCAGGACCACCCGTGCAACGGCGGCGCGGTCTGTGGAGGGAGACTCAGGCGCTGCCACCGGATCGAGGCCGGCAACACGTTGCGGCAAGTGTTCGCCCAGCCCTTCCCGCGGCGTCGCGCCATTACCGGCCTGTGCCTGAGCACTGCTGATGATGCGCAAACCAACGCTGAGCTGCAGTTCGTCTGCGCCCCATGACAGCGTGAACGAGCCGTCGGGCTTGCGAATCCGTTGTGCGGAGTTGATCAGCTTTTCGAGACCGAAGCGGCCGGCAAAGGCTGCGACTTCGACCGTGCTGCCGTCGAAACGCGTGAGCACGATGCGCGCGCCCGGGTTGGCGTCGGGGTTGGGCCAGATGAAGGTCGCCCACTGCGCAGCGCCGTTGCGGTACTGCAGGCGCTGCCCGTCGATCTCGATCAGGTATCCGGTCGTGCCGGACACGGGGTGCGGCATCAGCATGAAGGTGGTTTGCGGGGCGTTGTTGGTGGAAGAGGCTGCAGCACCTTCAAGCGCGCCGACCCAGCGCGGAAAGCCTGCGACCAGGTCGGGCTGCAGGCGAATGCCGAGATCCCCCCATGTGCGTGGTGCAATCGTGTTGCCCCTGCGCACCACGAGCGCAGCCATCGCGCCGTCGAAGTAGTGCGCAATCGCCCCCTCGGGGCCGAATATCTGCGCAATCTCCGCCGGTGTGGCCTCGATATCGGCTTCAGCGGAGAACGGGTACTTGAGCGCGAGGCGGCGGGTGAATGGCTCATGGACCTGCGCCAGCCAGATGCGGTTGAGCTCGTCTTCCGCAGGCCTGGCACTGGCGTCAAAGGTCTGCAGCAGCGGGCGGATCAGCAACGGCCGAAGCACCGCGCGCTGGGCATCTTCCATGCCTGCGAGCATCTGCTCATCCACGAAGCGCAGCGTGGCGGCGAGTTCCGAGTCTCCGTCATCGAGGGTGTCGCGAATGAGTTTGATCGAACCCGGTCCGGGGTCGCCCTGATTGGCGATCTGGTTCAGCCTCGAGCGAAGCTGTGACAGTTGCAGCAGATAGCGCTCAAGCAGGCTTCCGCCGTCATCGCGCGGGGCCTGCAGCCTGTCGACGCCGGCAAACGCCTCTCCGAGCTCACCTCGCGATAGCGGCATGCCCGCAGGCGGGGCCAGCGCATCGATCGCGTCGCTGGCGACGGGTGTGCGCAGAATCGTGCGTCTGAACCACTCGCCGAGCCCGCGGGCTGCCTGCGTCTGACCCTGACCCTGACCCGCTCCGGCAGCGGGTGGGTTGTCCCATGCGGTCTGAGCGTGGACTGTGCGCATCAGCTGTCCGATTGGCGAGCGCTGGGGATCGCCAAGGCGGTCCATTGCCGCAACGGCCATGGGAAAGCTGTCGAAACTGCTGATGCTGACGCCTTGCAGCAATTGCGCCCACGCCGCCGCATACTCCTGCTTGTACATCGTGGTGAGGGTGTTGCGGATCTGTGCGGGGCTGCCCTGGAGGGTAAGGTCGTCATGGCGGGCGCTCTGCAATACCCAGTCCGTGCTTTGCAACTCGCCTGTCGCTGCATCGTCAATGGCCTGTCTGACGTATGCCTTCCACGCATCATGCGTGAATGCACCCGACACGACGTGGCTGCCGGTGAGCAGACTGTCTTTGCCCGCCCCGGTCAGGCCGGCGATGCTGACCGCCGGAAAGCGAGTCGACGCGCGCGTCCTGATGTCCGCATAGATGCGTTCGGTCGCTGGCAGCCCGCGGACGACCTTGCGCAGTCGTTCGCGCACCTGATCAGCCAGCGCCAGATTGTTTTCGATCAGCGGCCATTCGGGTTTGCCGGTGTGGGCGAGATGAAACGAAAGGATCTTCCCCGCCCTGCGGATCATCTCTTCACGCCCCATTGTCCCGCGGTTTGCCTCCAGCCATTCGCGCCAGATCCGGGTCAGATGGTCCGAGAGATGACCTGCGTCGAGGTGCGCCCGGTCTGCGAGCATGAGATAGGTCTTCAGTGCCTTGTAGGCGTCTTCGACGCTGGACGGACTTGCGCTCACATATGGACCTCCGCCGCGGGGCGCGGGACTTGCTGCGGGATCGTGCGCGACCTGTCCCGGCTCGCCCTGGAAGGTGCTGACCTCGGTGAGGAAGGCTTCAAGCTGCTCGCGCACCGGTGTCAGCAGGATGCTGCGAATGCCGGCGTGATACTCGTCGAAAAGTTTGGCCTTCAGTGCCTCGCCCTGATAGAGACCCAGCCCAAGTGAAAGCGGGCGGTCGTGGTCGAAGTCCTCAAGCTGGGCGATGCGGTCCTGGATGAGCTCGAGCGCGGCCAGGCGGGATTGCAGGCCGGTATTGTCAGCCTGCATGGCTGCGGCGCTTTCGAGATCGGCGGTGACACCAGCGACCAGACTGCGGTTGTTCGAGTACGACCAGCTCCAGCCGCCAAACATCACGCCGAGCGCTGCGATGGCCCCGATGATCGCGACCTGACGCATCCGGGCTTGCCGCGTTACCGAATACTGGCGTACGAGCTGTCTGTCGGCGAAGATCACCTGCGAGAACAGGTCGCGGAGAAAGAATCCGTTGCGCGATCCGACGCGTTCGGGCAGCGGGCCTTCGCCCTTGAGTGAAAAGCGTGTTTCGATCTTGCGATCGGAAAGGCTCTGCGCCTCGCCGTTTTGCAGGGCGGAGGTGAAATAGAAACCGCGGAATACCGGCTCGAACTGATAGGGGTTGTCCTCGAACAGTGTCGCGATGAACACCCTCAGTGCAGGCTTCACCGCGGCAAATTCCAGCGGGAAGGCGAGCATGCCCGGTGGCATGCGCTCACCCTGGGCGCGCGCCATCTGGGCCACGCCGAGTTCGCGAAGCCCTTCGTGAAGGATGTCGAAGTGGCGGTCGAAGAGGTCGATGGCGCTGTCGCGCCCCGTCCTGTTGCAGGGCAGGGTGGCGCCCCACACCCTGTCGCGTTCGTTCCAGTCCAGATCCTGAAAGAAGTCGTTGAAGCCTGCGATCAGGTCCGCCTTGGAGAACATGACGTAGGCCGGCGCAAAAACCTGCAGACGCTCGGTAAGCTCCTGTACCCGCTGCCTCAGGCTGCGGGCAAGGGAAATGGCGAACTCGGGCGGGTTCGAGCTGAGTTCGGCAATGCTTGCGGTGATGATGATGCCGTTGATCGGCGCAAGCGGGCGATGCTTCCTGAGCTGCGAAAGGAAGTACAGCCATTCCTGCCTGTCGTCCTCGTAGACCGAGTAGCGCCCTGCGGTGTCGAGCAGGATGCCCTCTGTGGTGAAGAACCAGTCGCAGTTGCGGGTGCCGCCGATGCCCTTGACCACGCTGCCGGTACCGTCCTCGAACGGAAACTGAAGCCCGGAGTTGATGATGGCCGAGCTCTTTCCGGCAGCGGGATTCCCGATCGTGACGTACCACGGAAGCTCATACAGCGCCGAGCGACCCGACGCGCGACCCAGTTTCGAGCGCTTGATGGTGGTCACGGCCTCCTGCATGCGCTGGCGCAGGGTTTCCTGCTCGAGCCGGGCCGCTGCAGTCGTACCGGCCTGCCTCTCGACCGGCTGATCGAGCATCTCGTGCAAGGCGTCAGCGTGCTGGCGTGCCTTTCGCCTGTGCAGGAACGTGGCCAGAACCCAGGCTGAGACGAGCAAGATGCCCGCTGCAATCGCCCAGGATGCAGGAATTCCGAACATGTTGGTGGCGAAGACGAGGAAAGCGGCCAGGGCGACAAACCCGAGCAGGGTGAGAAATCGTGCGTCTGTGAGGGGGGCGCGCAATCGGGACATGGATTCAGCTTTGGTCGTCCGTGGGGAGGTGAAGGGTGTTGCCGGCGGTGCGCGGCCTGCGGTCGTGCGCGGACGGATGGCGTAATTCGACATGGCCGAAGTCCTGCAGGGTCCAGCGCCCGCCCCAGGTGAGTCCGAGTTCCTCCGCGATGCGACCCAAGCGTTCGTAGGCCTGCATTGCCCATGGGTCACGCTCGGATATCACGAGGCGGCCTTCGCGCAGAAATGCGCAGTCGGCAGCCAGTCCGTACTGGTGGTAGCTCTGGTGTGCCGATGCCCGGGTGACACTGTCGCCGAGGGCTGCCAGCTGATTCTGTCGGGCGGGGCTCCGGTAGCCTTCGATCAGCACCGTTTCGTAGCCATGCCGGTCGCGCATGAGCGTGAATGCGGCGAGCAGGCGCTGGCGAAACTCGGTGTCGAGGCGCATCCAGTCGCGGTTCGCGTCCGGGGTGGCCGGCCGCAGGTGCTCGACCTCGCGGGTCGCGAAGATGTCGGGCGGCAATGGCGGGGGTGGAGAGAGTTGCTCACCTTCGAGAAGCGCTGCAATTCGGCTTCCGGATGTCGGGCCTCCGACCTGTTCAGGGTGCGGAAACGGCGCAATGAAGTGCGGGATGAGGAGGGCGGGGGCACTCATCAGCACGAGTGCTGCGAGCGTGAAAGTCATGCGGCGTCGGATCAGCCTGCCCGCTGCGAGGAATCCTTCGGTGGCGAATCGCCATGCGTCCCGGGCCTTCGCGCACCCGATCTGCCATGGTCCGCTCATTCCTCGCATCAGTGGCGGCACCCAGCCGAACAGCGCGCGTCGAAGCGAGGCGAATCCAAGCAGGCTGACTGCAGCGGCAATGCTCAGGAAACAGGCGGACAGGACCAGGGTCATTGCGTGTTTGGCGGCTGGTTGCGCCAGAACGACTGGCGCGAGGGCTAGGGAAAAAATCTTCTGCTGCGATGGGTGGAACCGGATTTTAAGACATTAGAATGTGCAAATGGCATACTCGGGTGCAAAAAAATGACAAAGAAATGGATCGGGGGTGGCGAATCCGGCCCGGCACTGGTCGCGAGCGGCACGAGGGCATCGAGCGCCGCCCCTTTCAGCATTCTCGACGGCCTGTCGCCGCCTCCCCGGGTGTCCGCTTGCGAGGCGCGCTGGCGTGTGTTGCCGGGCGCCGCACGGGGCCTGTTGGCGCTCGTACTTCTGGCGCTCGCCTTCTGGCTGGGGATGATCTACGTGGTGAGCGGGGATGAGGGGACGCGACTACCCGATGAGGGCGCAGCCGCTGCGGATCGCGTGGTGAGCGCTGTGGCGGGGGATGATTGCCGGACTACAGTGCCCGCAGGCGCTGCGCGAATCGCGGGTGCGACGGCCGCATGCGCCCCGGCGGCGACCTGCGATCCGCAAAGCCCTGTCGTCGATGGCGGTGTGGCCACGATCCGCGCCTTGCCAGTAACGCCAGCAGTCGACGACACGCGGCTGCCGGGGGCTTCCGCGGTCAGCGGATTGAAGGCCGCTGCAGCGACAGAAAACGGATCAGCGGCGAAACGGGCGCGGCAGGGCGCCGAACAGAAGCGGAGTGCAGGGAAAAAGGCGGAAAAAAAGACGGACAAAAAGGCAGTGGCCGGTGCCCGAGCAAGCCGGCGCGATCACGATGTCGACATCATTGTCGCGATCGTTGAGGCGACAAGGCCGGCGCGGTGAATGCAAGTTCCGGCGCTACGGCCTTGTCCCGAATGCACCAGATGCGCGGCTGCGCATCTGGTGTGGCAACCCGTCCGTCTTACTCGAAGCTCGGCAGTTCCGGCTTTGCGACAGGCTTTCCTGCCGCCGCCCAGGCATCGAATCCGCCTGCGATCGATTTCACGTCAAGATAGCCCATGTCCGCAAGCGCACACGCAGCGAGCGCGGCGCGGCCGCTGGTCTTGCAGTAAACGACAATTCTGAGGTCGCGGGACGCGAGCTCGGGCATGTTGCTGAGCTTGAATTCGAGCATGCCGCGAGAGATGTGAACCGCGCCCGGGATGTGGCCGGATGCGTATTCCTCAGTCTCACGGACGTCGATCAGAATGTCCGCGTCCCGAATCGCCTGATCGGCCTTCTCAAGCGGGGTTTCCTGAACTCTGGCCTTGGCTGCGGTGACGAGGTCGTGCGCGGTTTTCATGGTGATTTATTCCGGTATTTGGGGGATGTCGCAGGGTTGCGTGCCTGCCAGACGCGAGGGCTGGCGGGCGCGGGGCGTCTGGTCAGGCATGTGTTCAGAGGGGCGCATTCTTGTCCGGCAGGGTGTAGCCGTCGGCAATGTAGCCTGGGCCCTTCATGACGAAAACAATGAAACAGAAGATGGCGACGGTCAGCACGACGGTCCAGTGCAGCACGACAGCGGCGATCACCCAGATGTCGATCATCTGTAATGCACGGAGCGTGTCGTCGGTCTTGTCGCCCCACCAGGCCAGACGTGCGAGGAGTGAAACGCTCACGCATGCGGCAGTGCCGGCGAGTGCAATCATTGGCAGTTTGCGCAAGACCTTGCGCTCCTGACCTGCAGGCTCGGTGCGCGATCCGGGCAGGCGCTTCCAGTTTTTGGTCGTCATGGTCTGTCCTGTTCAAGTGCGGACGTTTCAAACGCGGCGCGTTTCAGCCTTTCGGTATTATATAAGCAAACGATGATTGTCGTTGGCCGAGAAGACCGCCCTATACTCAAGAGAGGGTGCAGAGCGATCAAAAGTTCTGTGCTGTGCATCACACTGCGTCGAGCGCTTGAAGCGAACGCGGTATTGTCGGCAATCGGGCACCCTGCGGCGTAGCTCGGGTAGAATGCAGTCTTCAAGCCGAACAGTCCGCTGCGTCATGACAACCGAAACGCCCTCCGCGAAACCCGCCCTCGAACCCCGTGCCCTGTTGCAGAAGCTGCAGGAGCAGTCGCCGACGTTCCGCGATTGCAAGCCGCTGGCCATTCGCATCGATACCAATATTCTCGAACGCTTCCCGGAGTTCGAGAAAAAGACCCTGCGCAGTGCGCTGCGCATGCACACGGCGTCCACGCGGTATCTGAAGGCAATGGAAAAGGCGACAGAGCGCTTCGACTTTGAAGGCAACGTTGCCGGAGAGGTGACCGAGGAGCAGCGCGCTCACGCTTCGGCGACGCTCAAGGAGCGTTTTGCTGCAGCTGCCAAGCAGCAACGTGCGAAGCGCGAAGCCGAAGAGGTCGAGCGCAAGCGTGAAGAAGCTGAGCGTCGTCGCGGCGAGAAGCTTCAGCAGCTGATGACGAAATTCGGAAAATGATGTCACCTGGCCGGCTTCTTCCCGCTGCAGCCATGGTCGCCGTGCTCGTCGCGAGCGCGCCGGCCAATGCGGAGCGGGTCGGGGAAGTGTCTACGGTGTGGAAGCTGATCGGCCCCAACCACAAGGTGGTTGTCGAAGCCTACGATGACCCGCGTGTGGAAGGCGTGACCTGCTACGTCTCCCGCGCCAAGACCGGTGGTCTCTCTGGCGCAGTCGGGCTCGCGGAAGATCTGTCCGAGGCCTCGATCGCCTGCAGGCAGGTTGGTACGATTCGCTTCCGTGAGCCAATCCCTCAGAAGGAAGAGGTGTTCTCCGAGCGGCTGTCTGTGCTCTTCAAGCGCCTGCAGGTAGTACGAATGGTCGATGCCCGCCGCAACGTGCTGGTGTATCTTACCTACTCGGACAAGCTGGTCGATGGCAGCCCCAAGAACAGCGTGACCGCTGTTGCCGTCGATGGCAGCACGCCAATTCCATTGAGTCGCTGAACCCGCCTTTCTTCGGCGGGCTTCCTCAGCTTTACCACAGGCTGCGTTCCTGACCGGGACGCGTGCGCAACAGCCATGCGCCTGTGGCACCTGCCAGCGCCATCGCGATTGCACCGCCGGTGTTTCCGGTTCCCAGCATCAGTCCGGCCAGCAGACCAAAGCTCATCAACAGTCGATTGATTTTCGGTTCCATCGTCTCTCTCCTTGTGGGGAAATGAGACAGGGCTGAGCGCTGTCTCGATAGCTGTAAGTTTATACAGTTAGTCGAAAAATGGAAGTGCTTTCTGTCGTCTGAGGCATGCGCGCCACTGGCGCTGCGCGCGAGTTCGGCTATAATCCGCGACCTGGTGTGTTGCCCTTGTAGCTCAGTTGGTAGAGCAGCGGTTTTGTAAACCGAAGGTCGCGGGTTCGACTCCTGCCGGGGGCACCAATAGATTCAAGCGCTTAAGCCAGTTCTGTGGAGCTGGCTTTTTTGCGTCCTGCGCCCGTGGGCGGGTGCGAAGCGCGTCGCGCTCGCTGTAAGAATGGTGGTTTGGCCCTGTCGAACCGGTTCCCTGCCAGGCGAACGACACCCGTACGATGCGTCGTCCCCATACCCCGTCAGCGAAACACGCACCGCCTCCCCTCCGCGCTCTCCGCGCCTCCGCGTGAGTCATGCTCTTCCGGTGGTCTGAAGCATCTCCCGGCAGAAACATTCTGCACGAGGAGCCGCGGAGGGCGCGGAGGGGCAGTGTTGATCGTGCTTGCTACTTGCGCAGCAGCCGCAAACCGTTGCCGACGACCAGCAGGCTGGCGCCCATGTCGGCGAAGACGGCCATCCACATGGTGCTCATGCCGACGACGGTGAGTGCCAGAAACACGGCCTTGATGCCCAGCGCCAGCGCGATGTTCTGCACCAGCAAGGTGTGGGTGGATTGCGACAGGCGGACGAAGGTCGCGATCTTGCTCAGGTTGTCGTCCATCAGCGCAACGTCGGCGGTCTCGATCGCGGCGTCGGTGCCCATCGCGCCCATCGCAAAGCCGATGTCGGCGCGCGCCAGTGCGGGTGCGTCGTTGATGCCGTCACCAACCATGCCCACGGTGCCCCTCGCGGCGAGTTCTTCCACGGCCTTGAGTTTGTCCTCGGGGAGCTGGTTGCCGCGAGCTTCGTCGATGCCGACCTGTTGTGCGATTGTGCTGGCGGTGTGCGGGTTGTCGCCGGTGAGCATCACGGTTTTCACGCCGAGACGGTGAAGTGCGTCGATGGCGGCGCGGCTGCTGTCTTTCACCGTGTCTGCGACAGCGAGCAGGGCGAGTACCTGAAGATCGTCGAACAGTACGACCACCGACTTTCCGGCTTGCTCAAGTGCTTCGAGCCGGGCTTCCAGTGCAGGCGAGCAGCGTCCGAGGTCGCGCACCAGACGATGATTGCCCAGCACGTAGCGCGAGCCGTCGATCATGCCGCGAACGCCTCGACCGGGAAGGGCCTCAAACGATTCGACGTCCATGAGTGCGATATTGTCGTCTTCGGCGGCCTTTGCGAGCGCTTGCGAGACCGGGTGGTCCGAGCGTGCTGCCAGACTCGCAGCCAGGCGGCGGCAGCTTTCGCGATCGATCGTGCCAAGGCGTTCGAAGTCCGTCTGCACTGGCTTGCCGTGAGTGAGGGTGCCCGTCTTGTCGAGTGCGAGCCACTTCAGTTTGCGCCCTTCCTCCAGATATACGCCGCCCTTGATCAGGATGCCGTGACGCGCTGCTGCGGCGAGTCCGCTGACGATGGTGACCGGGGTCGAGATCACCAGTGCGCAGGGGCAGGCAATGACAAGCATCACCAGCGCCTTGTAGACCCAGTCGTACCAGCCTCCGCCCATCAGCAGCGGGGGCAGGATCGCGACGCCGATGGCAATCGCAAACACGATTGGCGTATAGACGCGTGCAAACCGGTCGACGAAGCGCTGCGTCGGTGCTCTGGCGCCCTGGGCTTCCTCGACCGCGTGAACGATGCGGGCGAGGGTGGTGTTGTTCGCGGCTGCGCTGACCCGGTATTCGAAGCCACCGGATTCGTTGATGGTGCCGGCGAAGACGCTGTCGCCGACGGACTTGTCCACCGGCAGGCTCTCGCCGGTGATGGGCGCCTGATTGACCGTCGAGCGCCCGGTGATGATGTCGCCGTCGAGCCCGATGCGCTCGCCCGGCCGGACGCGGACCACACAGCCCACGGAAGCGGCAGATGCTGCCACCTGCTGCCAGCTGCCGTCGGCCTGCTGCACGGTCACGGTGTCCGGCGTGAGTTGCATCAGGCCCTTGATGGCGTTGCGCGCCCGGTCGAGCGAGCGGGCCTCGATCAGTTCGGCAATCGTGAACAGCACCATCACCATCGCCGCTTCCGGCCATTCGCCCAGAAGGAGGGCGCCGGTGACTGCAATGCTCATCAGGGCGTTGATGTTCAGGTTGCCGTTGCGAATTGCGACCCAGCCCTTTTTGTACGTGTCCAGGCCGCAAACGGCGATGGCGGCAATCGCAAGCACAGCCGGCACAGGGCCGGGCAGACTCATCCAGTCGGCGATCTCAGACGCGAGTGCCGCAGCGCCTGCGAGTGCCAGCGGCCACCAGGGGGCGCGTGGCGTTTCCGGAACCGGCGCGGGCTGCTCGCCCGTGGCGGGCAGCTCCGGTTCGAAACCGAGCGAGCGGATGGCCTCCATGACCGGATCAAGCGTGTTCGGCGCGTGCACCACGGTCAGTACGCGCTGCATCAGGTTGAACTCCATGGTGCTGACGCTCGCCATGGCGCCCAGCTTCTTGCGGATCATCGCCTCTTCGGTGGGGCAGTCCATCTGCATGATGCGGATCGACGTGCGGATGCCTTCAGCAGTGGCTGCAGGCGCAGACAGCGCGCCGAGCTGGACGAGGGCGGGTGCGCAGCAATCGGCACCTTCCGTGCAATGACCGTGGGCATTTCCGTGAGCATGTTCGTGCTCATGCGCGTGTGCGCGCTCAGTGGGTTTTTCCGGTTTGTGGTCGCAGCAGCTCGACATGGCTGAGCCTCATCATTCGTCGTATGCTTGCATTCGACACCTTGAAGCCACTTCAGGGTCAAGCGTTTTGAGGAGGTCGCATGAAGATTGGCGAACTGGCGAGTGCGGCGAACTGCACAACCGAAACCATCCGCTATTACGAGAAGGAAGGTCTGCTTCTGGAGGCCGAACGCAGCGCAAGCAACTACCGCAGCTATGGTTCGGCTCACCTCGAGCGCTTGCGCTTCATCCGCAACTGTCGTGCGCTCGACATGACGCACGATGAGATTCGGGCCCTGCTCACGCTGATGGACGGTCCGCTGGATGGCTGTGGTGCAGTCAATACCCTGCTCGACGAGCACATCGGTCATGTGGAAGCCCGCATCGAGGAGTTGCAGCAACTGAAGCAGCAACTGAGCACGCTCCGACAACAATGCCAGACCGAGCAGGGGCTGGACGCCTGCGGCATCCTGCGCGGGTTGGCGGCGATGGAGACGACGCCAACCGGCAAGCGGCACACCCACCTGGGATAGCCTTTTCAGGCCGGTGTTGAGCGCGGTCCGCACCTGGCCCGAGCGCGGTGCGGACGGCAGCCAGTGCGGGGTGCGTACAATGCGCTGTATCACTCCCGACTTTCGAGGTGCCGGTCATGTCGATTCATTCTTTCCGTGCGTCCTGGTCCTGGCTGCATCTTGCGCTCGTCCTGCTGCTCGCGCTGTCGATCGGTGGTTGCGCCAGCGTGGTGGATCGTGATCCGGTGCGGATCAACGTGGTGGGGATGGAGTCGCTGCCCGGGGTGGGAATGGAGATCCGTTTCGGCCTCAAGCTGCGGGTGCAGAACCCCAACGACGATGCGATCGATTTCGATGGCGTGGCGCTCGAGCTAGAGCTTAACGGCAAGCCGTTTGCGACCGGCGTGAGCGACGCGCAGGGCAGTGTGCCGCGCTATGGGGAAACGGTGATCGTGGTGCCGGTGACGGTGTCGGCGATTTCCTTCGTGCGTCAGGCAATGGGCATGGTTGAGGACGAACCGGCTGACAGCGTGCCATACGTGCTGAGCGGCAAGCTGGGCGGCGGCCTGTTTCGCGGCATGCGGTTTCGCGACGAGGGCAAGCTGAGCCTGCCAGGAACCGGGACACCACCCAAGCCCAACTAGTTGGCAGCAAGCTCCTCAGCGCACCACTTCGCCGGCCTTCAATGCTTCCACGATCTCTGCGGCGGCTACCGGCTTCTGGAAATAGTAGCCCTGCACCTCGTCACATCCGGCGGCGCGCAGATAGATGAGCTGTTCGCGGGTCTCTACGCCTTCGGCGATCACGGTCAGGCCCAGGTTGTGGCCGAGCGCGATGGTCGACGCGACAATGGCGGCGTCGTTGCTCTGGTTGCGGATGTCGCTGATGAAGCTGCGATCGATCTTGATGACGTTGATCGGCAAGCGCTTGAGGAAGCTCAGGCTGGAGAAGCCGGTGCCATAGTCATCGAGTGCGATCTTCAGTCCGAGCCCGGACAATGCCTCAAGAGCCTGGCGAGGGCGTTCAAAGTCCTCGACCACGCAGCGTTCGGTGATTTCGATCTCGAGCAGGCTCGCAGAAATGCCGTAGTCGCTCACGACCTCGCGGATGTAATTGACAAAGGTCTGGTCGCGCAACTGTTTGGGTGATACGTTGATCGCCACGGGTACCACCGTGATGCCCTCAGCCAGCCATGCTGCAATCTGGCGGCAGGTCTCGCGCAACACCCAGTTGCCGAGCTCGACCACGAGGCCCTCCTGCTCGGCGTAGTCGATGAATTCACCGGGAAAAACCATCCCGCGCTCCGGGTGCTGCCAGCGGATCAGGGCTTCCAGGCTGGTAATGCGATAACCGTTGAGCGAAATGCGTGGCTGATAGTGGAGAACGAACTCGTCCCCCATGATCGCGCGTCTGAAGCGGCTGCTCAGGTCGGCCTGCAGGATGGAGCGTGAGTTCAGCGACGGGTCGTAGAAGCGGAAGCACCCGCGCCCGGCACGCTTGGCTTCATACATCGCCGAGTCGGCATTGCGCATCAGCGCGTCAAGGTCGAGCCCGTCGCGGGGGTGCACCGCGATGCCGATGCTTGGCCGCATCTCGAGTTCGTTCCCCTCGATCTGCATTGGAGACCCGATCTCCTCGATCAGTTTGTTTGCCACCCTCGCTGCGTCGTCGATGGACTCCAGTTCGGTCAGCAGCACCACGAACTCATCGTCGCCAAGACGGGCAACGATGTCCGCCTCGCGCACCGTGCCGATCAGGCGCTGTCCCACGCCATGCAACAGCAGGTCTCCTATGCGGTGCCCGAGCGTGTCGTTGATGAGCTTGAAGCGGTCGAGGTCGAGAAACATCATCACGAATGGCGCGTGGCTTCTCCGTGTTCTCGACAGGTGGCTGTTCGCCAGTTCGGTAAACAGCATGCGGTTGGGCAGGCCGGTGAGGTGGTCGAAGGATGCGAGCTGGTAGACAGCCCCCTTTTCTTCACGCAACTGGGCGTTCATCCGGGTGGTTTGCAGCAGCACTGCGCACTGCTCGAAATGGCGTCTGCGCCAGCGATCCACCAGGGCCACCATAACGGCCGTGCCTGCAAGCAGCATCAGGGTCAAGGCGCGCGCCAGTCCTGAGTGCGCTTCGCCCTGTCCGGCGACATGAAGTTCCCACACGCCAAGGATCTGCATGGCGCAGAAGACGACGAGCCCGAGGCTCGTCAGCGACCACTCGTTGAACAGGCGGCGCCAGGTGGGCGCAGGACGGACGTCTGCGCACCCGGCTCCCGAGGTGGTCGGCTGCGCGGGCGTGGCGAGGAACTGATGTGGCTCGGGCGAAGTGGTTTTGGTCACGTAGTACGACTAAAGAATCAGGTGATGATGTTGCGTGCGCTGTTGCACGAAGGCCCTGATCCTCCGCCATCAAGATTGCACTTTCGTTAAACGTAACCACACTGACACACAAACCGGATTTTCCTGTGATGATGGCGTGCTATCGCCGACTCAGCGTCTCAGCAGCGCCTCAATGCTTTTCGGGTGAGGCTGTGCTCTGCAACGCGATGCCGACGGCCTGCCGCATTCTTTGGTACATTCGCCTAAAAACCGCAATTCAGGGCGCACTGCGTCCGCGCGATGGACGTCATGCGAAGGGTTGCAGCGAGGAGAGCGAGAAATGAACGAGTTCGAACAACAGGCACGCGCGTTTACCGACACGATCAATGCCGAGTTGAATGACGGGCGCCTGGTCTTTCCGGTGTCGATGGAGGTGACGCTGCGCATCAAGCGCCTTGCCGATGACCCCGATTCCAGTCTCGACGAGATTGTCGCCGTCGTTCAGGCAGAGCCGGTGCTGGCCGCGAAGACCATCCGCATGGCCAACACGGTGGCGCTCAACCCCTACGGCGCGCTGGTCGATTCGGTGGGCGTGGCGGTGCGGCGGATCGGGCTGTCGTCGCTGCGCAGCCTGGCGTTTGCGGTCGCATCCGAGCAGCTCGCCGGGGATCACCGCTCGCCCAACATGCGGACGCTGGCGCAGGGCCTGTGGATGCGCTCGCTGGATGTCGCCTCCTGGTGCTTCGCCCTGGCCCGCAGGACCCAGGCAAGCAACCCGGATACCGCGCTGATGGCCGGCATGCTGACCCAGATCGGGCAGTTCTTCCTGATTGCGCGGGCGTCCGATTACCCGGCGATGGAGCGCAATATCGACCGCTTCGCCGAGCTCGTGGATCGACTGCACGTCGAGGTCGGGCGGGCCGTGCTCGACGTGTTCGACGTGCCGGAGTCCATTCTCGACGGCCTGGATGCGGAAGACGGTTACACCGGAGCATGGCCGCCGGCTGACCTGCACCACATCGTGCAGATTGCATCCATGGTGTCCGAATTTCCCGATCCGTTCGACGGCCTGCTCGGCCGCCATCCGCAGCGCGGGCCTGCGACTACGGACGGGTTTGGCATCGATCCGGCCGAGCTCCAGTCCTTGCTGCATGATTCGCAGGATGAGCGGCGGCAGATTCTGGATGCCGTCAGGGCCTAGGTCGAAAGCGCTAAACTTTTTCCGACATGCGCCGTTAATCCTGGTTCCAGGACCGAGATACGCCCATGATCAACAACCTCACACTCAGAACCCGGATTGGCTTGCTCATCCTCGCAGCCTTTCTAGGCATTACGCTCACCGACGCAATCGCTGCGTTTCAGGTCAAGCGTGAGCTCATGGAAGGGCACAAGCTGCAGATCAGCGCGACGATCCAGTCGGCGGTCCAGCTCGTTGCCGGGTTCCACGATCAGGTCGCAAAGGGGGAACTCCCGGAGGATGAGGGCAAGCGCCTGGCGCTACAGGTGCTGAGCACGATGCGCTACGGCGGTGAGGACGGAAAGACCGAGTACCTCTACGTTTGGTCGACCGGGGGGGCGTCTGTCATGCACCCGTTCCGTCCGGAGTGGCGCGGCAAGAACATGACCGAGGAGATCCGCGACGGGCAGGGGCGCTACACGATCAAGGACATTCTGGCCGTTGCCAAATCGAGTGGTGGCGGCTTCGTTGATACCTCGTTTCCCCGCCCGGGGCAGAAGGAGGCGGTCGACAAGCTGCAGTACGTGATGGTCTTCCAGCCTTGGGACTGGATCATCGGCACCGGCGTCTACGTCGACAGCGTGGAGGCTGAGTTCAACAACCGCATGATGCGCGATCTCGGCATCGCGGCCCTGATCATGGCTTTCATCGTCAGTTTCGGGTTCCTGGTTGCGCGTTCGATTCTGCGCCAGATTGGCGGCGAACCGGCAGAGGCCGTGCGCTTGATGTCACGTGCGGCAGGGGGGGATCTGACTGTCGAGGTCGGGGCTGCGCCCGAGGGCAGCATGCTGGCGGCACTGTCGGGGATGTTGCGCGCGTTTCGCGAAATGATCGGCCAGATCTCGGGCGAAGCGAGCCGGCTTGCGAGCACGGCCGAAGGCATCACGCATGCCTCTGACCAGGTCGCGATTGCGGCACACAGGCAGGCCGACTCGACCTCGTCGATGGCTGCGGCAATCGAGCAGATGACGGTTTCGATCAACCACATCTCCGACAACGCCAAGGACAACGAACGCGACTCGAACGCCGCGTCCGAGATGGCTGAAAGTGGCGAAAAAAAGGTGGCGAACGCCACCAGCGAGATGCATCACATCAGGGCGTCGGTTTCGGCCGCGGCAGATCAGTTGCGTTCGCTCGAGAGCCAGACCAACCAGATTTCGTCGATTGCGAACGTGATCAAGGAGATCGCCGCGCAGACCAACCTGCTTGCCCTGAACGCGGCGATCGAGGCTGCACGGGCAGGCGAGCAGGGTCGCGGGTTTGCGGTGGTGGCCGACGAGGTGCGCAAGCTGGCCGAGCGTACGTCGAGTGCAACCGAGGAGATCGGTGGCATGATCGGCGCGATTCAGGCCGATACCAGTCGGGCAGTGGGAACGATGGAGCAGGTGCTGCCGCAGGTCGAGCACGGCGTGGGCCTTGCGCAGGACGCAGGGCAGTCGCTGCGTGACATCCGGCATGGCGCGGACAACATGGTCAACCGCTTGCGCGATGTCGCCACAGCAACGCAGGAGCAGAGCGCCGCGAGCGATGCGATCGCGCAGCAGGTCGAGGCCATCGCCCAGATGGTCGAGGAGACCAGCGTATCGATGCAGAACACCTCGGAGTCGGCTCATACGCTGGAACGTGTTGCCAAGGATCTGAGCGCCATGGTTTCGCGCTTCAAGCACTGAGGCTGCCATTGCAGCGCGGGAAGTGTCCCGCGGCTCGACCTGTCCCGTCGCACGCCTCAGCCTTGGGCTGCGGTTGCGGAAGGCTGCGCTTCGAAATGAAGTGCGATGTCGCAGGTTCGCCCACCGCCAAACCAGCGGGCGACTGCGCGGGCGCCGCCTGCGAAACGGTAGGAATACTCGTCTGAAACGGGTTTCTGCATGTGGACGGCAGACTCGAAGGGGCCGAGACGTTCGCGCAGCGACGCTGCAAAGTCGCCTCCCAGTGCCTCGCAGGCGGCTGCACTCCCTGCCTTGGGCAGAGGCCCAAGCGGCACGGCGACAATCTCCTCGATGCGACCATCGGTGCCGGCCATGGACATCACGCTCAACGCGCGATGACCGACTGTCAGCTGCACGGTGACCTGGTCGCGGGCATCGCAGCCCGGTCCGACATGGGCGGCGGCAGGGTCGAAGCGGAGCGCGTCGGCGGCTGCGTCGCGAAGCGGACGCTTCAGCAGGAAGGGGCTAACGCCTTGCGCCTGAAAATCCGGTGCTCGCCCCTCCATTTTTGCCACCGACATGCCGCTACCCGTCATCAGCAGGCAGGAAGCTGTCACGCAAGCGGCCGGCAGCAGCACATGCCGGCGCATCATCCTGCTATTCGGCCTTGACCACGCCGCAGGCGATGCGCGCGCCAGCACCCCCGATCGGCTGGGTCACGTGGTCGTCCCTGTTCTCGTGGATGACAATCGCTGCGCCGTCGGCGTCGAGCAGGGCCGGCCTGTCGCCTGCGCCGCGCAGGCTGGCAAGCGAGGTGAACATTTCGGCCTCGACCGAGCCGTCCGCGTGCACGAAAATGACCGGGAGGTCGCCTGAGTCCGGTCCCTCGGGGTTCATCAGACCGTGTTTCTTGCCGGTCGGGTTGAGGTGCCCCTTTGAAGCGACAAAGCCCTTGTCCGGGTCTTCGCAGGTGCCAACGCTGTGGATGTGAATACCCTTCGCGCCCGGCGCAAGACCCTTCGCAGACACCTGGATAAGGATTCCGGTGGGCGCTTCGGTCAGGGTGATGCTTCCGGTCGTCTTGCCGCTGCGGTCGATCAACTCGGCACTGGCGCGGTCGGCAGCACCTGCTGCGCTGACGGCGCCGGCCAGGAGCAGGGCAAGAATCAGTTGTGATGGCCTATGCATGGTGGTTAGTCCCCTGTCTGAGTTGGCGCGTGATTTCAGCATAGGTGATGCTGCGCACTTCGCCCGCATTTCTTCCCTTGTCGCCGGGCGGATGGGGATTCTCCGTGAGGGCTTGCTCACTTGCCCGTTGATCGGCTACAAGAATCGAAACGGACATGAGGCTGGCTGCGATGATGGGGTGGATGCGTTACTGGTGGGGCGTGGTGAAGGCGACGGTGCGGATCTGGCTTGATGCGCAGGTGTTCATTCATGCGGCGGCGCTTGCCTTCTTCACGGTCTTTTCGGTAGCGCCGGTGGTGATCGTTGCGGTCAGCATCGTCGGGCTGGTGCTGGGCGAGAGCGCTGCGCAAGGACAGATCGCCCAGCAGCTCGAAGCGGCCATCGGGGCGGAAGCCGCCGCCGCGGTTCAGACCGCGGTGGAGGGCAGCCGGGTGGAGCGCAGCGGCATCCTGCCCACGCTGGCAGGCATTGGTGCCATGCTGTTTGGCGCAACGACGGTGTTCGCGCAGATGCAGAACTCACTCAATGCGATCTGGGGTGTTGCGCCGCGCCCGTCACGCAGCAGTTTGCGGGTATTCATCAAGGGGAGGCTGTTGTCGCTGACGGTGGTGCTCGGGATCGGATTCGTGCTGCTGGTGTCGTTGCTGCTCAGCGTCATCGTGCGTGCGGTGGTTGTGTTTGCCCAGGACTGGCTGCCAATCCCCCCCCCGTTGTTGCTCGGTGTCGATGGCGTAGTGTCCCTGGTGGTCGTCACGCTGTTGTTTGCGACGATTTTTCGCGTCTTGCCCGACGTGGTGCTGGCATGGCGGGATGTCTGGCTGGGCGCGGTGGTCACGGCGCTGCTGTTCGGCTTCGGACGGATGCTGATCGCGCTCTATCTGTCGACGACTGCCACAGCCTCTACCTATGGCGCTGCGGGCTCACTGGTTTTGCTGCTGATGTGGGTCAACTACTCGTCCCTGATCCTGCTTCTGGGCGCTGCTTTCACGAGGGCAAACCTGCAGGCACGAGGGTTTCCGGTGCGGCCCCGCATGACCGCTGTGTGCGTGGAACGTGCGGTCGTCGAGTAGAGGGAGCGAGCCGCAGGGGGCGCGCTGGCCGCATTGGCGAAGCCGATATACCATGCGAGCAGGATGGGGCAAATAATATTTGCACAAAAATTTGTGTTACAATTACAGCTTCAAAACTATTTATGCTGGCCTTCCAGGTACATATGACAAACCATGTGTGCCTGCCTGCGACCCGGCGTTACCGGTTGCCCTGAAGCCCCTCATATCGGACTTCCTCTCTGGCTTCAAGCAGAGGTAGAGCGCCACCGGTTACCCCCTGTATCCAAGTACCGTGTCGTGGCGCCAGCGCCCATTCGATGCAGGCAAAACTCGTTGTCAAGAATTTATACAAGGTTTTCGGGGAAAATCCCCGCGATGCCATGAAGCTGGTGGAGGAGGGGCTCGACAAAGCCGAGATCTTCTCCCGTACCGGTCAGACGCTCGGCGTCAACGATGCTTCGTTTGAAGTCTATGAGGGCGAGATTTTCGTCGTCATGGGCCTTTCCGGTTCCGGCAAGTCTACGCTTGTCCGTTTGTTGAACCGTTTGATCGAACCCACGGCTGGCCAGGTGGTGGTCGATGGGCAGGACATCGCCAAGATGTCCGATGTCGAATTGCGCGAATTCCGGCGCAAGCACATGAGCATGGTGTTTCAGTCCTTTGCGCTGATGCCCCATCTCTCGGTGCTCGACAACACTGCATTTGGCCTGATGCTGGCCGGCGAACCCGAGGTCAAGCGCAACGAACGCGCCATGGTCGCGCTGGAGCAGGTCGGTCTGGCGCAGTGGGCCGCAAGCTATCCCGACGAACTGTCGGGCGGCATGCAGCAGCGTGTGGGTCTGGCGCGCGCGCTGACCAACGATCCTTCGGTACTGCTGATGGACGAGGCCTTCTCGGCACTCGACCCGCTGATCCGTGCCGAAATGCAGGACGAACTGGTCAAGCTGCAGGCGGGTCAGAAGCGCACCATCATATTCATCTCGCACGACCTTGATGAAGCCATCCGTATCGGCGACCGCATTGCGATCATGGAAGGCGGGAACGTGGTGCAGGTGGGCACGGCAGAAGAGATCCTGCGCAATCCGGCCAACGATTACGTGAAGTCCTTCTTCCGCGGCGTCGACGCAACCTCGATCCTGTCGGCCGCAGACATCGCGCGCCGCACCCAGATCAACATCATCGACCATGCCGGCATGGGTGTGCGCAGCGCGCTGGAGCGACTGCGCACCCACGATCGCGAATTCGGCTACGTGGTGAGCCACGATCAGCGCCTGATGGGTGTGGTGTCGATCGATTCACTGAAGAAGGCTGCGCGCGAGAGCGAGAACCCGAAGCTGCGCGACGCGTTCCTGTCCGATGTGCAGGTTGTCGCACAGGATCAGTCGATTGCCGAACTCTATGAGCCGCTGACCAAGTACCCCTACGGTCTGCCTGTGGTGGACGAGAAGGGGCGCTATCGCGGTTCGATCACCCGCAACATGATGCTTGAGTTCCTGCATCAGCAAACCTCGGAGGCGACTCAATGAGTGAGCAGAACAGCGCCAATCCGTGGGCCGCGACAACGGAAACGCCGGCCGAAGCGCCGGCAGCAAACCCCTGGGCCGCCACGTCTGAAACCCCGGCTGCCGCACCTGCCGACAATCCCTGGGCCGGTGCCGCACCTGCGGACGCGCCTGCTGCGCCTGCCGGCGGAGAGGCCGCGAACGACTGGCTTGCGCAGTCGGTGCCAGCCTCGGATGTACCCGACAAGCCATTTGACTGGTTGCGTCCCTTCGACAATGCGGTCATTCCTCTCGACGACTGGGTCGACTCCGGTCTGACCTGGGTGGTCGATCACTTCCGTCCTGCGTTTCAGGCGATCCGGGTGCCGATCGACGCCACGCTGACCGGCATCGAGCATGGCCTGCTCGCCGTGCCCCCGCTGCTGATGATTGCCTTGATCGGTCTCATCGCCTGGCAGGCCAGCGGACGGCGGCTGGCGATCGGTTCGGTCCTGTCGCTGCTGATGATCGGCTTCATCGGTGCCTGGAGCGAAGCCATGGTGACGCTGTCGCTGGTGCTGACCTCGGTTGCGTTCTGCATGGTCATTGGCTTGCCGTTGGGCATCGCCATGGCGCGCAGCGATCGTTTGGAGTCGGTTGCAAGACCACTGCTGGATGCGATGCAGACCACCCCCGCGTTCGTGTACCTGGTTCCGGTAGTGATGCTGTTCGGTATCGGCAACGTGCCCGGCGTGGTGGTGACCATCGTGTTTGCGCTGCCGCCGCTGATCCGTCTCACCAACCTCGGCATCAGGCAGGTACGTGCCGACCTGATCGAAGCCTCGCGCGCATTTGGTGCATCGCCGTGGCAACTGCTGACAAAAGTGCAACTGCCGCTGGCCATGCCCACCATCATGGCCGGTATCAACCAGACCCTGATGCTCGCGCTGTCGATGGTGGTGATCGCCTCGATGATCGCAGTGGGTGGTCTGGGGCAGATGGTGCTGCGCGGCATTGGCCGCCTCGATATGGGACTGGCGACAGTTGGCGGTCTCGGCATCGTGATTCTGGCCATCATGCTTGATCGCATCACGCAGGCAATGGCAAGTCCGGGTCGCAAAACCGGGCGCTGGTATCAATCAGGTCCGCTCGGTCTGTTCTTTGCGCCCCGGCGCACCAACAGCACCGGCAATGCGGCGAAGAGTGCGTAATTTCGCGTCTCAATTCGTCACTGACCATTCACAAAGGAGTTACATATGCAAAAGAGAAATTTCCTGAAGCAGATTCTGGGCGGTGCAGCCCTCGTTCTCGCCACTGCCGTTCCGGTCCACGCCATTGCTGCGGAGATGCCGGGCAAGGGCGTCAAGGTCCAGCCGATCAAGAGCTCGATCGCCGAGGAAACCTTCCAGACCGAACTGGTAATGCGTGCGCTGACCGATCTTGGCTATGAAGTCGAGCCGATCAAGGAGATCGAATACGCAGCCGGTCATATCGCACTCGGCAATGGCGACGCGACCTTCATGGCCGACCACTGGAACCCGCTCCACGTCGATTTCTACGAGAAGGCCGGTGGCGACGCCAAGCTGTATCGTGAAGGCGTGTATTCCGGTGGTGCGCTGCAGGGCTACCTGATCGACAAGGCCACTGCTGACAAGTACAACATCACCAGCATCGACCAGCTCAAGGATCCGAAGATCGCGAAGCTGTTCGATACCGACGGTGACGGAAAGGCTGACCTGGCCGGTTGCAACCCGGGCTGGGGCTGC
Source organism: Parazoarcus communis (assembly GCF_003111645.1). NCBI lineage: Bacteria > Pseudomonadati > Pseudomonadota > Betaproteobacteria > Rhodocyclales > Zoogloeaceae > Parazoarcus > Parazoarcus communis. Next base: position 343,411 of record NZ_CP022187.1, read on the forward strand.
GAAAAGGTGATCGAGCATCACCTCGATGCTTACGGTCTGCGTGATCGCATCACCCACAAGCAGGGCTCCTACGCAGCCATCATCGCTGACACCATCGCCCGTCAGAATCAGGGTGAGTCCGTTCTGTACTACACCTGGACGCCGTACTGGGTGAGCGGGGTGCTGGTTCCGGGCAAGGACGTGACCTGGCTCAAGGTTCCGTTCTCCGCACTGCCGGGTGAGCGCAAGAACGTTGATACCGCGCTGCCTGATGGTTCGAACTACGGCTTCCAGGCCAACAACCAGCACATCGTGGCCAACCGCGCCTTTACTGATGCCAACCCGGCAGCGGCCAAGCTGTTTGCCATCATGAAGCTGTCGAACAACGACATCAGCGCTCAGAACAAGCGCATGCGCGACGGTGAGAACAAGGCGGCCGACATCACGCGTCACGTCGACGCCTGGGTGAAAGGCCATGCCGACACCTACAAGAGCTGGCTTGATCAGGCTCGCGCCGCTGCCAAGTAAGCGGCAAACGGCAAAATGAAAAAGGCGACCCGCGGGTCGCCTTTTTTGTCGCTGCTGCCCTGATCAGGCGGCCCGGCCGCTTTCGTCGAAGAGGCCGTCGAACAGCACCGTGCTGAGGTAGCGCTCGCCCGAATCGGGCAGCACGACCACGATGGTCTTGCCGGCATGCTGCGGGTCGCGGGCGAGGCGGGCGGCAACTGCGGTTGCTGCGCCGCAGGAGATGCCGCACAGGATGCCTTCCTCGCGCGCCAGACGGCGGGCGTATTCGACCGCGTCCTCGTTGCTGACGGTTTCGACCTGGTCGATCAGCGACATGTCGAGCACGTCGGGGATGAAGCCGGCGCCGATGCCCTGGATCTTGTGCGGTCCGGGTTTCAGTTCATCGCCGGCGAGCTTCTGCGTCATGATCGGGCTGGCCGAGGGTTCCACGGCCACGCTCAGGATAGCCTTGCCGCGGGTTTTCTTGATGAAACGCGAAACACCGGTAATGGTGCCGCCGGTGCCCACGCCCGACACCAGGATGTCGATCTCGCCGTCGGTATCGTTCCAGATTTCCGGGCCGGTGGTGGCTTCGTGGATGGCGGGGTTGGCCGGGTTCTTGAACTGCTGCAGCAGGACATAGCGATCGGGGTCAGCGGCGGCGATTTCTTCCGCCTTCGCGATGGCGCCGGCCATGCCGCGCGCGCCTTCTGTCAGCACCAGCTTGGCACCGTAGGCCACCAGCAGCTTGCGGCGTTCGATGCTCATCGTCTCAGGCATGGTCAGCGTCAGCGGAATGCCACGTGCCGCGGCGACGAAGGCGAGCGCGATGCCGGTGTTGCCGCTGGTCGGCTCGACCAGTTCCTTGCCCGGGCCGAGCAGGCCACGGCGGTCTGCGTCCTCGATCATCGCGGCGCCAATGCGGCACTTGACCGAATAGGCCGGGTTGCGCCCCTCGATCTTGGCCAGCACGGTTGCCTGTGCGCCATCAATGACGCGGTTGAGCCGCACCAGCGGGGTGCGACCAATCGACTTTGCGTTGTCGGAATACCAGTTCGACATTCTCGTGACTCCAGTTCTTCAGTGTTGATTTTTGGTCGTCGTGCATGCCCGCGCGCTCAGCCAGCGTCCGGGGTACAGCGCAGCTGCCTGCGGGACGCCATTGCGGGCAATCGCACATAGGTTAGCGAATCCAGCGGGTATATCGAAGCAAGAAAATCGAATAACGATCGGAGTTGCTGCGCTGAACTTACCTGGGAGCGAGATACTCCGAATACAGAAGCACATCAAGGTTTTCCGTTTCCGGTACGCGCAAGATCGGGAGGTGGCTGAATGATGCGAAGGTGGTTCTCGAGGGTTTTTCAGGCGGGGCTGTTGCTGTTGGCAGCACTCGTTCTTCCTGCCGGCAGCGCTGCTCAAAGCGCTGCGCCCGGTGGTGAGGTGCTGGTGCTCAGGATCGACGGCGTGATCGGGCCGGCGACGGCCGACTATGTGCAAGCCGGGCTCGCCCGCGCGGCTGAACGCAAGTCGGGGCTGGTCGTGCTGGAGATGGATACGCCCGGTGGTCTCGATACCGCAATGCGCTCGATTATCAAGGACATTCTTGCCTCACCGGTTCCGGTTGCAGGCTTCGTGTCTCCCGAGGGCGCACGCGCAGCCAGCGCGGGGACCTACATCCTTTACGCCAGCCATATTGCTGCGATGGCGCCAGCCACCAACCTGGGGGCGGCGACGCCGGTCGCGATCGGCTTTGGCGGCGCGCGTCCGGGAAGCGGTTCTCCGGACGAAGACGGCGAGTCCGCGCGTGGAGAGAAGGCCCTTGCCGAAGCAGCGAAGTCGATTCTGTCGTCCGCGTCGGACAAGGATGCCCCCGACGAGGCAACAGGGCAGGGTAGTGCTGTGCCGGGCGACGACGAAACCAAGGCGCCGGCCGCAAAGCCTGCAGCCAAACCAGCCGCCGGCGGCGACGCGATGGCGGCCAAGTCGGTGGCGGATGCGAGCGCGTACATTCGCAGCCTGGCCCAGCTGCGTGGTCGAAACGTTGAGTTCGCCGAGCGTGCGGTGCGCGATGCAGAGAGCATGAGCGCGGCGGAAGCGCTCGAGCAGGGGGTGATCGAGTTCGTCGCGACCGATCTGTCTGACCTGCTGGCTCAGGTCGACGGTCACGAGGTGAAGTTGGGTGAGCGCACGGTCGTCCTTTCTACCGCACAGGTCGCCATCGAGCGTGTTGCGCCCGACTGGCGCAATCGCATTCTCGGCACACTCGCCAATCCGCAGGTTGCGCTGATCCTGATGATGATCGGCATCTACGGTCTGTTCTTCGAGTTCACGTCGCCAGGCTTCGGGGTGCCCGGTGTGGCCGGCGCAATCTCGCTGATGATCGCGCTCTACGCCTTCCAGCTGTTGCCGGTCAATTGGGCCGGCGTGCTGCTGGTGGCGATCGGTGCGGGCCTGATGCTGGCCGAGGCCTTCGTGCCGAGCTTCGGTGTGCTCGGGGTCGGGGGCATCGTCGCCTTCGTGGTGGGCGGACTGTTCCTGATGGATACCGAGGTCCCGGGCTTCGGGGTGCCGCTGGCGCTGGTGGCCGGACTGGCGCTTGCGAGCGCGGCCGTGCTGCTCGCCATCGGCAGCTTTGCGGCACGCAGTTTCAAACGGCCGGTCGTCAGCGGGCGCGAGGAGATGGCCGGTGCGCAGGGTACCGTCATCGGCGATGCCGGAGGCGGCGAGTGGTGGGTGAGGGTGCATGGCGAGAACTGGCGCGCGCACTCGGATGTGCCACTGGTGCCGGGCGCCCGGGTCCGGGTAGACCGTCTGGACGGACTCATCGTGAACGTGTCGCCCGCCGGCACCTCACAAAACTAGGGGGAACATCATGATTGACCTGCAACTGGGCCTTGGCCCGCTCATCCTGCTTCTCATCTTCCTGATCGTCGCGTCGATCAAGATTCTGCGCGAGTACGAACGCGGCGTCATCTTCATGCTCGGGCGCTTCTGGAAGGTGAAAGGCCCGGGTCTGGTGATCGTGATTCCGGGCATCCAGCAGATCGTGAAGGTCGATCTGCGGGTGGTCACCATGGACGTACCCTCGCAGGACGTGATCTCGCGCGACAACGTTTCGGTGAAGGTGAATGCGATCGTGTTCTTCCGCGTGGTCGACGCCGAGAAGGCGATCATCCAGGTCGAGAATTTCCTCGTCGCTACCAGTCAGCTGGCGCAGACCACCTTGCGCGCGGTGCTGGGCAAGCATGAACTCGACGAGATGCTGGCCGAGCGCGAACGGCTCAATCTCGATGTGCAGCAGATCCTCGATGCGCAGACCGACTCCTGGGGCATCAAGGTGACGAATGTCGAGATCAAGCACATCGACCTCAACGAGAACATGGTGCGTGCCATTGCTCGGCAGGCAGAAGCCGAGCGCGAACGGCGCGCAAAGGTGATCCATGCCGAAGGCGAGCGCCAGGCAGCAGAGGCGCTGAAGGATGCGGCCGAGATGCTGTCACGCGAGCCGGCGGCAATGCAGCTGAGATACTTGCAGACGCTTACGCAGGTGGCGGGTGACAAGAGTTCGACGCTGGTGTTTCCGGTGCCGGTCGACCTGATCGGGCAGTTGTTCAATCAGAGAGAGAATCGTGCAGCGCCGGTCAAAGCCGAGTAAGGCGGGGATGCGCCGGCGTCTTCCGTACAAAAAGACGCCGGCACTTAAAGGTCAGCGCTTGTCGAGGCGGTAGACCGTTTCCGGATTCATCTTTGTGCTCCACGGCAGGCCGCTGTTCTGCCAGCCGTTCTGCAGGCGGAAGCCCGCCTGAGCGCCTTCCTTGATCGCTGCGCCCTGAAAGCCGTTGATCACGTACCTTGCATTCGGGAACCCGTTTTCGCGCAGGAATGCTGCACTCGGTTCGCCACGCTCACTGCCGGAACGGCACATGGTGATGATTTCGGAGTCTGCGCCGAGGCCTCGCTTCTCCAGTTCTGCCTTGATCTGTGCGACGAAGTCGGGGTTCTGGTACAGGCGGAACACACCGCGCTTCTCGTTCCACTGCGTACGGTCGACGAGCATGAAGGGCACGTTAACATGCACTTCATCGGTGAAGCCGATGAACATGATTTCAACCGGGTCGCGGACGTCGACGAACAGCAGGTTCTTTTCCTGGGCCTGAACCCGGGTATGGGTTTCTTCCGCGCTGATGCCGATGTCAAGTGCGTGTGCGCCCAGGCTCAGCAGGCTGAGCGAGCAGGCCAGCAATAGTTTTTTCATGTTGATTTCCTCCTGGTTGATGAGGCAGGCGGTCAGCGCTGGCGGCGCAGGGTTGCGGCCAGCGGCAGCGTGAGCGCCGCAGCGACAGCACCAAAGCCTGCGGAAATGGCGAACAGGTTTGCCCAGTCCACCCAGTAACCCATGTTTTCGAATGAGGATTTCGTCATCCCCGGGGTGAGCAGAAAGGCGCCGATGAGTGCGATCAGGCCGACCCCAATCGCAGGCTTTACCGCGCCACACCACGCCGGGCGACCGCGCACGATCGCAATACCGAAGAGGATGATCAGAAGGGCTGCGACGCTGATGACGACGGGCAGATACATCAAGCCAAGCTCGAAGACGATATTCATTGCAAGCCAGATTTCATACATGGTGCGTTCTCCTTATACCCGGCCTTTGGCGACCGCCATGTAGGCGGGCTTGAGCAGGCGGTATTTCATCAGCCAGGCAAAATAGCTGTCCTGCAGCGGGTCGATCATTGGCAGCGAGGGGGTCAGCCGGTTTTCGTAGTCAAACTCGACCAGCAGGGCCGCGCCTTCTCGAAGCAGCAGCGGGCAGGAGGTGTAACCGTCAAAGCGCTGCGACGGCTCGCGCCCGGCGATCACGTCCAGCAGGTTCTGGGCGACGAGTGGTGCGCTCTTCTTGATTGTTGCGGCGGTTTTCCCCTTGGGGGTGCCGTTGATGTCGCCAAGCCCGAACACGTTGGGGAAGCGACGATGACGCAGCGTCTCGCGATCGACTTCGAGCCAGCCGCCGGCGGCGAAACCCCCTTCTTTCCACGACAGGGGGCTGTTCCTGACGACGTCGGGCGCGCTCATCGGCGGTACAACGTGAATGAAGTCGTAGTCGACTTCGGTGCGCTCGCCCTCCGGACTGGCGAAGGTGGCGCGCTGGGCGCCGATATCAACCGCGACCAGCTTGCTGTTGAACGTCACCGGGATGTCGAGCGCAGCCCAGCGTTTCAGCACTTCCTCGTTGATGCTGGGAACGCTGAAGACGTTACCGAGCGCGGAGTGAAACAGCACCTTCGAGCTGCTGCGCGTTCCAGACTGCTTTAGGCGGTCGGCTACCATGAAGGTCATCTTCAAAGGCGCGCCGGCGCACTTGAGTGCAGTGGCAGGCAGGGTCATCAGCGCGGTTCCGCCTTTCTGGCGGAAGGCATCCATCGTTTTCCAGGTGGTCTGAGCTGCGTCCGGGCTGGGGTAGACGCTGGTCAGCCCGTTCTGGCCAATGGCCTTCACGTCCATGCCCTCGATCTGTTCAAAGTTCAGCTGCAGACCGGTGGCGACAACGAGATAGTCATAGCCGATGCGTTTTCCGCTCTCGGTCACCACTTCGTTGGCCTCGGGGTCAAACTCGGCGACCATCTCACGCACCCACTCGACGCCTGCCGGGATCAGGTCGGCATTGCGATCGCTGACTTTATCGACCGGCCAGATGCCTGTTGCGACAAGCGTGTAGCCGGGCTGGTAGTTGTGAATTTCCTTGCGGTCGACGATGGTGATGCTCGCACCCTCAAGCTCGCGTGCAAGCCGGTTGGCGATTGCCAGACCGCCGAGGCCGCTCCCTGCAATGACGACGCGCGCAGATGTCTGCAGCGCAGCCTTCGACTCCGGTGATACGACCGACAACCCGACACCCGATGCAAGAGGCAGGCCGGTCATGCCCAGCAGCAGACGACGCCGTCCTGCGTCATGCTCATCTGCGGGTACCTGAATGGGGTGGTTCTTTGTGTTCATACGTCCTCTCCTCCTGTCCGGAAAACCAGCTTCATGCAGGACACAGGATCAGCCACGCACTGAAGTTGTTTATTATTATATAAGTAAATAATTATTAAACGCCTTATGCCGGATGCTTGTGTAACTTTGGTTACATGAACGCGGCGAACTGGAGATGCAGATTGAAGCGCCCGATCCTTGAAACGGCACCGGATTTCGAGGGCGTCCTTCTTGCGCAGGCTTGATGCGGTTGGGACGGGCGCTTGCAAGTGCCGTCGGGATGCCACGGAGCGGACAGAACGCGTCCGCGGTGGGGCGCTCCTCAGGGCGAGGTCAGGCCATTGCGAATCGCGTATTTCGTGAGCTCGGCAACGCTGTGAAGTTCAAGCTTGCGCATGATGTTGCGGCGGTGAACGTCCACCGTGCTCGTTGCAATGCACAGGTGGTCCGCGATCTCGGGCGAGGTGTGACCTTCGGCAAGCAGCTGCAGCACTTCGCGTTCGCGGCGCCCGAGTTTCTCGTTGTTGCGGAGATCCGCGGGCGCCTGGGTACGCACGCTGTCGACCAGGGTCGCGGCGGCTTCATTGCACAGGTAGGTGCGGCCCATTGATACCGCGCGGATAGCGCGCAGGAGTTCGTCCCGGCCCGCTGACTTGACCACATAGCCCGACGCGCCGGCGTCGAGCATCTGCAGCACGATTCGTCGATCCGAGTAGGTCGACAGGGCGACGACCCGGATCTTCGGCTGTTCGGCCAACATGCTGCGTGTCGCCTCGATGCCGCCCATCACGGGCAGGCCAATGTCCATCAGCACGACGTCCGGGTGCAACTCACGGGCGAGCGTCAGTGCGTCCAGCCCGTCGCTGCATTCACCGACCAGTGCAATGTCGAGCTCGCGCTCAAGGACGACCTTGAGCGCTTCACGCAGTATCTTGTGATCGTCTACCAGCAGGACTCGAATCGTCATCCTGTTGCCCCTCCCTGAGTGTCTGCCTTTTTCTTGCGGGGAATATGATCCTGATCGTGGCGCCAGCCCCCGGTCTGCTGCTGACTTCCATCTCGCCACCGATGAATTCAATGCGCTCCCTGACGCTGATGAGCCCGAAACCACTTTCGCCTGCCGGACAGGACACCGCCTTCTCGTAGTCGAAGCCCCGGCCCTGATCGGTTACCGTAATGGAGAGCCGGTCGCCCTCCTGGCGATGGCAGTCGATGCTGGCGAGGTTGGTGTCGGCGTGCTTGGACACGTTGATCAGCAACTCCCTGATGGCTCGGAAGATGGTCGTGCGTGCGGGCTCTTCCAGAACGGGCAGGTCGTCCTCGCGCTCGATGTGGACCGCCAGTCCGTACAGACGCTCCATCTCCTCGCTCAGCCATTCGAGTGCCGGTACCAGACCCAGGGTGCCCAGAATCGGTGGGCTGAGGTGCAGCATCAGGGAGCGAACCGAGCGATGCGCCTGGTCGATGAGCTCCTCCATCTCCGACAGTGCTGCCTTGAGTACGCCCCGTCGCTCGCTGCCCTCGAGGGATGTGAGCTTGATCTTCACGATGGCCAGGGTCTGGGCAAGGTCGTCGTGCAGGTCCCGCGCCAGCAGCCGGCGTTCCCGCTCTTCACTCAATGCCAGCTCGGCCATCAGGGTCCGCAACTGCGCAGTGCGCTCGCGAACACGCCTCTCGAGCGAGGTCGCCATCGTGCGCATCGCAGCGGTGGCCTGTTCGGAGGAAATCCTGGCCTCGGTCACGTCGCTGTACGTCATCACGACGCCCTCGATGTGATGGCTCTCGGTGCGGTAGGGAATGATGCGACGCAGGTACCAGTGCTCGTCACGCGATCTGAACTCGGTCTGAACCGGCTGCAGGGTTTTCAGCACCTGCTGGGCTTCTTCGACAATGCCGGTGCCGAGCCCGTCAGAAGAAAAATCCGTTATCGGGCGGCCAACGTCGGTCGCGATGATGTTGCCGACGGCCTCCATGCCCGGGGTCAGCCACTTGATGCGAAATCCATGGTCGAGGCAGATGGTGGCGATCTCACTGCTGGCCAGCAGATTGCGAATGTCGGCGTTGCTCGTCTGAAGCTCTGTGACCTTTTCCTGCAGTGTGCGGTTGGTGGCGTTCAGCGTGTCGTTGAGCGACTTCAGTCCGTCCCTTGATATCTCGAGTTCTTCATTCGCGGACTGCAGTTCCGCGTTCATCGCGGCAACTTCCTCGTTGGAGACCTGCAGCTCATGGTTGGACGTTGTCAGTTGCTCGATCACGCTCTGCAGGTCATCGCGGGTGGCGCGCAGTTCGTCTTCCAGCTGTTTTACCTGCGGGTCGCCAGTCTTTTTGCCGCTCGCCGGTGGATTGCCCGCGTTCTCGAACACGACCAGCAGATACCGGCAGTCGCCTCCGTCGGGCTCCGTAACCGGGACGACGCTGAAACGCACCTGCCGGTAGCCGTGGGCCTCGCGTATGCGCGCATCGTCGACAGTGACCGTCGTTCTCTGCTTGAGCGCCTGCCTGAGCGCGCATCCAAGCCGTGACCGAAGGCCTTCACGGGCTTGAGCGAGCAGGTCGAGGGTTGGTGCGCCGCGGGGCATCTGCAGGAAGTGCTCTGTCGGGCCGCAGAAATAGCATGTTTCGAAGCTGGTGCTGACCAGCACGGCCGTGGGCGGAAAATGCGCCTGCAGCAGTCTGCGGGTCAGGCTCGCCACGTCATCGTCCCGCGACGCGGACGGCCTGGCGTCGGGTACGGTCACAGACCAGCTGTCCGGTTTAGTGGGCATGGGCACACCTGAAGTCTTGCAGCGATCCCGGTGACGGTAGATGCGCCATTTTCTGGAAACCGGCACGAACAGATCCGTGTGCCGGCCAGGGGTTTCTGCGCAGCCGAGAAAGAGATGGCCGCCTGGGTTCAAGGCAAAGTCAAACGATGAAAAGAGCGCCTGCCGGGTGCTGTCATCAAGGTAGATCAGCAGGTTGCGACAACAGATCAGGTCCACCCTGGATATGGGCGGATCGCTGATGACATTCTGCACGCCGAAGACCACGCAGTCGCGCACTTCCGTGCGCAGCTGATAACGGCCATCCGGGTCGCACGGGACGAAGTAGCGCGCCAGGTACGCTGCGGCGACATGATCCTTTATCTCGTCAGGATAGATCCCGCGGCGCCCATATTGCAGGGCTGCATCGTTGATGTCGGTGGCGAACACCTGAAGCGGGCAGTGTTTCTTCGCACGACGCAGCGCGTCGAGGATCAGGATCGCGACCGAATAGGCTTCTTCACCCGTAGAACAGGCGGGCACCCAGACCCGGATCGCTTTGCCTGCCACCGCGGCCTCGATCATTGGCGCAAGGACGTCGGTGTCGAGCACCTTCCATGCTTCGGGGTCGCGGAAGAACACGGAGACTCCGATCAGCAGCACCTTGAACAGCGCTTCCGCTTCACCCGGGTCCGAATCGAGCATGCGTACATAGTCCGGGAGCGCATGCAGGGCATGCAGCGCCATGCGGTGGCGGATATGGCTGATCAGCATGTCCTGCCTGAACTGGCCGAAATTGCAGTCATGACGCCGGCGGATCAGATCGAGAATCCGATCCAGACATGCGCGATCATCCCAACCGGGCGGGACGGAGGGGGATCCCGTTTGAGCGGACTGTGCTGTGCGCGCAGCCTGGGCGTTCGCGGCAGAGCGGGCGCTGGTCGAAATGGTGAACGAAGGTGCAAACGGCGGTCTGCCGTCCCCATCCTGCCGGCGTCGTGCGGATGTGACGCCATCGTGCGCTGCCTTTGCTGTGGGTAGCGAGGCGGCAGAGGGCGCTGTGTTGTTGTTTGTCACCCGGAGTCCCTTCCTGCGCTGGTCTGTTATGCGCATGAATCGCGACGCGGGCGATGCATGTGCTTGCGCTTATTCAACGAAAGTAACAAATCCAGACAAATAGCGCAGTACCTGAAATCAGGTAGCGCTTTTTCGGCCGGATTCGGACGTGCGCAGAGCCGCGTGCAGCAATCCGTGCTGCGATTTTCGCCTTGGGCTGGATGAGAGGCAGCTCGTCCCGCAACGCAGGTTTGGCGCGTGGGGACCGGGTTTGAGCACACTGCCGGTTGCCGTTGCAGATGATTTCGGCATGGCTTGCGGTCTCATGCCATGCAGGCATTGCCGCGGCGAGGACGAGGCGCAGCGCTTGAAGGGGCTGGCGCTCACTACCATCGTCCCGGTAGCCCGTATTCGACGATTCAGGTATTACCCGGGTCGGCAATGCACCGTAAGGTGAAGCTGACGGCGAGCCTGCGGGCGAGCACGCGCCACGGGGCGCCAAGCCTGCAAGGATGGGAGAGATCGGCCTGAGACCGGTTCATGTCCCATATGGGTCCGTCCGCGGACAATGGGAGGTGAGCTCATGCGTTACGGAAAACGGTTGTTGAGGCTGCTGAAGGCGGGGCCCGCTCAGGTACTTGAGGCAGGGTGTCTGATGCGCGACAGTTCGCGTGTCGATGGTGCTGATCATGTGGCATCCGGACGGACTTCGATCAGGCAGGGCTTGGTGGTGCTGACATGCAGTTTCGCTCTCCTGGCAGGGCAGGCTGGTGCAGTGATCGCCAGCCTTGACGTGCCGCCCGCCGAGTCGTGTGGGCCGGAACATGCGGCGGATGACCCCACGCGTGAGAAGGCGCCCGGGAGCGGGACGCAATGCCCGGCCCAGACTGCGGAGCCAATACCAGCGCCGACGCAAACTCCGAAAGATGTTGAGGAAGGGCGGCGCGTGGGCATGCTGATGCTCTTCCTGCACATGATCGGCGGCAGCAGGACGCAATGAGCTTCAGTGACGTCTTGCGGTGAGCGTTACTCCCACGCCCAGCTGTCTGCGGGAATCTTGAGAAAGACCTCTTCATCGGCGGCTGTGCTTGCCGAGAGCTCAAGCACGCCGCCTTCCTTGACACGCGCCCGCGTGCCGACCGCGTCGAGCAGTCCGGTCATTGTCGATGGACGCCGCACTGTCGTCGGCAGCCACCCGAAGTGCTCGCCCAGCAGCCCCAGCCAGGCGTCGAGCGATGGTTCGGACAGGCGGACGAGCTTGATGTCGATCTCACTGGTCATGGTGTTCAAGGCAGGTGACAGGCGTTCGATGCCCGCGCAGGTGTGCGGGCTGAAAACAGCGGCTAGTTGGTTGGCTGTAAAAAAATACAGTATTTCGCTGTCGACTGCAATTCCCGGCATCTTCAGTCCGATGCCGGGCGTGAAAGCGCACTCGCCCCGGCGGAAAGACGAAGCTTCTGCCGGGGCGAGTGCGCTTGCGCGGGAATGGCTGCCGCCACAGGGTCAATGTGGCTGGTCGGACTCCTCCCATCCCGTGATCATGGCCTTGATGTGGGCGAAGACCGTATGTCCGGTGGTGGTGAGATAGACGTGGATGAAGAAGAAGGCCGTGATCATGAAGGCCCCGATCGTATGCGCCAGCGCAACCGACTCGAGCGACAGGTATTGCGCCAGACCAAGCTGCCCCCAGTTGCCGTAGAACAGATACAGCAGGCCCGACACCCAGATCAGCGGTGAGATGAAGGCCAGCAAGGCCAGGTAGGCCAGGCGCTGCAAGGGGTTGTGCTTGTGGCGCGCCGTCTTGTGGAAGGGGTGCGGGCTGTTTCTGAAGATCCCGATGGTGTAGTAGTTGACCATCGCCAGCACGTTCTTCATCGATGGAAGGTACTGCCGCCATTCGCCCGTCGTGAACTGCCAGAAGATGGTGAAGGCCCACAGTAACAGCAGCGACCATGCGGCCACGGTGTGCACGCTCACGGCCTTGCCAAAGCCGAGCAGCGCGTAGCTGCCGTGTATCTCGAAACCGGTGATCATCATGATGATGATCAGCGCAGCCTGCGACCAGTGCCAGAACCGTTCATAGCGCTTGTAGATGTAGATGCGTCCGGTGCTCATTGTTCATGCCTCCTGCGACGGGTGACGATGCGGATCAGGCCATGCAGCAGGCCTGCTCCGATGGAGCCGGCGATGAGCATGCCGCCCAGCATGTCGATCCATTTGTTGTGATCACGACCCGGAATGTAGATGTCCGTGATCTCGGCAAGGCGGCCGTCAGCGGAGCGGGTGTGGCATTCCTGGCACGGAACGGCTTTCTCCTTGGGCGCGACCATGTGGGTGATGAACCAGTTCATGCGGGTTTCGATGAAACCGAACTCGCCGCTGTAGGGAAGCTCCGCGTAATCCATGCCGGCCTTGATTGACTTGGCGTAATCGAAGTTGCCCCAGAAGGCAGTGTCGTCCTTGCCGTAGACATGATTGACGACCAGGGTCTTGTTGATCTTGTCGTAGGGCTGCTTGCCGTGCATGACCTTGAACGGCCAGATGCGGGCATTGGGGTCCTTCGCCGAGCCCTCGACCGCGTTGAGCTCAAGGACTTTCGTGTCGTCGATCGTGTCGGTGATCGCGATCTGATGAACCACGCCGTTGTACCACTTGTATACCGGGCGCACGTTCTCGCCGTACTCGAAGTCGCCTTTCTCGGCAGAGTAGATCAGGTGTCCATGGTCGTTCTTGATGAACAACGGCTTGCCGTCTGGCCCCCGCTTGCCGGCAGTCGACCAGTCCCAGAGCATCTTGGTCCCCAGGCCACCACGTGCGAACTCTGGAATGTGGCAGGTCTGGCAGGCGAGTCTGTCGGCATGCCTGTTGATCCGGTCCTCCATGTGCGGCGTCACGCCATGGCAGGATTCGCATGTTGCGCGGTTGTGGTCGTCGACGGGCAGATCGAGCCCGTGCGTATCCTTCGGGTTGGCCGCGTAACGACTGCCCGAGGGCTGGTGTGCATTGAAGGTGTGGCAGTCAGCACAGGTCATGCTGGCGCCATCGACCGCCATGTGCACATCGAGCTCGCGGCTTGGCTTGATCAGTGAGCTGTCCAGGTCCCCGTGTTTCACCGCGTCTCCGCCACCGCCGTTGAAGTGGCAGGCTCCGCAGTTTTCGCGCCCGGGCTGCCCGACATGCTGGGCGATCTTCGCCAGATCCGGTGGTTGCACGATATTGCCACTGCCCTTGGGCATTTCGCGCGGTTCGTACAGCGGGTGCCCGGCGTCGGTGGCAATCTTCTTGTAGGTGCCCGTCGTATCGTGACAGGCGAGACAATCGACGTTCTCCTGATTGGTGAAGTCGAAGTCCTTGTCCTCCCAGCCATAACCGGCGTGGCAGCTGGTACAGCGTGGCTCATTGGAGATCGGCGAACCGCAGAAATTGTTCGCGGCGAACTTCTTGCCGAGCTTCTTGCCGGTGGTCGGGCTCACCGCTTCCCAGGTCCAGTGAATGCTCTTCATCACCTGGTGCCCTGCCTTGTTGTGACAGCTGAGGCAGGCGCGGGTGACATCCGGGCCCGTCGCGAAAGGGCCCTTCAACGCTTCGAGCTGGCTATGGTCCGTGGTAACAGTCGAGGTCGAGGCGGACTTCGCTGGGTGCGCAAGCGGCGCTGTCGTCGCGAGTGCGGGTGTCGGGCCGTGGAGCAGGGTGACCAGCAGACCCGCTCCGAACAGTTTTTTCCAGTGGAAGTTCACGATGTCTCCTTTGTTCCAGCGGCGTGTGCGCGTTGCGCATGTGCCCATCCCTCTACCGTCGTACAGAGGGTCCCGCGGGGGCGGTCAGCTCGCAGTGCCGGGCGGTCTGCAAAGCAGTAAATCGATCATTTCTGATTCATTGTTGAGCAGCAGGGCCTGAAACCGGAGGGCTGAGGCTTGCTGCAGTCTGAAAATGCTGGCGCTGTCGCACGATGCGGCAAGGCCAGCGCGGAAATCAGCCGAGGGTGTACAGCCTTATGGCCGCCAGCGCGACGCCGCCCAGACACGCAAGCCCGGAAAACAGCCAGCGCCAGGCGAAAAAGCGCGGTCTGAAACCGACGCCCGTCACGAAACCGGCACTCATCGCCCAGAACAGCGCCATCGCGGCCCAATGGTCGGCTCCACCGCCGGGTGCGGCGAGCGCCCCCGGCCAGATGGTGATGCCGAGCATGATGGCGATGGCGGCGAGCAGCGGCAGCAACTGAATGCTGCTGCCGGGCTGGACAACCGCCGGGTCAGTTTGCCGGTCGGTCATTGTCGGCGCCCGTCGGGCGGGATCCGCCGCCCCGGGCCTCCTCGCGTGCGGCTTCGTTCTCGCCCCACATGGCGTTCAGAATTGCCAGCAGGACGGCAAAGCCAATGCCCAGTACCCATGCGAAATACCACATCGTGTGCTCCTTTCTCTATTGGCTCAGTAGGCCGAGTGTTCGTTTTCGCGGATGTAGGCGGTCGTGACCTTGCCCGACATCACCTTGTAGGCCCAGCTCGTGTAGATGATGATCAGGGGCATGAAGATGATCGTGGCCCAGAACATGATGCCCAGTGTGCGATGGCTGGAGACGCTGTCCCACACCGTCAGGCTGGCGGCCGGCATGGTCGAGGACGGCATCAGGAAGGGGAACATCGACACCCCGGCCGTACCGATCACGCCCACGATGGCGAACGACGATGCGACGAATGCGGTGAGCGTGCGGCCACGCGCCACCATCAGCATGCCAACGGCGGTGCCGAGGTAGGCGATTGCCGGCACGATCAGGGTCAGTGGCATGTCGCGGTAGTTCGCAAACCAGGCGCCGCTTTGCTGCACAACGGTCTTCGACATCGGGTTGGGCTGGGCTGCGGCATCAACGGCAGAGGTGATCACGTAGCCGAAGTTGCCTTGCGCCAGCCAGATGCCGGCACCAGTGAAGCCCACCAGCATCAGCGCACCGAATACCAGTGCGGCGGTGCGCGCCCGGTTCTGTATTTCACCCTCCGTACGGTGCGCCAGATAGATCGCGCCATGGAAGGTGATCATCGCCGTGCTCACCACGCCGGCAAGCAGCGCAAACGGATTCAGCAGGCCCCAGAACGACCCGGTGTAGTACGACACCAAGTTGTTGTCGAAGTGGAAGGGCACGCCTTGCAGCAGGTTGCCGAATGCGACGCCAAAGATCAGCGGCGGCACCGCACCGCCGACGAACAGGCCCCAGTCCCAGGTCGTCCGCCACGTGGCGTTGTGGATCTTGCTGCGGTAGTCGAAGCCGACGGGCCGGAAGAACAGGGCCCACAGCACGGCCAGCATGGCCCAGTAGAAGCCGGAGAAGGCGGTGGCATACACCAGCGGCCAGGCGGCAAAGATGGCGCCGCCGCCGGTGATGAACCACACCTGGTTGCCATCCCAGTGCGGTCCTACAGTGTTGATCACGACTCGACGCTCTTCGTCGTTCTTGCCGACGAAGGGCAGCAGCGTGCCGACGCCCATGTCGTGACCGTCCATGATGGCAAAGCCCACGAGCAGTACGCCCACGAGAATCCACCAGATGAGTTTCAGGGTCGGGTAATCGAAGATCATGGTCTTGGCTCCTGATCAGGCTTTGGCAGCAGCGTGGTGGGTTTCGTTGAGATAACGGCCAGTACCGAGGCTGCCCGGCCCCTGGCGGGCAAAGCGAACCATCAGGTACATCTCGACCACGAGCAGCAGGGTGTAGAAGCCGATGAAACCGGCGAGCGAGCCATACAGACTTTCCACGGTCAGCGTCGACACCGAAAGGTGGGTCGGCAGTACGCCGTAGATGGTCCAGGGCTGCCGGCCATACTCGGCGACAAACCAGCCCATCTCACAGGCCAGCCAGGGAACGGGCAGGAACCACAGCGACCACTTCAGCAGCCAGGTGCGGGTGGCGAAATCGCCCTTGATCGAATACCACAGCGCAAGACCGAACAGCGCGAGCATGGCAAAGCCCATCGCCACCATGATGCGGAAGGTCCAGAACAGCGGCGCGACGCGGGGCAGGGTGTCGCGGGTGGCGCGGTCGATGATCTCCGGGGTGACATCATCCATCGACACGACGTACTTCTTGAGCAGCAGGCCGAAGCCGAGATCGGCTTTCACCTTGTCAAAGGCAGCACGGGTCGCGTCGTCGGCCGGCGCCTGACGCAGCTTCTCAAGCAGGCGAACAGCTTCGATGCCGGTGACGATGCGCTCGCGATTCTTGACCAGGATCTCCTTGATGCCGGGCAGTTCCTTGTCGAGCGAACGGGTGCCGATGATGCCCATCGCCCAGGGGATATGAATGGCAAAGTCGTTCTTCATCTCCTCCTGGTTGGGGATGGCGATCACGTTGAAGCTGGCGGGCGCCGGTTCGGTTTCCCACATGGCTTCCATCGCGGCGAGCTTGGTCTGCTGGGCTTCGCCGAGTGCGTAGCCGGACTCGTCGCCGAGCACGATCACCGAGCACACCGACGCAAAGCCAAAAGCGGCCGCAATGCGGAAGCTGCGCTTGGCAAACTCGATATCACGCCCCTTCAGCAGGTACCAGGCCGAGATCGACAGCACGAACATTGCGCCGGTGACATAGCCTGCCGACACCGTATGCACGAACTTGCCCTGTGCGACCGGATTGAACAGCACCGCCCAGAAGTCGGTGAGTTCCATGCGCATGGTTTCATAGCTGAACTCGGCCCCGACCGGGTTCTGCATCCAGCCGTTGGCGATCAGAATCCACAGGGCAGACAGGTTTGTCCCCACCGCCATCAGAATCGTCACCAGCAGATGCTGGCGGCGCGAGAGCCGGTCCCAGCCGAAGAAGAACAGACCGATCATGGTCGATTCGAGGAAGAAGGCCATCAGGCCCTCGATGGCAAGCGGGGCGCCGAAGATGTCGCCCACGTAGTGCGAGTAGTACGCCCAGTTGGTGCCGAACTGAAACTCGAGCGTAATGCCGGTGGTGACGCCAAGTGCAAAGTTGATGCCGAACAGCTTGCCCCAGAATTTGGTCATGTCCTTGTAGACGGTCTTGCCCGTCATTACATAGACACTCTCCATGATGACCAGCATCCAGACCATGCCAAGCGTAAGCGGCACAAACAGGAAGTGGTACATCGCTGTTGCGGCAAACTGCAGCCGCGACAGGTCTACGAGTTGTTCACTGACCATCGTGTTCTCCATCAATCGAGATTTGTTGTTTTGCAGATGCTGACGGTGCAAACCTGGCTGCAACGCTGTCGGGCGCCACGGGCACCTTCTCCTCGCGAACGAAAACCCACCACAGGGCGGTGATCAGAACAAGCTTGATCAGGACGACCAGGACGAGTTCACGAACGAGTTTGCGATCGGATGTGGCAGCTTGTGGCATAGGAAACTCCAGGTTTGCTTGAATCCTATCAAGATCCGTACCACACATAAAAGCAATAAAAAGTTGATTAAAATCAAATTGTTGGTTAAGTAATTGAATATTTTGATTGACCTGTTTGTGCCATAGTGGCAGATTGGTTGCGCCAACATGTCAAGAGTGACAGTCCATGTCTGCCGACCCGCGACCACTGCCAGAACTCGTTTCATTCATAGAAACGCTGCCGGAACCCCACATCCTGTGCGACCGTGACTACCGGATCATCGCGGCCAATGCGGCGTACCGAAGTTCGTGCGCCGACGGTCGCAGCGTGGTCGGTCGCACCTGCTACGACGTGTCGCATCACTACAGCGTCCCCTGCGACCGGGCAGGAGAGTCCTGTCCGCTGTCGCGAAGCCTGCAGTCCGGGCAGCGTGAGCGGGTGCTGCATCTGCATCACACACCGCGTGGCGAGGAGTACGTCAACATCGAGCTTTCGCCGGTCCGTGACGGCAGCGGGGAGATCGCCTGGTTCATCGAGAAGATGGAGCCGATGCCGGTTGCGCGCGGGGTGTCCGACAACCATGGCCTGATCGGCCGTGCGCCCGCCTTTCAGCGCATGCTGGAACTGGTGGTGCGGGTTGCGCCATCGGAGGCCAGCGTCCTGCTGCAGGGCGAGTCCGGCACCGGCAAGGAACTTGTCGCCAGTGCGGTGCATGAAGCCAGCCGGCGTGCGGATCGGCCCTTCGTGGTGGTGGATTGCTCCGGGCTCCCCGATACCCTGTTCGAGAGTGAAGTCTTCGGCCATGAGCGTGGCGCCTTCACCGGCGCGGTGGCGCGCAAGCCGGGGCTCGTCGAGGCCGCCAGCGGCGGCACGCTCTTCCTCGACGAGGTCGGCGACATTCCGCTGAGCATGCAGGTCAAGCTGCTGCGCCTGCTCGAAACCGGCACCTATCGTCGCGTCGGCTCAACCGAGTTGCGCCGCGCCGATATTCGTCTGGTGTCGGCGACCCACCGCCCCCTGCAGGAGATGATCGGCGACGGGTCGTTCCGGCAGGACCTGTACTTTCGCCTGAATACCTTTCCGATCATTGTTCCACCCTTGCGCGAGCGGCTTGAAGACTTGCCCCTGCTGGTCACTTCCTTGCTCGAACGTGTCGCGCCGAACCGCAAGCTTGAACTGTCCGCCGATGCCATGCAGGTACTCGCGGCCTATCCGTTTCCGGGCAATGTGCGTGAGCTTCGCAATGTGCTGGAGCGTGCGAGCCTGATGTGTGACGGCGACATGATTCATCCTGAACATCTGGCTGAAGAGATCAGGCAGGGGGCTGCCGCCATGCCCCCACCGGGTCGGTCTGTGCATGAGAGCGCAGCGATTGCCTTGGGCGGGCATGCCGTGCCGGATCTTGGCGAACTCGAACACCAGGTGCTGCGACAGGCGGTGATCAGCCATCGGGGGAGCCGGCGTGAGCTCGCTGCCAGACTGGGGTTGAGCGAACGCACGCTCTACCGGCGCCTGAAAGCGCTCGGGCTGGACAAGGCGCTGGACTGACGGCTGCCAGATCGATTGGCAGGTACTGCCATCATGGCAGCCGTGGCAGCGCGGTGGAATCGGGGCTGTTTTGCATCTATCTGAAAAATATAGGTTTCCTGTTTGGCACGCAGATTGCTAATTCGAATGTGAAGCGAGGCTGTATCGCAATCGTCGTCCGGTCTTCACCTCTGAGACCCCCCAACCCCTTGGTGCTGCGATTGCGTATGACAAGTGCCTGAATGGCACGACATCCGGCCTCGCTTCCTTTTTTCGAACGCATTTCAATCGCAAGAACCGAACGAGGGAGCGTCCATGTCTGACTGCCTTAAGGACCGTCGTAAACTGCTCATTGCCACAGGCGGAGCTGGTGCCGTTGCAGCCGCAGCGAGTGCCGTCCCCTTTGTGGCCAGCCTGACGCCGTCCCAGCGTGCGCGCGCCGCAGGTGCGCCTGTCGAGGCGGATGTCAGCAAACTGGCCGCCGGCGAGATGATGACCGTCGAATGGCGCGGAAAGCCGGTGTGGATTCTCCGTCGCACGCCGGAAATGCTGGCTGCGCTGGAAGGGCATGACCAGGATCTCGCCGATCCCGGCTCCAGTGAAAACCAGCAGCCGGCGTATGCGGCAAACCGGCACCGCTCGATCAACCCCGAGTTTCTGGTGGTTGTCGGCATCTGTACCCACCTGGGCTGCTCGCCCTCCGAGAAGTTCGCGCCGGGTGCGGAAAGCGGTGTCCGGGCCGACTGGCCGGGCGGCTTTCTGTGCCCGTGTCACGGTTCCACCTTCGATCTGGCCGGCCGTGTCTTCCTGAGCCAGCCGGCGCCGACCAATCTTGAAGTGCCCCCGTACATGTGGCTGTCCGATGCGGTTGTCCGCATCGGCGAGGACGAGAGCGGAACGGCCTGATCGGTCAGGTCCGCACCCTTTCCCCGGCGCCGGCGTGTGGCGCAATCGGCAAGGCGGGAGCGACCGCCTCATGTTTGAGGCAATGCACAGCAGGAGTACCCATCATGAGAGTTGCAGTCACAAGCCAGAACTTCAGCACCGTCACCGCCCATGCAGGCAAGGCGAGGCGCTTTCTGATCTACGACATCAGCAATCCGTGTTCGCCACGTGAAGTAGAGCGACTGGATCTGCCCAGGGAAATGTCATTCCACGAGTTTCACGGCGATCACCATCCGATCGACGGTGTTGACGCACTGGTGACCGGCGGCGCGGGTGAGGGCTTTGTCGCGCGTCTGGGACAGCGTGGTATCGAGGTCGTGATGTGTGGCGAGACGGATCCGCTGCAGGCGGTAAAGGACTACATCCAGGGCACAGTCAAGCCTGTTACGCCCGGCGAACAAGAGCATGGCCACCATCACCACCATCACCACCATCACCACCACAGCCACGGCAATCATCAGCACTGATCCTGATTGAACACCGCGAAGAAATACGGCGGCCTGCACAGACAGGTCGCCGTATTTACTTGTGTGGCGGTGGCGTCGGGCTCAGCTGAGCCATTCGGGTCTGAGCAGCATGATCAGGCCCAGGCCAAGCATGGCGATGCCGCTGAGCAGCTTGAGCGCCCGGCCACCCCTTTCGCCGAGTTTCGCACTGCCCAGCGCAATGACGGCCAGCGTGACCATCAGGGCATCGTCCGCGATGTAGCCGACGATGTAGAGCCCGAGATAGGCATAGTGTGCGAGGGGGCCGAGTTGCTGCTGGGTGAGGACTGCCGTGTACAGGGCAGGCAGACCGGCAGTGCACAGGAGCTCGACGAAGTTGACGATGACGGCCAGCACCGCAACGCCCACCAGCGAGGCGCCAAGACGCTCTGCCTTGAGGATGTCGCGGATCCGGGCATAAAGCCCGGGCTTCACCGAGTCGGGGATCGAAAGCGATATGCCGCGGCCCGCCGCGACAAAGTCCTTTACATTGATGATGCCGATCAGAATGGCCACGCAGGCAAGGGCGGCCCGAATCGCTGCCGACATGCCCACGAACAGAAATATGTTCAGCCACGCGGCCATGAACGCGTAGTACACCGCGCCGCTCACCAGCACGAAGGTGCCAGCGACCAGCGCCATGCGTCTGCGGCTCTTCAGACGCACCAGCAGCGACAGCAGGAACAGCAGCAACCACATTGCGCAGGGGTTGAAGCCGTCCAGCAGGCCCATGCTCAGCGTGAACAGGGGCAGGCCCAGCTCCGAGGCGCTCAGGGTGCCGAACTGCCGGGTCTCGATTGCGTCGTTTATCGGTCGGTCTCCGATCAGCGCGCGCAGTTCGGCGCCCATGTGCTCGGCATCGTCGAAGCCAACCAGAATGCGGTCTCCGATCACGAACATGGGCACACCCGGCGGCCAGATCCCGGCGCTGCGGCTCAGCTCAATCAGCGCGTCGCGCGCCGTTTCGTCGCGATCGACTTCGCGGAAGACGATGCGGAGATCAGGACGCTCGGCAGCCAGTTGCCTGAGGAAGTCCTTTGCAGCGGTGCAATGCGGGCAGCCCTCGCGTACAAAGACCGACAGCGCCGCAGGAGAGGCGTTTGTCTCCACGGTCTGATCGGCCACGCTGGCGGCGCTGGCAGAAACGGCAATGGCGGCCAGCACAAGAAGGAGCAGCACGTGTGCCATCCGGAAGAGCGCGTGCCACTGAAATACGCCGCGCCGCTTCAGGGACGTGGCGCGATTTTCGTGGGGCGCGGATGGGGCGGCTCGACTCGTCGATTGCATGGGGGGTTCACCTCCGGCCGCCCTCCAGCTTGCAGACACCTGCTGCGCTTCCCGCTGGCCCGGCGGCGGGCCGCATTTACTCGGGTACGCAGATCTGCTCCCGTTTCGCGGCGATCAGTGTTTTCCAGCTCAGCACGATCACCACCGCTGACAGCAAGGCGAGCAGGGCCCACCCAAGGCCGGCATAGAAAGCGAGGCCGCTGCGCACATGCATTTCGAAGGTGGCGATCGCCATCGCAGCCAGAGGGAAAGAGTAGGCCCAGGCCGAGATGAAGAAAGGCAGGCGCAGGAAGCGCAGGGCGTTGCTTGCCAGCAGCAGGGTGAGGAAGAGCGCAACGAAGTACAGCACGCGCGCCGCGCCATCGAGCGAATCGGTCAGCGCGAGGTAGGAGATGAAACCCACTGCCGGCGGTGCGATGAGGATGAACAGGGTGGGTGTGAGGCGTGCCGGAAGCGCTTCATGGAAGAACAGGCGATAGAGCACGATGGTCAGGAGCACCAGCCAGAACACCAGCCCGATGCTGAAGAAGAACCAGCTGATGTCGGGCGGTGCGTAGCGCACGCCGGCAATCGGCACCAGGATATTGCCCACCACCGGAATGAACCACGCGGGGTTGGCGTGCTTGATGTCGTAATGCGTATGGTGAATCCAGCTGCTCATCGCGGACAGCGTGAACAGCAGGTGGGCGATCACTCCCATGCCCCACATGTACCGCGCAACGCCGGGCGCAGTCGATGTCCAGGCGATCGACAGCAGGATGAGGCCGATGGATATGGCGGGAAAGAAGTTCAGCCGCACCGGGTGTGAGTGTTCGGCGGCGACGGCGTCCGGATGGCGGAGCAGCTTCATCGCGTACACGATGAGCAGAAAGACGTACAGACCGCTTGTGAGCAGGCGCAGCGATTCGCCGATCACCGCGGGGGCGCCGCCGACATGGGCGGCCTTGATCCAGGCAATGCTCAGTCCGGCCATCCCCATTACGGTGGAAAAAAGGGCAATCGGGAAGTGCTCAAGCCTTGATTCAGCGCCCGGATGTGGCTTGGCTGATGCAGAGGCGGTCACGGTTCAATACTCCGATTCAATGTTGACGTTCGACCCCCGGCCGGTTCGCACACGGGGGCATGCGAACCGGCTTTCAGGGCTTACAAGGACTTGGTCGAGTAGTACCAGTCGACCGTGTCGTAACCTTCGGAAGCCCGTTTGTTCGCCGCATCTGCAGTCTTTGGCGGCGGCACGATGACGGGTTTGCCCGGACACCAGTTCTCGGGTGTGGCAACACCGTTTGCATCGGAGGTCTGCAGTGCCTGCAGCAGGCGGACGAACTCGTCGATGCTGCGACCATTGCTCATCG
This sequence comes from Parazoarcus communis, assembly GCF_003111645.1. NCBI lineage: Bacteria > Pseudomonadati > Pseudomonadota > Betaproteobacteria > Rhodocyclales > Zoogloeaceae > Parazoarcus > Parazoarcus communis. The sequence continues at coordinate 366,597 of NZ_CP022187.1, forward strand.
GATAGTAGACCATTGCCCGCAGAATGCCATTGGGATCAATGAAGAAGGTCGCGCGCACGGCCTGCGTGTCGGCTGCGCCCGGATGCACCATGCCGTAGGCCCGGGCGACGTCCATCTTGATGTCTTCGATGATCGGGAAGGGGATCTCGACGCCGAATTTTTCCTTGATGTTGCGGGTCCATGCCAGGTGCGAGAACAGGCTGTCGATCGACAGGCCAAGCAGTTCGCAACCCATTTCGTCGAACTTCGGCGCGGCATTGGCGAAGCCGATGAATTCCGTCGTGCATACCGGAGTGAAGTCAGCCGGATGCGAGAACAGGATCAGCCACTTGCCACGGTAATCCTCCAGCTTGCGGTCGCCGTGCGTGGTCTTGGCTTTGAAGGCGGGCGCGGGGGCGTTCAGTTGCGGGAAGCTGGCTTGTTGTTCGTTTTCCATGATCATTCTCCTCTAGGGGCAATGCCGGCTGTCTCATCTTCCGTGCCGGCGCCTTGCGATGGCCAGGGCACACGCGATGTGCTGTGCCTCCGTCATTCCAACAGCAAGGCATGTGCCTGAATCCCCGAACCACGGCGGGGGTGCCAGAGCGCTTTGTTTCTGTGGGGAAATTCCTGAGACAGCTGACGCGCAACCCTTCGCGAGAACCGCCATCGCGCCTGATTTTCTGCCATTCGCTGCCGAAATGGCAGTGACAGCTTTCTGGTCTGTTTGCCCCTGGATTCTGCAAGTGTCTGTCGAAGAACATCTTTATCGATGACGAAGGATTGGCACGAGACTTGTTAGAAGCCTGTTGCCTGGCCGATTTACGCCGGTCTCTTTGACAGGAACCCAGCCATGAAGAACACGCTCCTCGCAGACAAATACCCCATCCACGTTCTGGAGCTCGAAAAGGCCGAAACGCCTCGCGCCCACCTCGATGAACTGTTGCGAGCCCTGAAAGCAAAGGCGGAGGCGGATCCGGGCGTCGCGATGATTGCGATCTTCGATCACTTCGCCCACACCACGGTGCAGGGAGGCGAGATCCGTTCGGACATCCTTGCTGCGAAGAACCTGATCTTCTGTTTTGGCCCCAGGTTGCCCGATCCGGCAATGATGGCGGTCCGGCCGCGCTCGATCGGTATCGCCGAACTGCCGGACCGCTTCGTCATCAGCTTCCTCGAAGCGCCGATGCCGGAAGCCAATCGCAAGATGACGGAGTGGGTCCTCGGTCTGCGCGGTGCAGCCTGAGCCAGACGACCATGATCGCGCACGGTGTTCCCGTGATCTTCAGGCCGGTCGAGGGGCACGCGACCGGCCAGATTGGCTATGTGCTGGGTGATTCCGCTGACGGAGTTGCTGTCGTTATCGACCCGCCTGCAGGCGAAACCGAACTGATCCTCGCGCTGCTCACCGAGAGCGGCCTGCGTCTGGTCATGGTGTTGCGCACCCATGTGCATGCGAACGACACCGGAAACTGTGCCGCCTTGTGCGAGCGAACCGGTGCTGTGCTGGTGAGCGGTGAAACCGCCCGGAATGGATCAGATGCGGTGCGTCGGGTGGGTCACGGCGATGTGCTGACATTCGGGGGGCAGGTCATACGTGTGCTTGCCACCCCGGGCCACACGCCGGATTGTGTCAGCTACCTGTGGCACGACCGGCTCATGTGTGGTGACACCTTCGACCTTGGCAGTTGTTCCGCTGAGGGTAGCGAGGCGAATCCGGCCGAGCTTTACGACAGCCTGACCCGACACATCTTCCCTTTGCCCGATCAGGTTCTGGTTTTTCCGGCCCACGCGATGAAGGCCCGCCGTGTTGCAATGCTGGCGGAACTGAGGGCGCGCCTGACGCCAGTGCTCGCCAGAGGGCGCGATGCCTTCATTACCGAAATGGCGTCGCGGCAGCGGAGCGGGTCGGCAGGGTCGGGATCGTCGCGCGCGTACTAGTGCAGTACGCCGCTACCAGTATTTCTCGAATGCCATCTGGCCGGGGGCGCCGCGACGGCTGGTGGCGAACCCGCGTGTGGCAAGCAATTGACGCAGCTCACGCGCCATCTCCGGGTTTCCGCACACCATCACGCGGCTGTCCTCCACCCGTATCGGTCGCTGCGCGTGCGCCTCGAGCCGACCGTCGGCAAGCAGGCGCGGAATGCGATCACTGAGTTCCGTGGCGTCGGCGTCCCGGGTCACAATGGGGATGTAGATGAGCGTTGCTCGCGCATCGGTACACAGGGCTTCGTCCGGCATCGCCGCGATCTCGTCACGATAGGTGAGTTCGTCGGCATGGCGCACGCTGTGAACGACGATCAGGCGCTCGAAGGCCTCCCACTGTGCCGGGTCGCGCAGGATTGAGATGAAGGGACCGAGCCCGGTCCCTGAGGCCAGCATCCACAGGTCGCGCCCCGGCGCGAGTTGCGGGGTGGTCAGGAAACCGAAGCAGGCCTTCTCGACGGCGATCTCGTCGCCGACTCGAAGCTGTGCCAGACGCGCCGAAAATTCGCCGCCGGGCACCAGCACCGCGACGAACTCCAGGTAGTCGTGATAATGGGCCGACACCAGCGAGTAGGGGCGCCAGACGAGGTTGTCCGCTGTGCCGAGTCCAAGCCGGGCATAGTGCCCGGGCGTGAAGCGGAAAGCGCGGTACCGGGTCGTGCGAAAAGACAGCAAGGTCGGCGTCCAGTAGTGAATCCACGTGACCCGCTCGTTTGTCCATTTGTCGGTTGCGTCTTGGCCCGTGGGTCTCGTTTCGGGCTCTGCGATGGTAATCATGTCGCGCCTCCTCACAATACCGCCCAGCGGCCCCTGTCGGGCGGCGCCGCTGCCGCGCCACCATGCCTCGCGCATCTGCGCTGGAACGAGGGTCGAGCCGGGTCTGACGATGCACACTCAAGGTGTGCATGGAATGTGGCTTTATGGTAAAGCGCTGCCGGGAATAAAGCAATATTTTACATGCAGCTTTAGGGGTGCAACGTCACCGGCCTTGAAGCCGTGTCGCTATCGATACGGATCGGGTGCGGCAGATTGCTGGCTTGTGCGGGTGCTCAGTGCCGATTCATCCGCAACGCGGATGCCGTGCAGCTGTGGCTGGTGTCAGGCGGCTTGCAGGGAAAGGTGGGAGAGAGACGAAAGGCGAGCAGGTGTTTGCTCGCCTGACTGTCGGTGCGGACCAACTGGGGTCACCCCGGACTATTTGCTCCTGGAAATCCCGAACAGGCCAAGAACGCCTTCGAACGCCTGCGCGCTGGCTTTGGGATCGTAGCGATCCAGCAGTTTTTGCTGACTGGCCCGGTTCTGAGGCGGCGTTGCATCGAGTATTGCCCTGCGCTCGAGCAAGATGGCCTGATGCATCTGCTCGGTGACGAATGCAAAAGCAATGGGCTGAAAAAGCCCGTCGCCACGCGGCAAATGAAACCGCGGATTGGCTGGAAGAATGTTTTCGTTTGTATGGCTCTTCATGGCGCCTTGATGTTGTTTGTCCCGTACAAGTTTTTATCCCTGCCGGATTCTAATTGCTTTGATGCAGGTCACGTTTCATGTAATTATAAATATTATGTATCCGCCATCCAAGTTCGCGTTGTGCGCCCGGGATGCTCATCGTATTCAAACAGACCCGTTCCGGCCTGTGCTGCCTCACAGCAGTCGCCTTGCCCCGATCTGCACTGACCACTTCTGTCGCGAGCGTGGGCCGTTTCATCGCCCCTTGCGCGCCCATTTGGCGCCTTAACGCATGCGAAGGGGGGATTCTGTCCTGACCACGACTGCACTGCGGCCCACCATGAACGTGGGCCGCAGTGCAGCAACGCGAGGCAGCTTCCCGGCGTACTCAGCCGTCCAGGCTGATACGCCGAAAATCGCCGAGTATGCGTTGCAGATGCACGAGGAAGCGCGCGGCGAGCACCCCGTCGACGACGCGGTGATCCCATGACAGGCACAGGGGCAGGATCAGGCGCGGCACGAACTGCTTGCCGTCCCAGACCGGTTTCGTCTGCGCACGCGTGACGCCGAGAATTGCGACTTCGGGGGCATTGATGATGGGCGTGAATCCGGTCCCGCCGATGCCGCCGAGGCTCGATACGGTGAAGCATCCGCCCGACATGTCTGCGGGGCCGAGCTTGCCGTCGCGTGCCTTCTTCGCAAGCGCGGCAGCCTCTGCCGCGATGTCGTGGAGGCCCTTGCGGTCGGCGTCGCGGATCACCGGCACGACGAGGCCGTTGGGCGTATCGGCCGCGAAGGCGATATGGAAGTAGCGCTTGTAGACGAGGTTCTCGCCGTCGAGGCTGGCATTGAACTCGGGGAATGCCTTCAGGGCCGAAACGCAGGCCTTGATCAGGAAGGCGAGCATGGTGAGCTTCTTGCCGCTTTTCTCGTTTTCCGAGTTGAGGGCGATGCGGAAGGCCTCGAGGTCGGTGATGTCGGCCTCGTCGAAGTTGGTTACGTGAGGGATGACGATGGCGTTGCGCGATAGGTTGGCGCCCGAGATCTTCTTGATGCGCGACAGCGGCATCGATTCCACGGGGCCGAACTTCGCGAAATCGACCTTGGGCCAGGGCAGCAGGTCGAGCCCACTGCCTGCGCTGGCTGCTGCCGGTGTCTTGCCCGGCACGATGCCGGACTGCATCGAGGCCTTGATGTGAGCGCTCACATCTTCCCGCGTGATCCGGCCGTTGCGCCCGCTGGGGCGCACTGTTGCGAGGTCGACGCCAAGCTCGCGCGCGTAGTGACGAATCGAGGGGCTGGCGTGTACCTTGCCGCCCGCCGGAAGGGCCGGCGCGGGCACGGCGGCTGGCGCTGATGACGAGACCGGCACGGCTGGCGCTGATGACGAGACCGGCACGGCTGGCGAGGACGGCGCGGACGGCGCTGCGACCACGGGCGCTGGCGCTGCGGGTGTGCTCGCCGGCGCTGTGGGGGCGTCCGTTTGCGCGGGCGCGGCGGCCGCGTCAGCGGAGGCGTCCATCGTGATCAGCAAGCTGCCTTTGGACAGGCGGTCGCCCACCTTTACCCGCACTTCGCGCACGATGCCGGTATGCGGAGACGGCACGTCCATCGTGGCCTTGTCCGACTCCAGGGTGACGATGGGTTCGTCGGCCCTGATCGAATCGCCAGCTTGCACCAGCACTTCGATCACCGGCACGTCGTTGTAGTCGCCGATGTCCGGGACAAATATTTCCAGGGCTTGGGTCATAACGGTTTCCTGATGTCGAATTGCGGCTTAGTAGCCGAGCGGGCTGGGTTTGTCGGCGTCGATGCCAAGGCGCTCGAGCAGCCCCTTCAGGCTGTCCGCGGGCAGGGCGCCTTCGGCGACCAGGCTCTGGATCGTGGCGAGGGCGATGTAGCGTGCATCGATTTCAAAGAAGTCGCGCAGGGCCACCCGGGTGTCCGAGCGACCGAAGCCGTCGGTGCCGAGCACGGTGTAGCGGCCAGGAACCCAGTTGCGAACCAGGTCGGCATAGCTGCGAACGAAGTCCGTGGCAGCCACCACCGGGCCACCACCGGCGAGCTGGGTCGTGACCCAGGGTTCGCGCGGCGTTGCCTCGGGGTGCAGCAGGTTCCAGCGGTCGCAGTCGATGCCGTCCTTGCGCAGTTCGCCAAAGCTGGTTGCACTCCACACGTCGGTGGCGATGCCGAATTCCTGCTCGAGGAGATCGGACGCAGCGATGACCTGACGCAGGATGCTGCCGCTGCCAATGAGCTGGGCACGCGGCCGGTCGTCGGCCGCGCTGCCGCGCAGGCGATAGAGGCCGCGACGGATGCCTTCTTCGGCACCGACCGGCATGGCCGGCTGGGGGTAGTTCTCGTTGTAAAGGGTGATGTAGTAGAAGCCGTTGTCGGCCTCGCTCATCATCTTGCGCACGCCGTCTTCGACGATCACCGCCACCTCGTAGCCGTAGGCCGGATCGTAGGCGCGGCAGGTCGGAATCGTCGCCGCGTAGATGTGGCTCTGGCCGTCCTCGTGCTGCAGGCCTTCGCCCGACAGCGTGGTGCGTCCGGCGGTGGCGCCGAGCAGGAAACCGCGCGCCTGCGAATCGGCTGCGTTCCAGATCAGGTCGGCGACGCGCTGGAAGCCGAACATCGAGTAGAAGATGTAGAACGGCAGCATCGGCTCGTTGCTGTGCGAGTAGGCCGTGCCGGCGGCGATCCAGGAGGCCATCGAGCCCGCCTCGGAGATGCCTTCCTCCAGGATCTGGCCCTTGACGTCCTCACGGTAGAACGCGAGCTGATCGCTGTCCTGCGGCGTGTACTGCTGCCCCCAGGGCGAGTAGATGCCGAACTGGCGGAACATGTCCTGCATGCCGAAGGTGCGGGCCTCGTCGGCGACCACCGGCACGATGCGCGGGCCGAGCTGGCTGTCGCGCATCAGCTTGTTGAGCAGGCGCACCAGCGTCATCGTGGTCGAGATTTCCCGCTCGCCCGAGTCGGTATGGAAGGGCACGTAGATATCGGGTTGTGACAGGGCGATCGGCTGCGCCTCCCGGCTGCGCGAAGGCACGTAGCCGCCGAGCGCAGCACGGCACGCTTGCAGATACTTCACCTCAGGGCTGTTCTCGCCCGGATGGAAGTAGCGCAGCTCGTCTAGATCCTGGTCGGACAGCGGCAGCCCGAAGCGCTCGCGGAAGCGTTCGAGGTCGGCGCGGGCGAGCTTCTTGGTCTGGTGCGAGGTATTGGCGCCCTGACCTGAGGCCCCCATGCCGTAGCCCTTGGTGGTCTGCGCAAGAATCACCGTCGGCTGGCCGCGATGGGCCACGGCCGCGGCGTAGGCAGCGTAGACCTTGCTGGGGTCGTGACCGCCGCGCTTGAGCGCGTCAATCTCGTGGTCGGACATGTTCGCGACCAGCGCTGCCAGCTCGGGATAGCGCGAGAAGAAATGCTCGCGGTTGTAGTGACCGTCCGTGGCGGAGAGCTTCTGGAACTCGCCATCCACGGCTTCGGCCATGCGCTTCAGAATCCAGCCCTCGCGGTCGCGGGCAAAGAGCACGTCCCAGTTGCTGCCCCACAGGCACTTGATCACGTTCCAGCCCGCGCCGGCAAACAGCGTCTCGAGTTCCTGCACCACGTTGCCGTTGCCGCGCACCGGGCCGTCGAGGCGCTGCAGGTTGCAGTTGACCACCAGCACCATGTTGTCGAGCTGCTCGCGTGCGGCCAGCGAAATGCCTGCCAGCGACTCGGGCTCGTCCATCTCGCCATCGCCGACGAAGGCCCACACCCTGCGATCGCTCGGCGCGGCAATGCCGCGGTGTTCCTGGTAGCGCTGGAAGCGCGCCTGGTATATCGCGCTGATCAGGCCGAGTCCCATCGAGCCGGTCGGGAACTGCCAGAAATCAGGCATCAGCGTCGGGTGCGGATAGGACGACAGGCCGCGGCCGATGCCGCCTGAGACTTCACGGCGGAAGTGTTCGAGGCGGTCCTCGGACAGGCGCCCTTCGAGGAAGGCGCGTGCATACACACCCGGTGAGGCGTGCGCCTGAAAATAGACCAGATCGCCCGGATGGGTGTCGGTGCGGCCGCGGAAGAAGTGGTTGAAGCCGACCTCGAAAAGATCCGCAATTGAAGCATAGGTCGCGATATGGCCGCCAAGCTCGGCATGCGCCTTGTTGGCGCGCGACACCATGGCCAGCGCATTCCAGCGGTGGATGGCCGTGATCCGGGCTTCCATGTCGATATCGCCGGGGTAGGGCGGCTGCGCATCCACGCCAATGGTGTTGCGGTACGGCGTGGTGTGCCGGGTGTGGAAGCGTCCGCCCGCGCGGCGGCCGGATTCGATCAGGCGATCAAGCAGGTATTCGGCGCGACCGAGTCCGTCGCGTTCGACCACTTCAGCGAGGCTGTCGAGCCAGTCCTGGGTCTCATCGGCATCGGCGTCGGGACCGAAGGTCTTGTTCGTGTGCGACGGGTGGTGTGACATGGGCGCGCTTCCTTTGGTGTTAACTCGGGCATCGCGATGCGGGGCTGGCCGTTTGCGCGATCGTTGATGAAATGCAGTTTAGGGGGGGTGGGATAGCCGGGCGAATGACCTAGGACACTGTGTTCAGTGTTCTTTGACGTGCGGTGGCAGTGGCTGTGGAGTGTCCCGGTACAGCGTGCCGGGATCGGCGTGGCGCAGCGCGTGCTGCGCCTGGGCCTTGCCCGGAAGGTCGCGTGTGCGCCTGTAAGGAAAAGGGGCGCCGCGGCGCCCCCTTCGGGATGACTGCCTGCAGCCTTACTTCTTGCGCATTGGCGGCAGGTCGGTACAGCTGCCGTGGGCCACTTCCGCTGCCATGCCTATCGTCTCGCCCAAGGTCGGGTGCGGGTGGATGGTCTTGCCGATATCGACGGCGTCCGCGCCCATCTCGATGGCCAGGCAGACTTCACCGATCATGTCGCCGGCCGAGGGGCCGACGATGGTGCCGCCGATCACACGGTGCGTGTCGGCATCGAAGATCAGCTTGGTGAAGCCGTAGTCGGCGCCGTTTGCGATCGCCCGTCCCGAGGCCGCCCACGGGAATCTGGCGGTCTCGACCTTCCTGCCCTCGGCCTTGGCCTGAGCTTCGGTGTAGCCGACCCAGGCCACTTCCGGGTGGGTGTAGGCCACGCCCGGGATCACCGCCGCATCGAATGACGATTTCTCGCCCGCGGCCACTTCGGCGGCCACGTGTGCCTCGTGCACCGCCTTGTGGGCGAGCATCGGCTGTCCGACGATATCGCCGATGGCGAAGATGTGCGGCACGTTGGTGCGCATCTGTGCATCGACCGGAATGAAACCGCGTTCGCCGACGATCACTCCCGCCTTGTCGGCACTGATCCTGTTGCCGTTGGGCGCTCGCCCGGCCGACTGCAGGATCATGTCGTAGCGCTGTGGGCCCTGCGGTGCGTTGTCACCCTCGAAGCTCACGTACAGGCCATCCTCCCTGGCCTCGACCGCGACCGTCCGGGTCTTGAGCATGACCGCGTCGAAGCGCTGGGCGTTCTGCTTCTCCCACACCTTGGCCGCGTCACGGTCCGGCCCCTGCATCAGGCCGTCGAGCATCTCGACCACGTCGATCCGGGCGCCGAGCGAAGAATAGACCGTCGCCATCTCGAGCCCGATGATGCCGCCGCCGATGACCAGCATCTTCTTCGGCACGAAGCGCAGTTCGAGCGCACCGGTCGAGTCGACGATGCGCGGATCCTCCGGAATGAAGGGCAGGTGCACTGCCGACGAACCGGCTGCGATGATGCACTGCCTGAAGCGGATGACCTTCTTCTCGCCGGTTTTCTCCTGACCGTCGCCGGTGGTGAGTTCCACTTCCACGTGGTTGGGGTCGAGGAAGTGGCCGTAGCCGCGCACGGTATCGACCTTGCGGGCCTTGGCCATGCCCGCGAGGCCGCCGGTGAGCTTGCCGATCACGCTGTCCTTGTGTTTTCGAAGCGCATCCACATCGACCACGGGCCTGGCGAAGCTGACCCCCGTGCTGCCCAGATGCCCGGCCTCGTCCATCACCTCGGCGACATGCAGCAAGGCCTTGGATGGGATGCAGCCGACGTTCAGGCACACGCCGCCGAGCGTCGCGTAGCGTTCCACGATCACCGTCCTGAGGCCGAGGTCGGCGGCGCGGAAGGCACCCGAGTAGCCGCCGGGGCCGGCGCCGAGCACCAGCATGTCGCACTCGATGTCGGCGGCGCCAGCATGGCTTGCCGCTGCCGGTGTGGCCGGTGCCGCTGTGTCTGGCGCTGCCGCCGCGGCGGACGCAGCCTCAGTTGCAGTCGCGGCAGCTGCCTCGACCGTGATCAGCACGCTGCCTTCGGCCACCTTGTCTCCGACGGCGACCCTGACTTCCCTGACCACGCCGGTCGCGCTCGAGGGCACGTCCATGGTCGCCTTGTCGGATTCCAGCGTGCAGATGGCGTCATCGACATTGATGCTGTCGCCGGTCTTCACGAACAACTCGATTACCGGCACGGCATCGTAGTCGCCGATGTCGGGCACTTTCACTTCAACTGTCTGACTCATTGCAAGATCTCCATGCGGACGAACGGGCGCCGCCCGGCGTGTGGGGGAGGTTGGAAGCGCCCGCGGCGCCCGCCTGCCTTGGGGGCAGTGGGCGCCGCGGGGCTCGAAGCGATTGGGAACGCTGTGGCGTGCGCCTCAGATCTTCGCCAGCGCCTGCTCGAGGTCGGCCAGCAGGTCCTCGCTGTTCTCGATACCGGCCGAGTAGCGGATGAGGCTCTCGGGGATCCCGGCGTTGGCACGTTCCTGCTCGGTCAGCTCGACGTGGCTGGTGGTGCGCGGCGGGCCGACGAGCGTGCCGACCGAACCCAGGCTGGCGGCCTTGTGCGCGTACTTGAGGTTCTCCAGCAGGGTCACCACGTTCTCGAAGCCGCCCTTCAGGGAGAAGCTCAGCATGCCGCCGAAGCCGCGCATCTGCTTCTTGGCGATGTCGTGGTTGAGGTGCGTTTCCAGACCCGGGTAGAAGACCTGATCGACCTTCGGGTGCTGCGACAGGAAGGTGGCGACCTTCATCGCGTTTTCATTGTGGCGCGCGATGCGCAGTTCCAGCGTCTTCATGCCGCGCAGGATCATGTACGCCGACTGCGGGTGCAGGGTGGCGCCGGTGATCTCGCGATAATGGAAGATCTGGTCGATCAGTTCCTTCTTGCCCACGGCCAGTCCGCCCATGACGTCGGAGTGGCCGTTGAGGTACTTGGTGGCGCTGTAGACGACGATGTCGGCACCCAGGCCGATCGGGCGCTGGTTGATCGGGGTGGCGAAGGTGTTGTCGACGACGACGATGGCACCGTGTTCGTGCGCCATCTTCGCCAGGCGCTCGATGTCGACGATCTTCAGCGTCGGGTTGGTCGGCGTCTCGAGGTAGAGCACCTTGCAGCCCTTCTTCACTTCGCGTTCGATGGCCTCGAAATCGCTGGTGTCGACCAGGCATACGTCGACCTTGAGGCGGGGCAGGAACTTGATGAAGATCTTGTTCGAACCGCCGTAGGTGTCCTTGATCGCGACCACGCGATCACCCGGCGCGAGCAGCGCGAACAGGGTGTTGCTGATCGCGGCCATGCCGGTGGAGAAGCTGGTGGCTTCCTCGCCGCCGTCCATGATGCGGATCTTCTCTTCGAGCGGACGCACCGTGGGGTTGGTGTTGCGCGAGTAGATGTGACCCTTCTTCTTGCCCATGCCGACCTGGTGCCATTCGTCCATGTCGTCATAGCCGAAGGTGACCGAGTTATAGACCGGCAGGCAGATGGCGCCCTCGGCGAAAAGGTGTTCTTCGCCAGCCCATACCGAGCCAGTACCTGCATTCTTGAATTCGTTCATGTTTCTTTCTCCTTGGGGGTGTGTTTCGGGTGCAGTTGCGGATGGGTCAGGCAACGATTTCGGCGACCACCGCGAGTGTGTCGCCGCGGGTGATCAGCCCGGGGAAGTGGCGTGCGGCAAGGATGCCGCTGCGGCGCGCGCGGTACTCGACAGGGGGTTCGCCGGTGCGGGTCACGTCATGCACACGCGCGACCACTTCGTCCTGTTCGATGCGGTCGCCGAGGTCGCGGCACATCTCGAGCAGGCCGTCGTGCAGACTGGTCACGTAGCAGTCGCCGTCGGGCATGTCGAGGGTGATGGTGTCGCGATGCTCGACGCGGCCTGCGCAGATGCCGGCGTGAATCAGGAACTGGCGCACGCCGCGGTCGGCGACGGCGGTGCTCCTGGCCGTCGCGCTGCCGCCGCCGCCGAGTTCGGTCGAGACGAAGACCTTGCCGGCGGATTCCGCTGCGGTGTCGAACATGCCGACGCTGTCGAGTTCGAGCAGGCGCATCGAGTAGGGCGCATTGAAGGCCTGCATTGCGGTCTCGCAGCGCGCCTGCTGGCCCTTGTCGTCGAGTACGTGGATGGCGGCGAAGGGCAGGAAATCCAGCGTCTTGCCGCCGGAGTGGATGTCCAGTACGTAGTCGGCGAGCGGCAGCAGATGGCGCTGCACGTAGTCGGCGATCTTCTCGGTGACCGTGCCGTCCGGCCTGCCCGGAAAGCTGCGGTTGAGGTTGCCGCGGTCGATCGGCGACGTACGCGTGCCGGCGCGGAAGGCCGGATAGTTCATGTAGGGAACGATGATCACGCGGCCACGCACGTCGTCGGCAGAGAGCGTCGCCGCGAGCTTGGTGAGTGCGATCGGGCCTTCGTATTCGTCGCCATGGTTGCCGCCGGTCAGGAGCGCAGTGGGACCGTCGCCATTGCGGACCACCGTGACCGGAATCATTACCGCGCCCCATGCGGCGTCGTCGCGCGAATAGGGCAGCTTCAGGAAGCCGTGCTGCACGCCGTCGCGCTCGAAGTCGACCGAGGCACTGATCGGGGAGGGTTTCATTGCGCTCATTCCTTGATGAAGAGTTTGCGCGGCGTGTTGCACAGGGTCTCGACGCCGGTTTCGGTGATGAGGATGCTTTCGGTGATCTCGAGGCCCCAGTCGTCTTCCCAGATGCCGGGCATGAAGTGGAAGGTCATGCCGGGGCGCAGTTCGGTACGGTCGCCGGGTCTGAGGCTCATCGTGCGCTCGCCCCAGTCGGGCGGGTAGCTCGCGCCGATCGGGTAGCCGCAGCGGCTGTTCTTCTCGATGCCGTAGCTTTGCAGCACCTTGAAGAAGGCGTTGGCGATGTGCTCGCAGGTGTTGCCGGGGCGGGCGGCATCGAGGCCGGCGTGGATGCCTTCGACCACGGCCTTTTCTGCTTCGATGAAGTGCTTGGGCGGGCGGCCGAGAAAGACGGTGCGCGACTGCGGGCAGTGGTAGCGGCGGTAGCAGCCGGCGATCTCGAAGAAGGTGCCGGCGCCCGAGCGCATCGGGCTGTCGTCCCAGGTCAGGTGCGGTGCGGCGGCGTCGGCCCCGGTGGGCAGCAGCGGCACGATGGCCGGATAGTCGCCGCCGTGGCCGTCAGCGCCTTCGATGCCGGCGGCGTAGATGCGGGCGACAAGCTCGTTCTTGCGCATGCCGGGCTCGATGGTGTCGACGATGGTCTGGTGCATGCGCTCGACGATCTTCGCGGCGATGCGCATGTACTCGATCTCGCGCGGCGACTTCACGGCGCGCTGCCAGTTCACCAGTGCGGTGGCGTCGACAAGGCTGGCCTGCGGCAGGTTCTTCGCCAGCGACAGGTAGGCGGCGGCGGAGAAGTAGTAGTTGTCGAGCTCGACCCCGATGCGCTTGCCGGCCCAGCCGCGTGCGGCGATGAGCTCGCTGGCGAGGTAGTCCATCGGGTGGCGTTCGGTCGACTGCACGTACTGGTCGGGGTAGCGCACGATGTCTGCGGCCGACATATAGACGGTGCGGTCGGCGCCGTTACCGTCCATGCCGCGGCCGAACCACACCGGGTCGCCCTCAGGGCCGACGATCACGCACTGGTGCACATAGAAGGACCAGCCGTCGTAACCGGTGAGCCAGTACATGTTGGTCGGGTCGGTGACGATCAGCACCTCGATGCCGCGTGCCTCCATCGCGGCGCGGGTCTTGGCGAGACGGGCCGTGTATTCGGCACGCTCAAACGGCAGGTTTACGTCTTGCGGCATGGGTTTCTCCTTTTCCTGGTCGCAGCGGGGTCTCCCGCGCTCATTCCTTGATGAAGAGTTTGCGTGGCGTGTTGCACAGGGTCTCGACGCCGGTTTCGGTGATGAGGATGCTTTCGGTGATCTCGAGGCCCCAGTCGTCCTCCCAGATGCCGGGCATGAAGTGGAAGGTCATGCCGGGGCGCAGTTCGGTACGGTCGCCGGGTCTGAGGCTCATGGTGCGCTCGCCCCAGTCGGGCGGGTAGCTCGCGCCGATCGGGTAGCCGCAGCGGCTGTTCTTCTCGATGCCGTAGCTCTGCAGCACCTTGAAGAAGGCGTTGGCGATGTGTTCGCAGGTGTTGCCCGGGCGGGCAGCGTCGAGGCCGGCGTGGATGCCTTCGACCACGGCTTTCTCGGCCTCGATGAAGTGCTTGGGCGGGCGGCCGAGAAAGACGGTGCGCGACTGCGGGCAGTGGTAGCGGCGGTAGCAGCCGGCGATTTCGAAGAAGGTGCCGGCGCCGCTGAGCATGGGGCTGTCGTCCCAGGTCAGGTGGGGCGCTGCGGCGTCGGCCCCGGTGGGCAGCAGCGGCACGATGGCCGGGTAGTCGCCGCCGTGGCCGTCGGCGCCTTCGATGCCAGCCGAATAGATGCGGGCGACGAGCTCGTTCTTGCGCATGCCGGGCTCGATGGTGTCGACGATGGTCTGGTGCATGCGCTCGACGATGCGTGCGGCGATGCGCATGTACTCGATCTCGCGCGGCGACTTCACGGCGCGCTGCCAGTTCACGAGCGCGGTGGCGTCGACAAGGCTGGCCTGCGGCAGGTGCTTCTCCAAGGACAGGTAGGCGGCAGCGGAGAAGTAATAGTTGTCGAGCTCGACCCCGATGCGCTTGCCGGCCCAGCCGCGTGCGGCGATGAGCTCGCTGGCGAGGTAGTCCATCGGGTGGCGCTCGGGTGACTGCACGTAGTGGTCCGGGTAGCCGACGATGTTGGCTTCGGCGATCCAGGCGGTGCGGCGTGCGCCGTTGGCATCCTGCCCGCGACCGAACCACACCGGCTCGCCCTCGGGGCCGACGATGACGCACTGGTGCACATAGAAGGACCAGCCGTCGTAACCGGTGAGCCAGTTCATGTTGGTCGGGTCGGTGACGATCAGCACCTCGATGCCGCGTGCGTCCATCGCTGCACGGGTTCTGGCGAGACGGCTGGCGTACTCGGTGCGTTCGAAAGGCAGGTTGATGTGGTCGGGCATGGGCGCTCTCCGGTCTGGCGCGGTATCAGGATTCGAATGCGGTGCCATACCCGCCGGCGACGGCCCGCGAGAAGGCCATGGTCGCAATGGCGGTGTCCTGGGCGCCGGTGCCGGTGAGGTCGCAGATCGTCACTTCGTCGCGGTGCGTGCGGCCCGGTCGCTGGCCGGCGATGATCTGGCCCAGTTCGGGAAAGTCGGTATCGGCGGCAAGCAGTCCGGCGTCGATTGCGTGGTGAAGTTCGCCGAGCACGCGCACCTGACTCAGGCGGTCGCAGACGTAGCGTGCGGCAGCCAGCGCGGCCGGGGCGATCTCGTTCTTGTGCTCTGCATCAGATCCCATTGCCGTGATGTGCAGGCCGGAATGCAGGTGGTGCGCCTCAATCAGCGGTGCATGGCTGGGGGTGGTCGTGACGGCGATGTCGGCGCCGTCGAGCGCGGCGGCGATGTCTGCGCAGGCGCTCACATGCAGGCCGAGTGCGCGGCTCATCTCATCTGCGAAGCGCCGTGCCGCTTCGATGCGCGGGGCCCACACCGTGGCCGACTCGATCCCGCGTACCAGCGTCAGTGCCTTGAGCTGCAGACGCGCCTGTTCGCCGGCGCCGATCACGGCGACGCGACTTGCATCCTCGCGGGCAAGCCAGCGTGCCGCCACCGCGCCGGCAGCGGCCGTGCGCACCGCCGTAAGGTAGCCGTTGTCCAGCAGCAAGGCCTCGGGCACGCCAGTGCGGGCGGAGAGCAGCACCATCATGCCGTTCAGGCTTGGCAGACCCAGGCTGGGATTGTCGAAGAAGCCCGGGCTTACCTTGATCGCAAAGCTGTCGATCCCTGGCAGGTAGGCCGTCTTGACGTCGACTTCGCCGTTGTGTTCCTTGATGTCGAGCCGCAGGATCGCCGGCATGACGACTTTCTCGGTGGCGAGCAGGCGGAACGCGTGTTCGACGCAGTCTATTGTGCTTGCGTCGAGCGTGACGCAGGCGCGCAGATCGGATTCGCTCAACAGGATGACTTTCGACATGAAGCCCTCTTCGGTCCGGAACGCCCCACGCAGATGCGTCGGGGATTGCGGATCAGTGTAGGAGGGCGGGTCAGGTGTTCTGCTTGTCCTAGTGCAATGACTGCCGTTTTTGCGGAATTGCCGCAGCAATGTTCAGCGGCGGCCTCGGTGCGATGGCCGCCGCGGTGCGGCGGTCGTTCACAGGTAGTGGTGCACCTGGGGATACTGGCGGAAGACGTTGGCGATCGTCGCCAGCGCGCCATTGATGCGGACATCGCTGCCATCTGCCCCGAGGCAGATCCGGATGGCGCTTGGGCGCGGCGTGCCGGGTGTCAGGAAGGGGTCGGGCGCCGTGACTGCGACCAGGCGATGGCGCAGCTGTTCGACCAGGCTGTCGAGTTGCCAGTGCTTCGGCACGCCGACCCATGCGGACAGCGCCGACGGATGGTTCGATAGCGTGAATTCGCCCAGGTGCTCCTCGACGCTACGGTGCCGCATTGCCAGGCGCTCGCGTTGCAGTTCGACCAGCCGGATGGCGGTGCCGTCGGCGATCCAGCGCGTTGCGACTTCGGCGAGCAGCGGGGTCGCCATCCAGCTATTGACGCGCAGGATGCTCTCGACCCGCAGTGCGAGTCGCCGCGGCATGCTGAGGTAGCCTGTGCGCAAGCCGGTCAGCACCGACTTGGTGAAGCTCGTCAGATAGAAACCGAGTTCGGGAAGATGACTGGTGATGGGGGGCGGACGCTGCGCGAGCAATGCTCCGAACACATCGTCCTCGATCACGTACACGCCGTAGCGTTCCGCAATTCGGGAAATTGCGCGCCGACGCGAATCCGGCATCACCGCGCCGGTAGGATTGTTCAGATTCGGGGTGCACACCAGCGCGGTGATCCGCTCATTTGCACACATGTCTTCGAAGTGGTCGGGCTGGATGCCGTATTCATCGGAATCCAGCCCCTTGAGTGTGAAGCCGAGCACCTGGGCGGAGCCGATCACGCCATGGTCGGTGAGGCTGTCGGTCAGGACCACGTCGCCGGGGTTGACCAGCGAGGCGAGGGCGAGGAATTGCGCATGCGAGGCACCGTTGGTGATCAGCAGGGTCTCGATCGAAGCCGTCATGCCCAGACCCGCAAGCCACTCCACTCCTGCCGCGCGGTGGTGCTCGAAGCCGGCAATCGGCCGGCACGCGCGCATCCACGGCTGGTCCGCCTGCGCGGCCAGGGCGCCACAGGCGCTGCGCCATGCCTCATCATGCGCATCGGTATAGACCAGGCGCGCGATGGAAAAATCGATCAGCGAACGTTCTGCTCGATCGAGCATGTAACTTGCGACCTTTTCGGTGACGCGCTTTGCCACGAAGCTGCCGCGCCCGACCTCGCAGCGGATCGCCCCATGCTGCTCGAGTTCCTTGTACGCATTGGTGACGGTCTGCACGCTGATGCCCAGCTTGTGCCCGACTTCGCGCTGCGGTGGCAGGCGGGTGCCCTCGGCAAGCGTGCCGTCGTCGATGTCGGCGGCAATCGCCTGGACGAGGATCTTGTATTTCGATTCTCCGCCGCGTGCTGCGTCCAGTGCCTTTCGCCAATGTTCCATCATGGGGTGCTCCTGGCTCTATGCCCGCGCCCGATGTCGGTTTCGGGGCAGGAGGGTTGCGGACTCAGGGCTGCGTGGCGCACTCCTCGACCTGTTCGCAGACGAGGCGACGATGCAGCGCCATGTCGATGTTTGCGCCGCTGGCGAGAACGACCGTCGTGCCGGGCGCCCGCACTCGACCAGAGAGCAGTGCGGCAATGCCGACCGCGCCACTGCCTTCCAGAATGAGCTGTTCTTCGCGATAGGCGTGCCTGATGGCCTGCGCGATGTCTTCCTCCGAGACTAGCATCGTTTCGTCGACCAGTTCGCGGGCCATGCCGAAGGTGTAGCGATTGTCGAGACCGATACCGCCGCCGAGCGAGTCGGCAAGCGTTTCCAGTTCTTCGACCTGCACCGGGTGGCCGGCGGCGAGGCTGGCGTGCATCGCGCACCCGCGCTCCATGGTGATGCCGATGACGCGGATGTCGCGCGAGGCACTCTTCATTGCGAGCGCGACACCGGCGAGCAGGCCGCCACCCGACAGTGGCACCAGCACGGTGTCGACAGCGGGAAGGTCGTCGAGAATCTCCAGTCCGACCGTGCCCTGGCCAGCGATCACGTCGCGGTGATCGAATGGTGGAAGCAGGGTGAGTCCCTCGGTTCGGACGAGCCGGGCAACCTCGTGCTCGGCTTCGTCCTGGCTTGCGCCGACGATATGGACTTCGGCGCCGAGCGCGCGGATCGCGTCGACCTTGTTCGACGGCACCAGGCGCGACATGCAGATCACTGCGCGCACGCCAGCCTGTTTTGCCGCATGGGCGAGTGCACGGCCGTGGTTGCCCGTGGATACGCCGATCACGCCGCGCGCGCGCGCGGCATCGTCGAGTGCGAGCAGGGCATTGGTTGCGCCGCGCAGTTTGAAACTGCCGGTGATCTGGTGACATTCGAGTTTGAGGTGCACCGGGGTGCCGATGTGGCCCGACAGGCTCGCGGAGGCGACGAGCGGGGTATGCAGCACGCGGCCACGGATGCGGTGGCGGGCGCGGTAGAGGTCGATCAGACGGATGTCCCAGTTCATTGCGGCGTGTGCTCCTGAAGGGTATCGAACAGCTGGCCGGGCGCGGTCGGCGCGGTGAGACCGACGAGATCCAGCGCATGCCAGACGATGGCCTGGTTGCTGGTGACCACCGGGCGGCCGAGCGCCTTCTCGAGCGCCTCCACCGCGAGACTCGCGCGCAGCGCCGTGCACGAGATGAACAGCGCGTCGGCATCGGGTGCCATTGCACGAAGACCCGCCTCGACGATCGTTTCCGGCGGGATCGCAGTCATCGCGTAATCATCGTCCATGTCGAGGCCGGACACGTTCAGCACCTCCAGGCCGCGGCTTGCGTAGTATTCGCCGAGCGCGCGGTTCACGTCCGCGCGGTAGGGTGTCAGGATCGATACCCGGCGCGCGCCGAGCCGTTTCAGGGCGGCGAGGCTGGCGGTGACCGGCGTAGTCTGGTAGTGCGACGGCTTGGAGCGGGCGATCAGCGCCAGCGTCTCGGCCTCGCCCAGCGCGAGCGTGCCCGAGGTGCAGCCGTAGACGACGACGTCGAGCGTCAGACCCGGCAGCAGATCGCGCCCGGCGCGCGGCAGGTCGTCGGCGACGCTGCGCAGGGTCTCCAGCGTCATCGGGTTGGCGTGCCTGACACGGTTGCAGTACAGCCCGATATCGGCCGGCAGCATACGGCGCAGGTCCGCTTCGCTGTTGAGATCGGTGGCCAGACCGAGCAGGCCGATGCGGGCGCGGTCCGATGCGGGCGTGAGTGTGGCGGTAATGAGCGTATCGATGCGCAAGGCAATCTCCGGGTCAGCGGTAGGCGAGTGTGGGCAGGGTCAGGGCGATCTCGGGGATGAAGATCAGCAGCAACGATGCGAACAGCAGGATGGCGATGAAGGGCGGTGTGCCGCGGATCACTTCCAGGTAGGGTTTGCGGAAGATTGCGCAGGCGGTGAAGATGTCGCAGCCGAAGGGTGGTGTGCACGAGCCGATGGCCATCTGCATGGTGACGATGGTGCCGACGAGCACCGGGTCGATACCGGCCGACTGCACCAGCGGCATGAAGATCGGCGTCATGATCAGGGTGACGACGATCGGGTCGACAAACATGCAGCCGATGAAGAATGCAATCGAGATTGCGAACAGGATGGTGTAGGGCCCGGCCTCGGCGAGTCCCAGCGCGCCGATCAGTTGTTGCGGAATCTGGGCGAAGGAAATGATCCACGAGAAGGCGGCGCCGGTGCCCACGAGGACGAACACGATGCCGGTAATCAGTCCCGTCGAGTAGGCGATGCTGGGGATGTCGGAGAGCTTCACCGCGCGGTAGATGAATACCTCCAGCACGAAGGCGTAGAGCACCGCGATGGCGGCGACTTCGGTCGGGCTGAAGAAACCGCCGTACAGCCCGCCCACGATCAGCACCGGGAAGAACGTCGCGAGCGCGGCCTTGCGCACCGCAAGCAGGCGTTCGCCCCAGCTCGCGCGCGGCAGCAGCGGAATGTTCTTCCTCCACGCGTACCAGACCGAGAACATGGTGAACAGCACGAGAATCAGCAGCCCGGGGCCAATACCGGCGAGGAAGAGCTCGGCGATCGATACCTTGCCGACGATCCCGAATACGATCATGCCGATGCTGGGCGGGATCAGGAAGGCGATGTCCGAGGCGTTGATGATCAGCGCAGTCGTGAACTTGTCGTCGTAGCCGGCCTTCAGCATGCGCGGGCGCAGCGGGCCGCCGATGGCGACCACGGTTGCCTGCGTGGACCCCGAGATCGCGCCGAACAGCGTGCACGCGACTGCTGCCGTTACCGCCAGGCCGCCGCGGATGTGACCGAAGAAGGTCATTGCGAGATCGAGCAGTCTGTTCGCGGTACGTCCTCGGGTGACGATGTCTGCAGCGAGGATGAACATCGGTACCGTGATCAGCGCCACCGGGCTGATGCCGCTGATCATCTGCTGCACCATGATGTCGGTCTTGAGACTCGGGAAGTACACGAAGAAGGCCACGAAGGTCGCGGTCAACATCGGCACCATCATCGGGAAGCCCGTCAGCATCATGAAAACCATGATGAGCAGGATTGTGAGCGCCATGATGTCGTCTCCTCAGATCGTCGGCATGTCGATTTCGTCATGCTCACGGATGCCCGGCGCGACATGGACGCTGCCGGGGGTGCGCATGTTGACGAGGGCGGTGAGCCAGAATTGCAGCGTCGCGATGGCCAGACCCAACGGAATCCAAAGCAAGGTGATCCACATCGGGAACTGCAGCGCGGGGGTGACGCGGCCCATGGCCTGGGTGCGCAGGATGTAGGTTGTCGCGTACCAGGCGAGCAGCGCGAGCACAACAGCCGTAAACGCCTGGATCGCGGCGAGCGCCCAGCGGCGGTATTCGACCGGAAGCATGTCGGTGAATGCCGACATCCGGATGTGGCGCCCCTGACGAGCCGCCGCACTGGTGCCGACGAAGGTAATCAGCACAATCAGGAACTGATTGAGCTCCTCGGAGAAGAACAAACTGCTGTTGAAGCCGACGCGCGCCACGACATTGCCCAAAGTGTTGACCGCCATCAGAATGATGGCCCAGGCAAGAAGCTGCTTTTCCAGTACGGCCAGTCCATGGTCGATGCGGCGTAATATTTGCAGGATCAAGCCCTGCTTGGGCGCTTCGTCCATCGGTATCTCCTCCATCTGCAGGAGTCATCCTGCGCAGGCGTTGCGTGCATGAATGTGGTCCCGGCCATGATTAGCCTAGTTCGATCGTCGCGTGAGTTGGTCTTTTTCGACGGGACCAGTCTATGGTGGCGCGCATGGCCGGTCGAATGCACTAGAACAATCTTGACATCGCACTATTAATGTGCACATGCACCATCGTGGGATTCCATTTTGGTGCATTCGAAAAATGTTCTAGTGCAATTGTCGAGGGACATCTTCGGCGTAGGCTCGGATCCGTGTCGAGTTGCCGCAGGGGCGGCGCCAGGCCCATTAAACCATTCAGGACGGAGAACGAAACAATGGCCATTACGAAGACCCTCAAGCAATTGCTTGCCGGTGCGGCGATCAGTCTTGCAGCCGTCGGTGTCGCAAGCGCCGAAGATTGGAAGTTCGCGGTCGAAGAGGGGCCGGGCGATGTGCAGACCCTCTACGCCGAGCAGTTCAAGAAGCTGATCGAGAAGCGCACGGACGGCAAGGTCAAGGTCACGATCTACACCTACGGCCAGCTCGGTAACGAGAATGACCTGACTGAGCTTACCGCCGCCGGCGCAGTGCAGTTTTCAAACGCCTCGCCGGGCCATCTCGGCACTTTCGTGCCCGAGGTCCAGGTGCTGAGCCTCCCCTTCCTTTTGCCCGAGGCGGACGCGCCCAAGGCGGCCGTGCTGTCGAACAGCAAGGCGCTGTACGGCTCGCTGGCGAAGGACTTCGCAGCCAAGGGGCTGAAGCTGTTCACGATCTACCCCGAAGGCGAGATGATCTGGACAACCAAGAAGGAGGTCCGCAAACCGGCTGATCTTGGCGACGTGAAGTTCCGCGTGATGACGTCGCCTATCCTCATCGAGCAGTTCAAACTGTACGGCGCGAACCCGGTGGCCTTGCCATGGGGCGAGATCTACGGTGGTTTGCAGATGAACGTTATCCAGGCGCAGGTCAATCCGGCCTTCTTCATCGAGAGCGCGAAGTTCCACGAGGTTACGGACCATCTGATCTACGTGGGCGATGTCGAATACACGACCACGGTGGTGGCCAATGCGGATTTCTACGCCGGGCTGTCACCCGAGCGCAAGAAGATGCTTGCTGAGGTTCGGGACGAGTTGCAGCAGTACATCCTGAAGACTGAGCGGGAGAAGAACGCCGCTGCGGTCGACAAGATGCGCAAGGACAATCCGAAGTTGAAGATCGTCAGACTGACCGACGCCGAGCGCGATGTCTTCCGCAAGCGGGCCGAGCCGCTGGGACAGAAGCTCGTCGACATGGTGGGTGGGCGTACCGACGTCATCCTGAAGGAACTCAAGGCTGATATCGATGCAGCGGTAAAGACGATGGCTACCAACTGATCGAGCCTCTGCGCCACGCGCGCGGATGAGATGAAAACGGAGCGGGCCTGGAAGGGCCTGCTCCGTTTTTTCAGGCAGGGGGCGCTGGACTGTTGCGTCGTGAAGGCAGGTCTTGCTGGTGCGAACGGGGCTTGATCCGGGCGAGATCGGTGAGCTGAAAACAAAAAAGCCAACCACCGTGAAGTGATTGGCTTTGATGCTGAAGCTTGGTTGCGGGGGCAGGATTTGAACCTGCGACCTTCGGGTTATGAGCCCGACGAGCTGCCAGACTGCTCCACCCCGCGTCGGAGATCGTGCACTGCTTGCGCAGCTTGAAGCTGAATCAAAAAGGCCAGTCAGGAAACGGCGACTGGCCTTTTCGTGAATCTTGGTTGCGGGGGCAGGATTTGAACCTGCGACCTTCGGGTTATGAGCCCGACGAGCTGCCAGACTGCTCCACCCCGCGTCGGAGAAGCAGCACTATAAACAACGCGGGGCTGAAAATCAAGGTAAACCTGAAAAAACCGTTTCGAAGGGATTACTTCGAGACCGTATCGAGGGCTGCCATCAGCTCGGCATCGCGGCTGTAGATGTCGGGGCGGTAGGTGATGCGACCTTCGGCGTCCGGGGCGGCGGTGAGGTAGGCGATGATGATCGGGACGGAGCCCGCGAGGCTCAGATTGCCGGTCTTTCCGCTGGCCAGCACCGACTCGAAACGCGCCACATGGGCGTCGCCGCCGTTGCCCTCGATCAGCAGCCTGGCCAGGTCGAGTGCGTCCTCAACCCGCACACAGCCAGAGCTGAATGCGCGCGTGCTGCGCTTGAACTGGCGCTGGTTGGGGGTGTCGTGCAGGTAGATCGCGTAGGGGTTGGAGAAGCGGATCGCGACCTTGCCCAAGGCTGCGCCATCGCCGGCATCCTGGCGCAGGGTCAGGCCGGACGTGTTGCTCCAGTCGACGGTGGCGGGGTCGACCTCGTCGCCGTCGCGGTCGAGAACACGGATATTGCGGCTGGCCAGGTACGCCGGGTCGGTGCTGGCCTTGGGGATGATGTCCTTCCTGAGGATGGTCGGCGGTACGGTCCAGGTCGGGTTGATGGTGAAGTGGGTGATGCGCGAGAACAGTTCCGGTGTTTCCCGCGCCGCTGTTCCGACCTGGGTTCTGGCCGACCACAGGGGGGCGCCGTCGCGGAAGTAGGTGAGGCGATAGCCCGCTATATCCACCAGCACGTATTCGCCCTGCTGGCGGGCAGCGAGCCAGCGCGAACGCTCGAGATTGATGCGGAGCATGGCCTGACGTTCCGCGAGGCTGCGGTTCAGTGCGCCGAGCGTGATCGGGCCGACCGCACCATCCGCCTCCAGACCCTGGTCGCGCTGAAATGCCCGCACGGCCTCGACCAGCGTGTCGTCCATCTGCGGGCTGAAGCTGTCCTGTGCGTCGAGATAGGCACTGGCAATGAGTCTTGCCCGCAGTTCGATGACGCGGGCGCTGCTCACGCCGGACTTGAGCGTCGGGCCGGGTGACACCTGAGGCAGGCCGGCCCCGGCCTGCTCCCGACGGGCTTCAGCCATGGCCTTGCGCAGCGCGGTATAGAGCTCCGTCTTTGGGCGAAACCGGTTGAACAGGGCCGCAAGGTCGGCGTCACCGGGCTTGCCGAGCTGGGCCGCCGGGGAGGGCAGATTCGGTGCAGGCAGCGAGGAGGTGTGCCAGTAGTGGCCTGCGCGGGCCGGGTCGAGCACGCCGCGCTGCAGATGATTCAGGGCTGCGGTACACGCTTCGCTGATCCGGATGTCGTCCTGCGCGCGCTGCACGGCAGTGCCTGACGCCGCAAGCGGTTTGCGCAGGAGCTCAGCCAGGTAGTGATCTGGGTTCAGGCCGTCATCCGCGAGGGCCTCGATCTCGGCGAGCAACTGCTGGCGCTTTGCAGGCGCTTGCCACAATGGTGCGAAGTCTCGTGCGGCATACGCGCGGGCAAGTTCTGCGCGCACCTTGCTGTCATGGGCGCGGCCCTCGATCACGGGCTGCAACTGCGCGCGCAGTTCGGCGCTGACCGCGTTGTCGTTCGCCGCTGCGACGCCGGGTAGCAGGGCGGCAATAAACAGCGGGAATAACAGGACTGCCCGGATTGGGGAGTTAATACGATTTTTCATCTGCGTTTTCTGCAACTGCCTGATAAGATGCGGTCTGTTTGTGCAAAATAAAGCGTTTTGCCGGGCTTCAGGGACGATATTGACATACAAGAAGAGCAGGGCGCTTGCTTATACCGCCTTAGTTCTAGTCAAGCCGGACGGATTTCACACAATGAACGTTTTGCTTCGAAAGGCAGCCCTCGTGCTGGGCCTGCCTCTGTTTGTGCTGTCTTCAAATGCGTCGGCGGGCTCGTCGGACGCACTTCTCGAGGCGCAGCTTTCCGCTGCTGCGCCAAATCTTGCACCCAAGGTGCTCAAACTTGCCTTGTCCGCCATGCAGTGCGCGACGGCGTCAGGGGTTGAATCGTCGAGTCGTCTGGCGGTAATCGACTACTCGCTGTCTGCCAACGTGCCGCGCATGTGGGTGTTCGATCTCGACAAGCGGCAGGTGCTGCACGAGGAACTGGTCGCACACGGTCGCAACTCCGGTGATGAGCTCGCCACCAGCTTCTCCAATCGCGTCGGCAGCAACCAGAGCAGTATCGGCCTGTTTCGCACTGGCGAAACCTACGACGGTCGCAACGGCTACTCCCTGCGCATGCAGGGACTCGAGCCCGGTGTGAACGACAACGCTTACGAGCGTGCGATCGTGATCCACGGGGCCTCGTATGTCGATCCGAACTTCATCGAGGAAAACGGCCGCCTTGGTCGCAGCCAGGGCTGTCCTGCCGTGGCGGACGGCGTTGCCCGCAGGGTGATAGACCATCTGAAGGAAGGGCAGTTCGTTTTCTCCTACTACCCTGACCGCAAGTGGCTGGCCTCATCGCGCTACCTGCGTTGCAACGAGTCTGCCGTGGCGGCCGCCCGCGCGACGATGCAGGATCTGGGTAGCTGAGCGCGGGCTTGACTCCGCTCGATCATGAAACGGCGCCGCGTGCGCCGTTTTTTTCTGGCGACGGCTTCGCGCGCCGGATGTGCTGGCTGTCGCCTTGGCGCTGCGCGCAGGCGGGCCGATATCCATCGCCGCATTCCTTGCCGTTTGCATGATCGCCGTCTATGTTCCCGGTAACCAATGCCTTGCACAGAGGGGACAGGAATGGCGGTTGAGAGAAGGTGGCGGCTACGGACAGGGATCGTGGCGATGCTGGCGGCAAGTTCGCTGGTGGTGCTGGCGCCCGCCATGGCAGAGGATCTGCCCGCATACGTGCTCGACTTGCCGCAAACGACGGTGTCCGGCATTTCTTCGGGCGCCTTCATGGCGGTGCAGTTCGGTACCGCGCATGCGGCCACCATCAGCGGGGTTGCTGCCACAGCGGGCGGTCCGTACTTTTGCGCCGGACGCGATTCATGGGCAGGCAGCGGGGTGGGCAAGGTGATGGCGCGTTGCATGCAGGGCGACCCGTCCTACCCGGCGCAGCCGATTACCGATATCAACCTGAGTGACATGCATGCCGCTGCCCGCGCATGGTCTGCCCGTGGCCTGAACGACGACGTGAGCAATCTGCAGCGTCAGCGGGTGTGGATCTTTCACGGTTACAACGACGGCATCGTCAAGCGTCCTGTCAGCGATGCCTTGCACACCTGGTACGCAGGTCTTGTTCCAGAAACCCAGATCTTCTACAAGAACGAACTGCGTGCGGCGCATGCGCAGGTCTCGGCGAGCTGTGCGGACGTCAGTGGCGCGGCGTGCAATCCGTGTGCGACGACGGGCGGGATATTCATCAACAGCTGCCCCGACGGCGATGCCGGGGCGCCCACTTACGACGCCGCAGGCGCTGCGCTGCAGCTGTTCTACGGGCCACTGGCACGCAGCGCATCTGCCAGTCTCAAGGGGCAGGTACGCGAGTTCGACCAGCGCCCCTTCATCCAGCGTGGTGGCCAGCCGCTGAACCCGATCCGGGCGTCGATGGCGGACACGGGCTATCTGTATGTGCCGGCCGAATGCGCTGCTGGTGAAGCCTGCCGCTTGCATGTGGCTTTCCACGGTTGCGAGCAGCAGGCCGGACTGATCGGGAAAGACTTTGTGACCCGCGCTGGCTTCAACGAATGGGCCGATGCCAACCGTATCGTCGTGCTCTATCCGCAGACCGCCGCCACCAGCGCGGTACCGATTACGCCCTTCAATCCGAAGGGGTGCTGGGACTGGTGGGGTTACACCGATTTCGGCTACGACATGCCCGGCCACTATGCGACCCGCGACGGGGTGCAGATTTCCGCGATCTGGCGCATGGTGGAAAAGCTCGCCAGCGGTGGCGCAGGACGCGTTGCGCCCGTCGCGACGCAGATGCCCGACTTGAGGGTGGTCGACCGTTCTGCGGATCAGGTTGCGCTGGCATGGACGCCGGTTGCCGGTGCTGCCGGCTACCGGATCTATCGTGGGGAAGGCGCGGACGCGGGCGTCGGCAGCGTCATGCATGCGGTGACGGCGGTGACGCTCGATGGACCGTCCTGGGTGGATCGCGGGCTGCAGCCGCAGACCACGTATCGTTATCTCGTGCGTGCGGTCGATGCCAGCGGCACCGAGGGGCTGTCTTCCGCGCAGCTCATGGTCAGCACCGGCGCGACGCCACCTGCCTGCGATCCGTATTTTTCGCTGGCGAAGGATCGTGTGGTGGGGCGCAACAACAGGCCGACGAGTGCGGTTTGCCCGTGATCAACTGAGACGGCCCCGCGATATTTCGCGGGGCCGTCCTCACTTCAAGGCACTCACTTGAGGGCTGAGCCGATCAGTCCATTGCCTCGTACAGCGGCAGGGTCAGGAACTCGGGGAAGTCGGGCGTGAGGCTCATCTTCTCGAAGATGCCTGCGGCCTGATCGTAGGTCGCGGTCTGTTCGCCCTGCGCCGACACCGTGGCCTTCACCTTGGCCAGCTCTTCCGGAATCATGCTGCGGATCAGCTCGGCCGTCACTTCACGGCCATCGTCCATGCGTCCCTTGGGCGACACCACCCACTGCCAGATCTGCGAGCGTGCGATCTCGGCGGTAGCCGCGTCCTCCATCAGGTTGTGGATGGGCACGCAGCCGTTGCCGGCCAGCCAGCTGCCGAGATAGTGGATGCCGACGTTGATGTTGTTGCGCACGCCAGCCTCGGTGATCGGCTGCTCGGGCTGGAAGTCGAGCCAGTCGCTGGGGCCGTAGTTGCCGCCGACCTGCTTGTCCCACTGGTTGGGGCGGTCGCCCAGCACCTTGGTGAAGGCTTCCATCGCGATCGGCACCAGGCCCGGATGTGCCACCCAGCCGCCGTCATAGCCGTCGTTGGCGTCGCGATTCTTGTCGTGACGGATGCCAGCCATGGCTTTTTCGTTGGCTTCCGGATCGCTCTTGATCGGGATCAGCGCGCTCATGCCGCCGATGGCCGGGGCGCCGCGCTTGTGGCAGGCCTGCACCAGGGCGAGCGCATAGCTGCGCATGAAGGGCACTTCCATGTTGATCGTGGCGCGGTTGGCGAGGCAGAAGTCGGTGTTCTTCTTGAACTTCTTGATGCACGAGAAGATGTAGTCCCAGCGCCCGGCGTTGAGGCCGGCGGAGTGTTCGCGCAGTTCGTACAGGATCTCTTCCATCTCGAAGGTGGCGAGAATGGTTTCGAGCAGCACGGTGGCCTTGATCGTGCCGCGCGGCAGGCCGATCTCGTCCTGCGCCATGCAGAAGATGTCGTTCCACAGACGGGCTTCGAGGTGGCTCTCGAGCTTGGGCAGGTAGAAGAAGGGGCCGAAGCCGCGCGACAGTTGCTCGCGGGCGTTGTGGAAGAAGAACAGGGCGAAGTCGAACAGGCCGCCGGACACGCGCTCGCCATCGACCAGCACATGCTTTTCGTCCAGATGCCAGCCGCGCGGGCGCACCTGCATGGTGGCGATCTTGTCGTTGAGGCGGTACTCCTTGCCGGCTTCATTGGTGTAGCTGATCTTGCGGCGCACCGCGTCGAACAGGTTGACCTGACCCTGGATCTGGTTGGACCAGTTGGGGCTGTTCGAGTCTTCGAAGTCGGTCATGTAGGAGTCAGCGCCCGAGTTGAAGGCGTTGATGATCATCTTGCGCTCGACCGGACCGGTGATCTCCACCCGGCGGCATTCCAGCGCCTTCGGCAGCGGGGCAACCTGCCAGTCGCCATCGCGGATGTGCTGCGTTTCGGGGAGGAAGTCGGGCATCTCGCCGGCGTCGATGCGGGCCTGGCGGTCGATACGTGCCTGCAGCAGTTCGCGGCGGCGGGGCTCGAAGGCACGATGCAGCTTGGCGACGAAGGCGAGGGCTTCGGGGGTGAGGATTTCGTCGAAACGGGCTTCGATCGGGGCGTTGATCTGCATGCCCTGGGGCAGGTTGAGGCTCATGTGGAATCCTTCAGTTAAGTGAGCAGAAATCGGTAAAGGGTTTCAGGCGGTTTTGCCGAAGTAGTAAATGGTCAGCACGGCGCCGATCAGGATGACGAAGCTGCGGATCAGGGCGGCAGGCAGTTGCCGAGCCACACGGGCGCCGAGGTATCCGCCCAGCGTGCCGGTGACCAGCATCACCACGGTGTGCGGCCAGGACACCGCGCCGGCGATGGTGAAGGTGGCGACGGCCACGCTGTAGATCACCGTGGAGAGCCAGTTCTTCAGCGCGTTGATCTCATGCATGTCTTCAAAGCCCTGGATTGCAAGCGCTGCAATCATCAGGATGCCCATGCCCGCACCGAAGAACCCGCCATAGATCGACACGGCCAGCTGGAACACAAAGCCGCCACGGCCGATGCGGTGTGTGTTGCCCGCAGTCGGCAGCGGGCGAAACCGTTTCAGTGCGCTGGAAATCTGCCGGCTGAAGGCGAACAGCAGGGTGGCGAGCAGCAGCAGCCACGGAATCAGCCGTGCGAAGGCTGCGTTGGAGGTGGCGAGCAGGAGCAGGCCACCGACGATTCCGCCGGCGAAGGCCACCACGGTCAGCATCGGCAGGCAGCGGGAGAAACGTGCCAGCTCCCGTCGAAAAGCCCACGCACTCGCGAGGCTGGCCGGCCACAGCGAAACCGAGTTGCTTGCATTCGCGACAACTGGCGGCACGCCGATGGCGAGCAGGGCCGGAAAGGAGAAGAAGGTCCCGCCACCGGCAACGGAGTTCACCGCGCCCGCAGCGAGTGCGGCGAAGGCAATGATTGCGATATCGGTGAGTTCCATTGCTGTCCTGTGAAACGGCTTGCTGCAGGGTGTGTGGTGCGCTGGCTGCTCCGGGGGAGGGGTGCCCCCGGGGCGCAGCGTCCTGGATCGGGTTTGTCTCCTCCCCGAATGAGCTGCAGTCTATGGAACTCTTATATAAAACTGAATAAGCGGTATGATCACTTTATCTTTTACTAAAAGTATCAAATGGACCAGCTCAAGCAGATTGAAAGCTTCGTAAGTGTCTCGAGTCGAGGCAGCCTTTCGGCTGCTGCGCGCGCCGAGGGTGTGACCCCCGCGGTGATCGGACGCCGGCTTGATGCGCTGGAGCAGCGTCTCGGCGTCAAGCTGCTGGTGCGCACCACGCGCAGCATCACGCTCACCTTCGAAGGCAGTGCCTTTCTCGAAGACTGCCAGCGCATCCTCAATGACCTCTCCAACGCCGAAGCCTCGGTCAGTCTGGGTGGGGTGAAGCCGAGCGGACATCTGCGCATCTCGGCGCCAGCGGGTTTCGGGCGTCGCCATGTGGCACCGCTGGTGCGCAACTATCTGCACGACAATCCGGACGTAAGCTGCACGCTGGACCTGACCGACCGCCTGGTCGACCTCGTCAATGAAGGCATCGACTGTGCGATCCGCATCGGTGAGCTGGCCGATTCCAGTCTGGTGTCGGTGCGGCTGGCAGAGAACCGCCGGGTGGTGGTCGCCAGCCCGGACTATCTGGTCCGGCACGGTGTTCCGGCTTCACCTGACGATCTGGACAATCACGTCTGCCTGTCGCTGGGGCAGCAGCGCGGGTGGCTGTTCTCCGACGGCAGCGGGAACACCACGATGATGAAGGTCGACGGTCGTCTGGACTGCAACGACGGCGCCGTGCTTCACGAGTGGGCGCTGGCGGGCGAGGGTCTTGCGTGGCGCTCGCTATGGGAAGTGGCGGCAGATCTGCGTGCTGGCAGGCTGGTGTCGGTGCTGGACGACTTTGCCGCGCCTGCCAATGGGGTGTACGCCGTGTTTCCGCACCGCCGTAATCTGGCGCTGCGGGTGCGGGCTTTTATCGATTATCTGAAGGCGTGCTACGGCAGCGCCGGCTACTGGCTGGGCGCAGGCACGGGGGACGTCACGATGACCTGGTAAGGTCAGGCCGGGCGCCAGACTCGGCGCGCAGCCTCCGCTCAGAGTGCTGCGACACCCGCGCGCGCGACGATCGCATCTTCGCCTGCCTTCACGCCGGACACGCCGACAGCGCCGATCACCGTGCCATCGACAATGATCGGCTCGCCGCCTTCGAGCGGCACGACTGGCAGTCGCAGTGCAGCGTAGCGCCCGTTATTCACCATGTCCTCATAAACCTTGCTGGGCTTGCCGGTAAGCACGCAGGTGCGGGCCTTGTCCGGTGCGATCGTCGTGCTCATCAGCGGGGCGCCGTCCATGCGTTGCAGCCACAGCGGGTGTCCGCCGGCATCGCAGATCGCGATGGTCACGGCCCAGCTTTTTGCGACGGCCTCGGCCTCGGCCGCAGCGGCAATGCGCTTTACGTCTTCAAGTGTGAGTTGTTGAATTGTTCTCATGGTCTCGTCCTCTGTTTGGGTGTTGTTGGGCGCGTCAGGTGATCAGGATGGCGCGGAAGTCATTCACGTTGGTGAGTGTGGGGCCGGTGACGAGTGCATCGCCAAGCGCCTCGAAGAAACCGTGGCCGTCGTTGTTGTCGAGGCTGTCGCGCGGACGGATGCCTTTCTCCCACGCCCGGGCGAGGGTGTCGGGGCCGATGAAGGCGCCGGCAACTTCTTCCTGCCCATCGACACCGTCGGTGTCGCCCGCCACTGCGTCGATACCGGGTGCCGCATCGAGCGCAATCGCCAGCGCCAGCAGAAACTCGACGTTGCGCCCGCCACGGCCGTTACCGCGCACGGTGACGGTGGTTTCGCCGCCGGAGAGCAGCACGCAGGGCGGCGGTACGGGCTGGCCGTGGGTGCGCACCTGCAGCGCGACTCCGGCCAGCACCTTGCCCACGTCCCGCGCTTCGCCTTCAAGACGGTCGCCGAGCAGCACAGGGGTGATGCCGGCCGCGCGTGCCACGTCAGCTGCCGCCTCGAGCGCCTGTTGCGGCGTCGCGATCAGGTGCGTACTGACACTGGCCAGGCGTTCATCCGCGGGTTTGATGGTCTCGCCCGCGCCGGTTTCGAGCAGGGCTCGCGCCGCATCCGGCAGTTCGATGCCATAGCGCCGCACGATTTCAAGCGCATCCGCGCAGCTGCTCGAGTCGGCCACGGTCGGGCCGGACGCGATGTCCATCGGGTTGTCGCCCGGCACATCCGAGATCAGCAGATTCACCACGCGTGCAGGGTGGCAGGCTGCCGCAAGTCTGCCGCCCTTGATGGCGGAGAGGTGGCGTCGCACGCAGTTCATCTCGGTGATGCTTGCGCCCGATCTGAGCAAGGCGCGACTGATGGCCTGCTTGTCCTCGAGCGTGACGCCTGCGCCGGGCAAGGGGAGCAGGGCCGAGCCGCCACCCGAGATCAGGCAGATCACCAGGTCGTCGGCACTCAGCCCATCCACCATGGCGAGCATGCGGCTGGCGGCCTCGCGACCGGCGGCATCCGGCACCGGATGCGCGGCTTCGACGATCTCGATGCGCTCGCAGGGCACGGCATAGCCGTAGCGGGTGACGACCAGCCCTTCGAGTGGACCCGTCCAGTGCTGCTCCAGTGTGCGTGCCATCGCCGCCGATGCCTTGCCGGCGCCGATGACGAGGGTGCGTCCCTTCGGGGGGGCGGGCAGGTGAGGCGGAATGCAGTGTTCGGGCTGGGCGGAATTGACGGCGGCGGCAAACATGGCCGCGAGCACTTCACGGGGCGTGGCGTTCATGCGGGCGGGTCCGGTCGCAGGCTCAGCGCTCGCCGAGATCGGTGAAGGTGATCTCCTGCGCGCCCTTCCACAGCACGGTACGGCCCATCTCCATGAGCAGTTCGTTGCCCTCGATGACGGTCAGGAAGTGGTTGCCGGCCAGCTGCCCCATCTTGCTGGCGAACTGGCTGCTGCCATAGGCGAACAGGATCTCGGTTTCGGAGAAGCCGCCGGGGTAGAACAGCACATCGCCGCGCGAAGGGTGGTTGGTGTGGTTCTCGAAGTCGAGTCCGGTGTCGAACTCGCCCATTGGTACCCAGACCGCCTCGCCGCTCCAGCGCGAATGGATGACCTTGCTGGTGAAAGGCAGCAGCTTGAGGAAGGCTGCGCTGGTGAGCGGCGCTGCGGCCTCTTCGAGGCGGGCGACAAAGTGAAAAGAACCGACATCAATGGCAATGTGACGCATGAAAATTCCCCGAGTGTTGGATTGGCGAGCCCGCTTTCGGTCGGCTCACCGTGAATCCGCGAGAATACGCGACTGAACGGATTCGCCCATCAGGGCTTGCCGCAGTCAGTCAGCAAGCGCCTTCATCCAGCCCAGCCCTTCGACCGTACCGGCAGCCGGTTTGTATTCGCAGCCGATCCAGCCCTGATAGCCAAGCTGGTCGATATGCCGGAACAGCCATGCGAAATTGATCTCTCCGCTGCCCGGTTCGTGCCGCCCCGGTGTGTCGGCAAGCTGCATGTGGGCGATCTTCGGGAGATGACGGGCGATCGTGTTGCCCAGTTCGCCCTCCATGCGCTGCGCGTGATAGATGTCGTACTGCAGGTACAGGTTGTCGGAACCGACCGTTTCGATGATGTCTATTGCCTGCGCGGTGCGGCAAAGATGAAAGCCGGGGATGTCCCAGGTATTCACCGGTTCGATCAGCAGGCGGATACCCGCCCGCTTCAGCGCCTCGGCGGCAAAGCGCAGGTTGTCGACGAAGGTCTGGTGCACCGTCTCGGCGGGCACGCCTGCCGGCGCAATGCCGGCGAGGCAGTTCAGCTGCTGGCAGCGGAGGGCCTGAGCGTATTCGATTGCGCGACCGACACCGTCCTGAAACTCGCCAACCCGCGCCGGATCGCAGGCAATGCCGCGCTCACCCGCGTCCCAGTCGCCTGCGGGCAGGTTGTGCAGCACCAGCGGAAGCCCGCTGCGATCCAGTCGCTCCGCGACCGTGTCCTTGTCGAAGGCATACGGAAACTGGAGTTCGATCCCTTCAAATCCCGCACTGGCAGCAGCCTGGAAGCGGTCGAGAAAATCGTGCTCGTTGAACAGCAGGGTGATGTTGGCGGTGAACCTGGGCATGGTCTCGTAATCTCGTTCAAGCACGTGCGGGGCTGACGTGCGTATTCCGGTTGTATCGACAGGCAGTTCGGGCATGTGCCGGCAGGGGTTTTCAGCACGTGACCGCAAGGAGCGATACGCAGCATAAGCGTTCGTACATTGTCAGGTCACTGCTTTGTGGGCAAGCTCGGCCTCATCGGCGGTTGAGCATGATGCGTCATCTGGCTCGGCGCTTCGCAGCCAAAGTGTCATGGGTGCTGCCGGCCTGTTTTCGATATGCTACAGGCGATGTTTCCTGCGCCGGCCGTGTGCCGGCGTTCCTTTTTCGGCGGACCCGGCCCGCATGCTGTATGCGGGTGTCTGCCGCTTTCGCGAGTAATGCAATGCTTTCGGTTCGTCCTGCCAGGCTGGCAGTCTTGGCGCTGCTGTTGATGTCGCTGATCTGGGGCTACAACTGGGTGGTGATGAAGCAGGTGATCAGCTACGTCGATCCCTTCGACTTTTCCGCCATTCGCACGCTGCTTGCCGCGGCGGTGCTGTTCATCGTGGTGGTGATTGCGCGCCGGCCGCTGCGTCCGGTGGCGCCGCGCCAGCTGCTCCTGCTCGGCCTGTTGCAGACGGCGACGTTTACGGCGCTGATTCAGTGGGCGCTGGTCAGTGGCGGCGCGGGCAAGACCGCCATCCTCGTCTACACCATGCCGTTCTGGCTGATGCCGCTGGCGTGGTGGCTGCTTGGCGAGCGCGTGCGCGGCGTGCAGTGGATTGCGACTGCGGTGGCGGCCTTCGGGCTGTTGCTCATCCTCGACCCGTGGTCGATGACCGGCAGCGTGATGGGCAATGTGCTGGCGGTGGGCGGCGGTCTGACCTGGGCGCTGTCGACGGTAGTGGCAAAGCGCATGCGGCGCGACCATGACTTCGACCTGCTGTCGATGACCGCGTGGCAGATGCTGTTCGGCGCGCTTGCGCTGTGCGTGGTGGCCTTGCTGGTGCCGTCGCGGCCGATCGACCCGACACCGTATTTCTTCGGCGCGCTGTTCTTCAACGCGGTGTTCGCAACAGGCCTCGCATGGCTGCTGTGGCTGTACGTGCTGCAGAAGCTGCCTGCCGGCGTAGCCGGTCTGTCAGCGCTTGGCATCCCGCTGATCGGCGCGCTTGCGGGCTGGATCGAACTGGGCGAGCGGCCGAGCACGAACGAGTTTTCCGGCATGGCGCTGATCGTGGTGGCGCTGGCGCTGACCAGCCTGTGGCCCTTGCTGCAGGCCAGGCGAAAGGCTTGATGTCCGAGTGAGTGCATTCCGCCACGCGCCCGGAGCGTGTCCGGCGCGCGGCGATGCTGCCTAGCTTGACGCGACCGCGCTGTCGATCAGACCGACGGTGTCGAGCGTGATCTCGTCGCAGTTTTGGCCCGGTCCGGCGCGGTCGACCACGAGGAAGTCGCACACCCCACCCAGCGCGAGCAGCGGGTGGTGCCAGACGCCGGTGGCGTAGTTCACGCCCTGGTCGCCACGGGCCAGGAACACCTGCAGCTGCGCAGCCGTCGGCGCCTCGCCCGCAGGCGCCACCACCACCAGGTAGGGCTTGCCCGACATCGGGATGAAGGCCTGGCTCGCCAGCGGGTGGCGCTCCATCATCTCGACGCGGAAGGGCAGGGCGCGTGGCTGGCCGCGGAAAATGGACACGATCACCCGGCCGTCTGCGCCGGGTTCGATGTTCGCCAGATCGTGGTAACGCTCAGTGTTACCGGCGTTGATGGTGAAGTGCTTTACCGCATCGCTGGCTTCGATGACCTCGCCGAAAGGCGCGAAGGCCTCGCGGCTCAGCGGCTCGACCCGAAGCGGCTGCACTGCAAGGGCAGTGGTCATGAACCAGTCCGCGCCGAGCTCGCGGCGACCTTGCCCCACAGACGCAGACGCGACACGCCACCGTCGGGAAAGATGTTGAAGCGCACGTGGCTCACCGTGCCGAGCTTCGCCAGCTCCTCGACATAGGTGTGGATCGAATCCGCCGCCAGCTTCTGCTCGGGCAGCAGGGTGTGCCAGAACATGCTCTCGGTGGTGATCGAGCGATCGGTGCCGCCACTGACGAATGCAGCCTGTACCGAGCAGCGGTCGGGGAAGTTGCCCTTGAAGAAGGCGGTGTCGACCTCGATCTTCTCGATCGTGCCGGGCGCGCCCAACTCAAGCACGCACCAGTCGTTGCCGGGCTCACGGCGGCGGCGGGTCTCCCAGCCGTCGCCCATGTTCTTGCCGGGGCCGGGCAGCATCAGCGCCGCAGCCGACGAACCAAAGCTCGCGTCGTTCCACGACACTGCACGACCGCCGTTCTCCATCGCCACCAGATCGACCAGCGCATCCGGTGCGGCATTCTCCAGTCCGCCCACGGGACGCCCATACACACGCAGACGGGCAATGCCGCCATCGGGAAAGATGTTGACGCGCAGATGCGTCCACGCGGAGTCGTTCGCGCATTCCAGCAGATGGTGTGCGCTCGGGCCGAGCGGCGTCGCCGGCAGGATCTCAGTCCAGCTTGCCGCCTTGAGCACCTCGACCTCGTCGGACTCGGACACGCAGGCCTCGATCGAGACCGCCGGCGGATAGTTGCCGGTGAAGTGGCTGGTATCGACGTCGAAGCCGCGGATCACGCCCTTCACGCCGAGCCTGACCAGCGCCCAGTCGTAGCCTGCGACGCGCTTGCGGCGCGACTCCCAGCCATCCATCCACTTGCCGTTGGTGTCGAACTTGCCGGGCACGAACTGCGCCGGCTCCGGATTGAGCATGCGGGCGACTTCGGCAAAGAAGTCGTCGGACGCGAACAGCGCCTTCGCACCCAGACGGGTGCTGGCGAGATCGACCGAGCGCAGTGCCCATTCGGGCAGATCGGCGGGCTGGGCAAAGACGGGGGCGCCGGGGGTGTGACTGGCCATCGATGAAATCTCCTCTGTTGGGGTCCGCGGACCGCCTGTGTGTCTGATCGGGTCGTCCCCGGCCGCAGCTTCCCGACGCTGCCCGTCATGGTCAGCGGTTCGGCGCGCAGTGTGTGAGTCGGTTCTGCTTGGAAGCGGGGGCAGGGGATTGCTGCTGCATTGTATTTTCAGATTGTAAAAATCGTATACAAAAAATATTTGATACCAGCGGGTGGTTCGCATGAGCAGCCCGCTGCACCCGCAAAAAGCCTTTTCCTGTCTGCGCCTCAATATTGTTTCTCCATCTTGCGGCG
The DNA here is from genome assembly GCF_003111645.1 of Parazoarcus communis. NCBI lineage: Bacteria > Pseudomonadati > Pseudomonadota > Betaproteobacteria > Rhodocyclales > Zoogloeaceae > Parazoarcus > Parazoarcus communis. The sequence continues at coordinate 403,585 of NZ_CP022187.1, forward strand.
GTCGCGAAAGATGCTCCGGATTGGTGCCGACGCACTATAACTGGGCGTTCTGTGACTCGCTGTTGTGCATGTGAGGCGTGAGTCGGCGGGAGCTGATCGCAATACCATTGATTGTTTTTATGGGTACAAGTTTCGATTGTTTTGTACACAAACAGGTCCTACACTTTGTCCGAAGAAGAGGTCCTCTGAGGACTTCAGCGTGCATGGCGGAGAGGCAAAGTTGAGCAAGAAACGATCACCCATTGATCTGGGCTCGCTCCAGAGCGAAGAGACCATGACGGGTAGCGGACGTGACGAAGCGATCTACCGCAATCTTTACGCGGCCATCGTGGAGAACCACCTCGAGCCCGGAACCAAGCTGCCCGAAGACACGCTGGCCGAGGCCTTTGGCGTCAGCCGCACGAGTATCCGCAAGGTGCTGCAGCGCCTGGCCTACGAGCGCCTGGTCGACATCCGCATGAACCGCGGCGCCACTGTGGCCCAGCCTACAGTCAAGGAGGCACGGGATGTGTTCGCTGCGCGTCGCATCGTCGAGTGCGGTGCGATTGCACAGGTGGTGGCGCGGGCCACGCCTGCGAAGCTCGACGAGTTGCGCGACATCGTGCGGCGTGAGCAGGACGCCGAAGCGCGGGGCGACCGCCGCGAATCCATCTATCTGTCGGGCGAGTTCCATGTCGCGCTGAGCCGTCTGTCCGAAAACGACACGATCAGCGACATCCTCGCCGGACTGGTGTCGCGCTCCTCGCTGGTGATCGCCACCTATGGCTCGCCGATGTCGGGCAGTTGCCGTCACACCGAGCACCACGACGTGCTCGACCTGATCGCAGCAGGCGATGCCGAGGGCGCGCGCGAGTGGATGGAGCGCCACCTGCGAGAGGTGGAGCGCAGCGTTGTTCTGCTCGAAGAGAACCCCTCGGCGCCAGACCTGCGCCGGATCCTCGACGACGTGGCGCAGCGCCAGCGCCGCCAGCCCTGATCAAACGCCATGGCCGTCCGGCGGACGGGTGGCAACCAGGAGAACAGCAGCAGATGCATATCAGGCTCATCAACCCCAACACCACCGCGAGCATGACCGCGAAGATCGGCGAGGCGGCCGCGCGGGTCGCCGCAGCCGGCACGCAGACCTCGGCCTGCAATCCGCTCGCGGGTCCGGTTTCGATCGAAAGCCATTTCGACGAGGCGATCAGCGCAATCGGCGTGCTCGAAGAGATCCGTCGCGGCGAGACGGAGAACATCGACGCCTACATCATCGCGTGCTTCGGCGACCCCGGCCTGCTCGCCGCCCGTGAGCTGAGCCCTGCGCCGGTGATCGGCATTGCCGAGGCCGCCTTTCATCTCGCCACCCTGATCAGCACACGCTTCTCGATCGTGACCACGCTCGGTCGCACCTGCATCATCGCCGAGCACCTGCTGCAGAGCTATGGTTTTGCCCACCACTGCCGGCGCGTGCGCGCCGCGGAAATTCCGGTGCTCGACCTCGAGGACGATGGCGCCTGCGCGCTCGACCGCATCATCGAAGAGTGTCGCCGGGCTCGGGACGAAGACGGTGTAGGTGCGATTGTGCTCGGCTGTGGCGGCATGGCCGACCTCACCGCGCAGATCCGCGACGCGGTCGGTCTGCCGATCGTCGAGGGCGTGACCGCTGCGGTGAAACTGGCCGAATCCCTCGTCAGCCTGGGGCTGCAAACCAGCAAGCATGGCGATCTCGCCTTTCCGCGCCCGAAGCAGTTCACCGGGCACTTCGATTATCTGAGTGCATGAGCAATCGCGACAGCCACTTCACAGAACAGTGGCGCCGCAAGCGTGAGACCGCGCGGTGCGCGCACCGTATCCCCAAACGAAAAGGAGCGTCACCATGACGACTAACACCGAGGCAATTCGTACCCCCGGCCTGCAGCCGGGCAGCGAGCACACGGCCACAACCGGCCACGGCAAGGGGCTGGGTGAAGAATCCCTGGCGCCGCAGCAGACCCGCATCATGGGCAAGTGGTCCTATCTGCTGGCGTGGTTCGGCGGTTGCGTGTCGATCGGCACTTTCGCCATGGGCTCGAGCATCGTCGGTACGCTCAATCTGTTGCAGGCCACGGTTGCCATCGCGGTGGGCTGCTTCGTGATCGGTATCGCGCTGGCCATCAACGGCGCTGCGGGCTACAAGTACGGCATTCCCTTTGTGGTTCAGGCGCGCTCGGCGTTCGGGTTTGCCGGAACCAAGTTTCCGGGGCTGGTACGGGCGGTGCCGGCCATCGTCTGGTATGGCTTCCAGAGCTGGGTGGGGGCAGGGGCGCTCAACGCGGTGTCGGCCTCATTGTTTGGCTTCGACAACCTGGTGTTCTGGTTCATCGTGTTCCAGTTCCTGCAGATCGGCCTGTCGGTGCTCGGCTTCCAGGGCATCAAGTGGCTGGAGAACATCGGCAGCGGCTTCATCCTGGTGTCGCTGACCTACATGTTCTTCAGCGTCATCGACAAGTACGGCGATGTCATCACCGAGCGGCTGGTCAACATCGAAGGCACCTGGGGCATGCCATTCTGGGGCGCGACCATGCTCTTCCTCGGCATCTACAGCACCATGATGCTCAACGTCAGCGACTATGCACGAGAACTCGAGAAAGGCGTGCGCCGTGCGCCGCTGACGACGATTTACGCCATGTCCATCCTCCCGTGCACGCTGTTCATGGGCCTGATCGGGCTGATGGTGTCGGGTGCGACCGGTGTGGCCGATCCGATCCAGGTGTTTTCCAGCGCGGTAGACAACAAGCCGCTGCTGATCGCGACGCTGCTCTTCATTACCTTTGCGCAGGTCACCACCAACGTGCTCAACAACGTGGTACCGCCAACCTATGTGCTGATGGACGTGTTCAAGCTGTCGTTCCGCAGCTCGGCGATCATCGTCGGCCTGCTCGCCTTCTGCACCTTTCCGTGGGAACTGGTCAAGGACGAGTCCGCTGCCGGCCTGCAGTTTTTTGTGCAGACCTATTCGGCATTCCTGGGGCCGATCTTCGCGGTGCTGGTCGTGGATTACTACATCATCCGCCGCCGCACGCTCGATCTGGGCAAACTGTATGACGAGAACGGCCCTTATCGCGGTGTGAACTACGCCGGTATCGTGGCTTCGCTCATCGGTGCCGGCGTCGCGCTGAGCTTTTCCTCGGTGTCCTGGTATGCCAGCCTGTTGCCGGCCGGCCTCAGCTACTGGCTGTTGATGAAGAACTGGAGCGCTTGCAAGCGCTTTTGCGAAAACTGATCTGCCGACGCGCAGCCGGCCTGAGGTGGCCGCTGCCATCCGTGCGCATGGAGAGCCCGTCATGAAGCCTGATTCGAACTACCCCCGCGACCTCATCGGCTACGGCCGCAACCCCCCGCATGCCAACTGGCCGGGCAAGGCCCGCGTGGCGGTGCAGTTCGTACTGAACTACGAGGAGGGTGGCGAGAACTGCGTGCTCCACGGCGACCCGGGCAGCGAACAGTTTCTGTCTGAGCTGTTCAACGCCGCCAGCTACCCCGAGCGCCACATGTCGATGGAAGGCATCTACGAGTACGGCTCGCGGGTCGGCGCATGGCGCATCCTGCGCGAGTTCGAGCGTCGGGGGCTGCCGCTGACCATCTTCGGTGTGTCGACTGCGCTCGAGCGTCACCCTGAAATGACCGCGGCCTTCCGCGAGTTCGGCCACGAGATCGCCTGTCATGGCTGGAAGTGGATTCACTATCAGGGCGTGGATGAGGAGATCGAGCGAGAACACATGCGCATCGGCATGGAGATCATCGAGCGCCTCACCGGCGAACGTGCGCTGGGCTGGTACACCGGACGCGACTCCCCCAACACCCGGCGCCTGGTCGCGGACTACGGCGGTTTTCTGTATGACTCCGACTACTACGGCGACGATCTGCCGTTCTGGACCCAGGTCGAGAAAACCGACGGCAGCACCACGCCGCACCTGATCGTGCCTTACACGCTCGACACCAACGACATGCGCTTCGCGCTGCCGCAGGGCTTCTCCCACGGAGACGAGTTCTTCGAGTATCTGCGCGACGCGTTCGACGTGATGTATGCCGAAGGCGAAGAGCGTCCGGCCATGATGAGCGTCGGCATGCACTGCCGCCTGCTCGGAAGGCCGGGGCGTTTCCGCGCGCTGCAGCGCTTCCTCGACCATATCGAGAAGCACGATCGCGTGTGGGTGTGCCGCCGCGTGGACGTCGCGCGTCACTGGATCGAACACCACCCGCATCCCTGAGTGGACTGAGCTGCTTTGGGCGGCCCGCCGGTTTCAGCCGGCGGGCCGCCCATTTCGTTTATTGCGTGCTCAGTGACTCAAAGCGGGGCGCAGTCGATTACGCCGACGGTGTCGAGCGTGATCTCGTCGCAGTTTTGGCGCGGCCCTGCGCGGTCGACCACGAGGAAGTCGCACACCCCACCCAGCGCGAGCAGCGGGTGGTGCCAGACGCCGGTGGCGTAGTTCACGCCCTGATCGCCACGGGCCAGGAACACCCGCAGCTGCGCAGCCGTCGGCGCCTCGCCCGCAGGCGCCACCACCACCAGGTAGGGCTTGCCCGACATCGGGATGAAGGCCTGGCTCGCCAGCGGATGGCGCTCCATCATCTCGACGCGGAAGGGCAGGGCGCGTGGCTGGCCGCGAAAGATGGACACGATCACCCGGCCGTCTGCGCCGGGTTCGATGTTCGCCAGATCGTGGTAACGCTCAGTGTTACCGGCGTTGATGGTGAAGTGCTTTACCGCATCGCTGGCCTCGATGACCTCGCCGAAAGGCGCGAAGGCCTCGCGGCTCAGCGGCTCGACCCGAAGCGGCTGCACTGCAAGGGCAGTGGTCATGAACCAGTCCGCGCCGAGCTCGCGGCGACCTTGCCCCACAGACGCAGACGCGACACGCCACCGTCGGGAAAGATGTTGAAGCGCACGTGGCTCACCGTGCCGAGCTTCGCCAGCTCCTCGACATAGGTGTGGATCGAATCCGCCGCCAGCTTCTGCTCGGGCAGCAGGGTGTGCCAGAACATGCTCTCGGTGGTGATCGAGCGATCAGTGCCGCCGCTCACGAACGCGGCCTGTACCGAGCAGCGGTCGGGGAAATTGCCCTTGAAGAAGGCGGTGTCGACCTCGATCTTCTCGATCGTGCCGGGCGCGCCCAACTCAAGCACGCACCAGTCGTTGCCGGGCTCGCGGCGGCGGCGGGTCTCCCAGCCATCGCCCATGTTCTTGCCGGGGCCGGGCAGCATCAGCGCCGCGGCCGATGAACCAAAGCTCGCGTCGTTCCACGACACTGCACGACCGCCGTTTTCCATCGCCACCAGATCGACCAGCGCATCCGGTGCGGCATTCTCCAGTCCGCCCACCGGGCGGCCATACACCCGCAGACGGGCAATGCCGCCGTCGGGAAAGATGTTGACGCGCAGGTGCGTCCACGCCGCGTCGCTCGCGCATTCGAGCAGGTGGTGTGCGCTCGGGCCGAGCGGCGTCGCCGGCAGGATCTCAGTCCAGCTTGCCGCCTTGAGCACCTCGACCTCGTCGGACTCGGACACGCAGGCCTCGATCGAGACCGCCGGCGGATAGTTGCCGGTGAAGTGGCTGGTATCGACGTCGAAACCACGGATCACGCCCTTCACGCCGAGCCTGACCAGCGCCCAGTCGTAGCCTGCGACGCGCTTGCGGCGCGACTCCCAGCCATCCATCCACTTGCCGTTGGTGTCGAACTTGCCGGGCACGAACTGCGCCGGCTCCGGATTGAGCATGCGGGCGACTTCGGCAAAGAAGTCATCGGACGCGAACAGCGCCTTCGCACCCAGACGGGTGCTGGCGAGATCGACCGAGCGCAGTGCCCATTCGGGCAGATCGGCGGGCTGGGCAAAGACGGGGGCGCCGGGGGTGTGACTGGCCATGCTGTGATTCCTTTTGTTCTTTCAGGTATTCGGTGCCGGGGATTGAAGGCAGGATATTCCATGCAGTGCGCCGCAGTGTCTACCGTGCAACACCGCCCGCTTCACGCCAAAAGTGCGTACAGACGGAAGCGGGCGATCTGTGCAATCTCGCCGAGGCAGGTGGCGAATTCCTTCTGCGCGTCGTTCTGCAGCCGTGCTTCGATGGCATCCATGATCTGGTAGCGGGAGCGGCCCTTCACTGCGATCACGAAGGGAAAGCCGAAGCGCTCTTGATAGGCTGCATTAAGCGAGCGCAGACGCTGGAGTTCCTCGGCGCTGCACTGGTCGAGACCGGCACCGCGCTGCTCGCCGGTGGAGGCCGCCGTGAGGGTGCCGGAGGCCGCTTCCTTGCCGGCAAGTTCGGGGTGGGCGCGAATCAGTGCGAGCTGTTCGGCCTCGCTGGCTTCGGTCATCGCTGTGACCATTGCGGCATGCAGCGCGTCGATGCTGGGAAAGGGGCGGGCATGCCAGCTGCGCTCGGCAACCCAGGGCGAATGCTCGAAGATGTCGCCGAGGCGGGCAACGAAATCCGGCTGAGAAAGTTCGGAGAGAGTGCTCAGGGCGGCGTCGGCAGAGGGTGTCATGGTCGCTTGCGTCCGGATCAATGTTGCGTGCATCGGGTTCTCAGTCGGGAGGGAGTGTTCAGATTCTCTTGGTTTGTTTGCCAATGTTCAGTCGACCAGTCGGGCGCCTTGGGCGAACCAGGTGGCGATCAGGGCGCGCTCGTCGTCAGTGAGCTGAGTAAGGTTGCCCAGCGGCATGTAGCCGCTTGCAACGGTTTCAGCGATTTTTACTGCATGCTGACTGATTTGCTCGGGCGTTTCCAGCATCACGCCCTTGGGAGCCTGCGCAAAGCCGTCCCAGGTGGGCTGTGCGGCGTGACAGGTGACGCAGCGCTTTTCGGCGATCTGCTCGATCGCGGCAAAGCTGACCTTGTCGCCATCGGCATTGACCGGCTTGGGCGCCATCAGCACGATCAGCAGTCCGATGAGCGCCGCGCCGGCAGCGGGCAGCCACCACTTCACCTGGCCGCGGTGACGCAGCACGAAGAACTGGCGGATCAGCACGCCGGCGATCATTATCACCGCGAGCACCAGCCACCCGTACTTGTTGGCATAGGTCATCGGGTAATGGTTGCTGATCATGATGAACAGCACCGGCAGGGTGAAATAGGTGTTGTGCACCGAACGCTGCTTGCCCACCATGCCCGGGCGCGGATCGACCGGTTGGCCGGCGCGGATCTGCGCCACCATCCGCTTCTGGCCCGGAATGATGTGGAAGAACACGTTGGCCGCCATCATGGTGCCGAGCATCGCGCCAACGTGGATGTATGCGCCACGGGCCGAGAACAGCTCATGCAGCACCCAGTTGCACACCATCACCAGCACGAATACCAGCGCGGCCAGCAGCGTGTCGCGCCCCATCAGCGTGCGGCACATCAGGTCGTATACCGCCCAGCCGCCGCCAAGAAAGGCGATCGAGATCAGGATGGCGGCGGCCGGTTCGAGCGCCATCACCTGGTTGTCGATGAGGTAGCTCGAGGCACCGATCCAGTACACGATGGCGAGCATGCCCATGCCCGACAGCCAGGTGGTGTAGGCCTCCCATTTCGACCAGTGCAGGTCTTCGGTCAGGGGCTCGTCCTTGGGGCCGGTAAGGAACTTCTGGCTGCAGTAAAAACCGCCCCCATGCACGCCCCACAACTCGCCGAATACGCCGCGCTTTGCATCCTGCGGCTTCTTGGGCGGCTGCAGCGAGGTGTCCAGCATGACGAAGTAAAAGGACGCGCCAATCCATGCCACGCCTGCGATGAGGTGGAGCCAGCGCATCAGCAGGTTGGCCCAGTCGAGAAGGTAAGCTTCCATCGTTGTGATTTTCCGTGTGCCGGCAATCGCCGGGTCAGCTGCCGCGGTAGGTCGAGTAGCTCCACGGCGAGACCAGGAGCGGGACGTGGTAGTGCGCGGTGGGGTCGGCGACACCGAAGCGCAGTACCACCTCATCCACGAAAGGGGGTTCAGGCAGTGTGGTGTCGAAGCGGCGGAAGTAGTCGCCGGCGCCGAACACGATCTCGTAGCGACCGGCTTCCAATGCCGCGCCTTCCAGCAGCGGCTGATCGCAGCGACCGTCGTCATTGGTGACGGCGCGAGCCACTTCGCGGCGCTCGCCGTCGAGGCGGAAAACCGCGACCGCAATGCCCTTGCCGGGCCTGCCATTTGCCGTGTCGAGCACGTGTGTGGTGAGTCGTCCCATGTCGGAATCTCCTGAAGCCGTCGTTAACCGGAGTTTAAGGGGGCTGGCGCACGGCGAAACCCGAAAATTGCAATAAGCGATATGCGCTGCAGCAAATGTCGCAGGCCGAAACCCGTGGCAGCGCCCAAATCCCTTCAACGGCAAGGCTCTGCATCAAACCGGGGACTTGCGCAACGCGGCGCCGGCTGGACGAGCCGGCAAAAAGCGGCAGATGTTGCCGGTGCTGGCGCAAAAGGTCTGCGCGCCAAGGAGGGCTCGGTAGGTAGGCGCACGTGATCAATGTGCGTAAAAACAGTCACTTGAACGGTATTCTGTCGGGTATTCATCCAAGTCGAATGCGCACCGCAGCCCTGGCACGAAACTCGCAGTGTTGTGTCTGAAAACAGACCGTTGTGGTCTGCCGGCATCAAACGGAGGTTTGCGATGGATGACTCGATACTGCGCCCGGTGACGCTCGCGCCCGGACTGGTCGGGAAGCCCGCACCCTGCGACCTTTTCGACGTGCGCGGCACGCTGCTGCTGCGTGAAGGGGTGGAGATCAGCCCGTCGATGAGTGTGGGCCCGAGCGAACGCCGCCTGTATTGTCGTGCGTCGCAAGCCCCGCGCGTCTCCGATGCCGAGCCGCTCAAGGTTCTGCGCGACATCGGCACTGCACTTGCCATGCTCGACGAACTCATCATCAGCGGGCAGCAGGTGACTGGCGGAGAGTTTCTGTCGCTTGCGAGCGAAACCTACGCCACCTGGATGATCGACCCCGACGCCTGCATCGGCTTCGCAAGAATGGAGCAGTACGACCGTCCGAGTGTCTGCCACGCCATCCTTGCCGCGCTTTTCGCGGCCGAACTCGCTGCTGCGCACGGCTTCACCCGGCACGAGAGCATCGACCTGATCGGCGCAGCCCTCACCATGAATCTCGGCAGTCTGCGTCTGCACGACCGCATGTTCGCTCACGTCGGCCAGCCCGACCCCGAAGCCCGCGCCGACATCGATTCACACCCGGCGCTGGCCGCACACTTGCTCGAGCGCATCGGTGGCATCCCTGAAACCTGGCGCACTGCCGTCCTGCAGCACCACGAAACTTTCGACGGCAGCGGCTACCCCTTGGGCCTGATCCGCACCGAGGTCTCGTTGCAGGGCCGCATGCTGCGCGTGACCGACGTGCTCGCCGCCCGCTTGCGCGAACGCAAACGCCGCGGTCCGCTGTTCTGGAGTCTGCACCAGGCACGCGACCCGCAGCGCCTGCTGCAGCACGTGTTCGGCCCCGACCTCGAACGCCTCGATCACATCCTCGCGCGCCTGCTCATGGGCCGCCTCAGCAACTTCCCGCCGGGCAGCGTGGTGCGCCTGTCGAATGGCGAGATGGGCATCATCAGCCGCCGCACCGCCGAAGCCGACGGCACTCCGCGCGAAGTGCTTGCCTTCCTCGACCCCAGCGGCCGCCCGCAGCACGTACCGCGTCCGCGTCGCATCGGGCCGCGCGACTGCCGCATCCAGGGCTACGCCCACGACGATCAGCCCCGCCTTCCGCCCTACGACTGGCAGTCGATCTGGGGCTATCAGCAGGCGGCCGCCAGCACCAGACTCATGTAAAACCGGGCACGAATGTCACGGAGTACGTTTTTGCGGCCTCAAAGGCTTGAACACAGCCGCGAGCTGTTGTATATTCCGCGCTCTTCGCTGCTGTAGCTCAGTTGGTAGAGCAACTGATTCGTAATCAGTAGGTCACCAGTTCGATTCCGGTCAGCAGCACCAAAAATCAAGGGCTTAGAGGTTTTCCTCTAAGCCCTTGTTCATTTTTCGACTCCGTGCGGATCTCCGGTTCGTCGAAACTTCATTCACAGGTGGCGTAGAAGTTGGTCCAGCAGAGTGGGCCGACCTATCACCTGAACAGCCGTTCGGCATTGCGGTAGGCGATCTTTTCTGCTGCCTCGGCGGGTAACTGCTTCAACCAGCCCCGGTAAGCCGCCATGATGCTGGCGTAGTTGTCCCAGCGTTCTTTTACCCATGTATCCGAGCCGATCAGGAAGCGGTCCGGGTACTTTTCAAACAGGCGTCGCCATTCCGGCGTCAGTTGCCCGCCTTCGGTGATGCCGTAGCGGTAGGACAGTTCGCACCAAAGCCCGGGATAACGTTGAAGATAGGCTTCGACCTTGGCCGGGTCGGTGGAAAAACCGGTGTGTGCCCAGATGATCTGTGCCTCTGGACTGTGGCGGTAGAGAATCTCCAGCGCTTCGTCGTCGGCGTGAGCGTGCAGATAGAGCTTGTGCTCCACTGCGAACGCGACGGTCTTTTTGACCTGGGGCGCTTTGGCGGCAGGGCCGGTGAGATGAAACTCGCCGATGCCGCGGTAATAGCCGCGCTTGAACTCGGTGGCAATCAGTTCTTCGGTCTGCGGATCGCTCATCCACGTCTGGATGTCCGGACGCACGCGGTAGGGGCGGATGAATGGCACTACCCACAGGTCCTTCGACTGTGCCTCATAGAGCGCACGGGTGCCGTCATTCGGGCGACTGGTCGCGAGGATGCCCGTAACCCCGTTTTCCCGGAACAAGGCCAGCACACCCTCGAGCGGCAGATGCGGCGCCGGTTCCCAGTTGTAGTGCAGGTGCGCATCAAAAACGGGGAGGGTGGTTTCCGCGGTCACAAGGTCGGCGCCGTATGTTGGCGCCGCAATTCCCAGTGCAAGACAGAACGGCAGAAAGCACAGGCAACGAATCCGCATCATGATGATCTCCCGCTCGTAATGATGGCGTGGTTTCAGTTGAATAATCAGCATGAGTCCTTGTGCAGGGCGTTGATTCCTGCCGTCGGATGAATGTCTTCATTCGCGAGCAATGAAGGGCTGAGTTCGACGGATGGCGGAAGCTGGAGGATTCTTCATCGATCGATCGATTGACTCTGACCCCTTTGATCCGGATCAGTGCTCGTCCCGGGGGCCGATCGCTCAGTTCACCCGGACCTCGACCTCCATCCCTGCGAATGCGTCAGGCGCGCCAAGGTAGCTGCCCGACACCGGCATCAACTGCCTGATGTCGCGGGCGACGGCGACCGGAACCAGATTGAATCCGCCGATACTGCGGTTGGTCGGGTCGAAGTTGATCCAGCCCGCGCCGGGCACATAGACCTCGGCCCACGCATGGGTGGAGCCGGAGCCCGAGGAGCCTGTCGCCGTGCTTTGCGGGTCGTACAGGTAGCCGGACACGATGCGGGCGCCCATGTCGAGGCTGCGCACTGCTTCGGCAAACAGTACGGCGAAGTCGCGGCACGACCCCCTCCCGCGGTCGAGCGATTCGTTCGGCGTCTGGGTGCCTTCGCTTTCGCGCACCTCGTATTGCAGGGCTTCGGATACACCGTGGCTGATCGCCTTCAGCAGTTCCAGCGTGTCGGGCGCGGGACCCCGCACGAATGATCGGGCCCACTTCTGGAGGCGCCCCATCGGGTCAAGGTATTGCTGGATCGCGAGGGCGCCGAGGTCGGCGCGATCATCGTTCGAATAGAAGAAGGGAAAGTTGATGGCCGTCGCCGCAATATTGAAGATCGGCCAGGGGTTGCCGGTGAGGTTCAGTTCGATGTTGCTTTCGATCTGCAACGTGTCTGTCATGCCGGAGAAGGACGCCGTCGCAACCGCATTGCCCGACACATCGTGCGCCCAGGTGATCGTCGCGTTGGGCGATACCTTCAAGGTGTGCGACATGAGCTGCAGCTCGCGACTTTCTCTTGGGCGCAGCATCAGCCGATGCGGGTTCAGGCTGACCGCGGTGCGATAGTGATAGACCGTTGTATGACTGATTCGAATTTGAGTCACGGCGGTGCGGCCTCCTGAAGAACTTCCAGACTAACACTTTAAGCGGACGCGAACCGGAGGCAAACGGCCACCGGCGGCTCAGCGATAGAGGCGCTCGATGTCGTCGAAACGGTCGGTGCCCCAGAACGGTTCGCCGTCGATCAGGATGAAGGGCGAGCCGAACACGCCGCGCGCAAGGGCATTCTCGGTTTCGTGCCTCAGGCGATCCTTGATGTCCTGCTCTTGCGCGCCGGCTGCAGCCGCGTCGCGGTCGAATCCGAGGCTTGCCGCGACATCCAGCGCGACGTTTGCGTCGGAGGTGTCCTTGCCGTCGATCCAGTAGGCCCGGTAGGCGGCCTCGACGAAGGCACCCATCTTTTCCGGGGCTTCGCGTTCAACCCAGTAGGCCAGGCGCGACGGGGGGATCGGGTTGGCGGGGAAGTTGGTAGGGACCCTGACCTCGGCAATGCCGTCCAGTTTTGCGCGCCTGAAGAAGTCCTTGAAGACGTAGTCCTTCTTCAGCGGATGGTCGAGCGGCAGGCCGCCGTGTGCCTTGTATACGGCGCCGATCAGGAACGGGCGCCAGTTCACGTCCCGCCCGATGGCTTTGGCCAGGGCGGTGACCCTGCGGCTGCCAAGGAAGCCAAAGGGCGAGGCGAAGTCGAAATAGAAATCGAAGGATTTGCTCATGATCTGTCTCCTGTGATCGGGGTCACCATTGTTCTTTATAGGGACGCAGGTCCATTTCGAAGGTCCATGCGCTGCGTGGCTGCCTGTGCAGTTGCCAATAGGCTTCGGCGATATCGTCGGGACGAAGGATCCCGTCCGGCATGCGCGCCTCGAACATGTCGGGGAACAGGGCCTTGGTTGATGGGTTGTCGATCAGGCCATCAATGATGATGTGGGCGACATGTACGCCCTCGGGGCCGAGTTCACGCGCCATGCTTTGTGCGAGCGCGCGCAAGGCATGCTTGCCGCCGGCGAAGGCGGCGAACCCGGTGTTTCCGCGCAGACTGGCCGAGGCGCCGGTGAAGAGGAGGGTGCCCCGGCCGCGTTTTCGCATGGGTTCGACGACCTCGCGTCCGACCAGAAATGCCGCGAAGGCGCACATCTCCCAGACCTTGCGGTAAACCTGAGCGCTTGTTTCCGCGATCGGGAACCGCACATTGCCGCCGATGTTGAAGATGCAGGCCGTGATCGGGCCGATCTGTTCGGCCTTTGCCACCAGCGCCCTGACCGAATCCTCATCGCGCGCGTCCGAGTGCACCGCGGTTGCGCTGCCGCCGGCGGCTTCGATGTCTGCCACAAACCGGGAGAGATCCCCACGCCTGCGGCTTGCCACCACGTGCAGGCCTTCTCGTGCGAAGCGTCTCGCGATCGCACCGCCGGTGGCATCGCCTGCGCCGACAACCAGGCAGACTTCGGTGGGGGTGGGGTGAGGGTTCATGGCTGGGCTCCGTTCCGTGTGTCATGCATCGAAGCGTGCGTTTCACCTGAGGTCGCAGGCCGCGCACTGCGCCGCCCTTTGACGGGGCAATCGCTGTTCATGGGCCATTTCACCCGAGGTCATGCCGTATCAGGCGAAAGGCGGTGTCTATTGCCGCGGTGATCTGATCCGGCGGGAGATTGCGACGACTGGACACGCGCACGCCTTCATTGAGCAGCATCAGAAGATTGGCCAGGTCCGACGCGCGCTTCGGCTCGCAATGCGCGTCGATCAGGCAGCCTTCGAAGGCTGCCTTGAATGCATCGAGATGGGTGCTTGCGCGGGCGCTGAGTTCGTCGTCCACGTCGGCCATTTCCAGAACGGTGTTCACCAGCATGCAGCCCCATTGCGATCTGTTGCCCCGAGGGGCAGTGAAATTGCGCACGAAAAAACTGTGCAAGGCCTCGAGTGGCGGCATCTCGGTGCGTGACTGGGCAATCATGTCGATCGAGCGCTGGGCAAACAGGTCCAGACAGGCCAGAAACAGGCTGCGCTTATCGACAAACGTGGCGTAGAAACTACTGCGGCTGATCGCCATGGCGTCGAGCAGGTCTGCCAGCGACGTTGCCTGATAACCCTTGCGCCAGAACAGCACAAGCGCACTGTTACGCGCTGTCGCCGGATTGAATTCGATCGTGCGGGCCATGCGTTCATAGTGGAACGACCGGTACAAAATGTCAAACGCAGAGGGGATCTGCGGCCCCGGCCAGCGCCCCGCTCACCCTTTGAGAGGAAGGGTGAGCGGTGGGGCGTTGTGCGACCTTGAGCGCCAGCGCGGCCGACCCACGTCCGTAGCGCTCATTGCACTCCGCCTGCGATCAGCTAGATTGAGATGCTGGGGTGCGACGATCGTGCGCGCGCCTGATCTGTTCGTTGACCTCAATCGGGAGGACATCATGAAGGGGACAAGCAAACGATTTCCGGGGCTGATCATTGCGATCGCCCTCGTGTCGGCATTGGGCCTGAGACCGGCATTCGGGCAGGTAGGCACCCATGCCGGACCGGCGGTGCCGATTGGCAAGGGCGAGGCATACGCCATGGTCCGGACCGGCGCGGACGGCGCGGTGACCTCGATCGGCGTGGTGATGACGGCAGCAGCGCTAGACGGTTTGCCGACGAGGGCGCCAGGCGAGCGTTCTGACGTTCCCTACCTGTTGCCAATGCCGGCGAGCGGGCCGAAAACGGTTGTCGATCACGTGGTGGTGAATTGGGAGCCGGCCGGTCATGCGCCGTCTAAGGTCTACGATGTCCCGCACTTTGACTTCCATTTCTACGTGGTCGATCGCGGAGAGGTGGAAAAGGTTGTGTTTGCCAGCCCGGATGCGTCGGGAGCCCCGGATCAGCAACCGCCCGCTGAGTTGATGGCGGCCGGTTACATTCTGCCGCCCGGTACGGCGAAGTCGAAGATGGGGGCGCATGCGGTCAACCCGGCAGGCGGGGAGTTTCAGCAGCAGCCATTCAACGCGGCGTTCATCTACGGCTATTACAACAAACGGCTGACCTTCATCGAGCCGATGGTCTCGCTGGCGTATCTGAAATCGAAACCGTCAGTTTCGCTGCCGGTGTCACGGCCGGCGAAGTATTCCTGGCCTGGTGCCTATCCGTCGTCGTATCGGGTTGCGTTTGACGAAGCGCACCAGGTGTATGAGATCGCGCTGGAGGATCTGCGGTAGATTGCCTGCGCGGCGCCCCGAGCGTCAGCACGATCCGGTGAACAGACCACGACCTGCTGCGCCGTCGCGTCGCTGGGGAGGCCTCTCAGGCGCTGAGCTTCAGGCCGGTCATGTTGGCTGCGCCGCCTGTACTGTGGCGGGGGCCTGGCCACCAGTGGAGATCGACGTCCTCCGGAATCTGTTGAGTCTGTGCAAGCCGGAAATTGCCGAATCGCGGGTCGGAGGTGACCTCCCTGTCGATCCAGTGGGGCAGCACGATCGGCGCGCCCTCGTGCGGCAGTTCGATCTCTGCGACGACGAGACCGGCATGCTTGCCCTCGAAGACGTCGACCTCGAAGGTCTGGGTATGAAAATGAACCAGGTAGCGTGTCTTGCGAACGATGCGATCGTTGCAGTAGGCCGACAGCATGCGGACAGCATCGGCGATGGGAATGGGGTACTCAAACTCGTCACGCGTGATGCCGGTGCGTGGCCCCTTGATGGTCAGAAAGGCACGGTCTGCGCGAATCCTGACACGCGTACTCATTGCTCCTTGTTCTTTGGCGACATAGCCCTGAACGATGTTTTCGCCCTGAGCATCCTGCAAGAACCTGATGTCGCGCACGAGGAACTTGCGTTCAATCTCGATTGCCATTTGGGGGCTGCCGCTTTTTCCTTTTGAGTAAATGGATTCTAGCAGATGACGGGTCGCCAAAATTGACCTTGATCAGAGAGGCGCGCCTCCGGCTTTTTCGCCGGGGGCGCGCCTGCCAACGGAGCATGTTCTGGTCAGGTTCGCCGTTCGACCAGCTCCCGAACCGGTGCGGGCAGCAGGGCACGCAGGCGATTGCTGATGGCGGTTTCGTGGCGCTGCCAGACGACCCCCAGATAGACGACGCCGAGACCGATGAGGGTGAGGACGACCGGAAACAGCATGCTGTCCTTGAACACTTCGTTTGCCAGGTGTGCGAGGTATCCCGCCGCGCCGAGTCCGCCGAACACGGCAAAGACTCTGCGCGAGAGGGTGGCGCCGACGGCGATCATGATCACGTTGATGCACAGGTAGATGAACTTGCTGAGCTCGCTGTCGGAGTTCATCGACGACAGTCCGCCCCAGAACGCGATGACGCCAAACAGGTAGAGCCAGAAGGCGTAGTCCCTGACGTGTCGGGTTCGTACGTCCACCCAGAATGCAAGCAGGACCATGAGCAGGCCAAACCAGAGCGAAACCAGTTTGCGCAACGCCCATCCGTGGTCGGCGTCGGCCGCGAGGAAGGGGGCGAGGTCCATGCTCATGTACCAGAGCGTGACGGCAACCGGCATCACGAGGAAGGGAAGGCGATAGCGCCATAGCATGATCACTCCGCTCGCCAGGGTGGCGAACTCCATGAGCATCCAGCGCCAGTCGATGTGCGTATGGTATTCGCGGAAGACGCGGCCATCGGCCCAGAAGCCGAGGGCGGATTGCAGTCCATAGACTGCCAGCGGTGTCAGGGCGACAGCAAAGGTCGCCGTGATGCCGGCGGGGATCGGCAGGCGGTGGCGCTTGAGGAAGGACTCGGTGAGCCACAGGCCTGCACCGGCATAGGCCAGCGCGATGAAGAACAGGCCCCATCCACCGAAGCGCTCCCAGCCGATGTTCATGAACAGACTCATCGCACCGATCGCGATCAGTCCGCCAAGGTAGTAAAGGATGTGGGTGGCACGAAAACTCGGGGTATTGCTGTCCTGCGCGAGCAGGAAGGTCCAGAGCTGCTCCGCTTGCTGCTCGGTAATCAGGCCCTTCGTGGTTGCATCCTTGAGGTGGCCCCGGTTCAATTCCATGCTGACTCCCGGAAAACAAAAACGTCATTGCGCACTAGTTTGTCATACATGGGCCCGATTCTTCGAGCCGTCGGGCCGCGCGCATTCCATTCATCGAGCGCGCCCGCATCGGTCACTTTTGGTGCTGCGCAAGGAACGCGCGTATGCCCGTTTGCCTGGGGGCGCTGCCGGAGCATGCGGACTGAGATTGACACGCGGTGTGAGGTGTCACGATAATCCACGCCTTCTGCGGGAGAGAGAGCTGCGAACATGCAGTCTCCGCCGAAGGCGCAAGCTCCCATAATCGCTCAGGCATACGGAACCGCAGAGATCATTCGCCGGCTGGAGAGCAGTCGAGAGTCACCCCGGTGGCTTTCGTCTCACCGAAGGGGCTGGTCCTGAAAAGGGCTGAAACTCTCAGGTAAAAGGACAGGGGGAGAGGCGCAACGGACCACGCACGCGTGCGTGATTCGTCTTCCAATGGAGTCCCCCCTGATGTACCCGAGCCTTGCAAGCCTTTTCCAGCCCCTGGCTGCGCAAAAGGTCGACCTTCTGCTTTTAATCTATCTGATTGCCATCGCCGCCGAAGCCATGTCAGGTGCCCTTGCTGCGGGCCGCCGCAACATGGACATATTCGGTGTTGCCGTGATTGCCTTCGTGACCGCGCTTGGTGGCGGCACCATCCGGGATGTCGTGCTGGGCAATTACCCGATTGGCTGGACGCAACACCCCGCTTACGTCTATCTGGTGATCTCGGCGGGGCTGCTCACGACCTTGATCGCGCCCTACATCCACCGCATGAAGCGTGCTTTCCTGATCTTCGATGCAATGGGCCTGATTGCCTTCTCGCTGATTGGTTGCAATGTCGCCCTCAACCTTGATTACCCGATCGTGGTCGTTGTGATGTCCGGCATGTTGACCGGGATCTGCGGTGGCATTCTGCGCGACGTGCTGTGCAACCAGGTGCCGGTCGTGTTCCGGCGCGAACTCTACGCGAGCGTATCGCTCAGTGTGTGCGCCTTGTTCCTCGTGCTGCGCGCAGCGGGTGTCGATTCCGACCTCAATACCGCGATCTGCTTTGTTGGTGGCTTCATGTTCCGCATGCTTGCGATCCAGTTCAGCTGGCGCCTGCCCACCTTCTCCTACCAGCAGCGCTGGGACTAGCGCGGGCGCGTTTCCGAATGCCTGCAGGGACATGGCCACCTTGACCCCGCACCTTCCGCAAACTAGCCTTAGTAGTGTGTGTTCGATGAACTTTCAGCAAATTTGCTGAAACTCGGGCAGGTGCCAGACCTGTCGTAAGTATCGGGTCGAAAAGG
The DNA here is from genome assembly GCF_003111645.1 of Parazoarcus communis. Taxonomy (NCBI): domain Bacteria; kingdom Pseudomonadati; phylum Pseudomonadota; class Betaproteobacteria; order Rhodocyclales; family Zoogloeaceae; genus Parazoarcus; species Parazoarcus communis. Next base: position 421,804 of record NZ_CP022187.1, read on the forward strand.
CATTGTCGCATTTGATCACACTGAATCTGGTATGGCCGGTCGAGCCTGCAGGCTGACTTTCTGGCTGTCAATTGCCGCTTGATAACCCAAACCTGCAAAGGAGGACATCATGGCAAACTGGCAGATCGAAGGGCAGTACATGGAGACATGCAACTGTACCTATCTGTGCCCCTGCGCAGCGTCGAACCTGACCGCGCAGCCCACTGAAGGCGACTGCAAGGCCGCTATTGCGATGCACATCACCAAAGGGCAGAAGGACGGGCTCAAGCTCGACGGACTGTCCTTCGTCGTGATGCTGCATTCGCCGCACGCAATGGCAGAGGGCAACATCGTGGTGGGCCTGATCGTCGATGAGAGTGCGTCGGACGCGCAGGTCGAAGCGATCAGCGCTATCGCAACCGGCGCCGCCGGTGGGCCGATGGCAAATCTGGCGCCCCTGGTCGGCAGCTTGGCGGGGGTCGAGCGACGGCCGGTTACTTTTGACGTCGATGGCATGAACTTTGCCGTCAAGGCTGGTGAGTTGGTCGACCAGGCCTGCGAAGGGGTCGCCAGCGGCGTGCGTCCAGACGAGCCGCTCTTCCTCGAGAACACCGTGCATCCGGTCAACGGCCGGCTGGCGCTGGCCAAGGCGACACGCTCCATCTTCAACGTGTTCGGAATCCACTGGTCGGATACCTCCGGGACGCGTAACGCCCACTTTGCGCCCTTCGCATGGGCAGCCTGAGCGCTGTCAGCCACGGTGACGGCATCGAAGTCGTGTTGCGCAAGGATCGCTGGCTGGCGATTCTTGGGCTGGGCGCGGTGGTGTTGCTGTCGTGGCTCTACCTCTGGCACAGCGCAGCGGGAATGGATCACGCAGGTATGGCGATGGAGGGCATGCCGCGCGCCACGGACGCCACTGCGCTGCTGCTCACCTTTGTAATGTGGACGGTGATGATGGCCGGCATGATGCTTCCCAGCGCAGCCCCTGCCATCCTCATGTACGGCACCCTGGTTCGAAAGAACGGGGCGGTGGGCAAGGTCCTGCCGGGGGTGTGGGTCTTCGCGGCAGGCTATCTGCTGATGTGGACCCTGTTCAGCATCGCGGCCACGCTGCTGCAGGCGGGGCTCGAATACGCTGCGCTGCTCACGCCCGAGATGGCAACTGCGAGCGCAGGGCGTGGCGCAGCGGCCTTGATCGCAGCAGGGGTCTATCAACTGACACCGTTCAAGGAGGCCTGTCTCGGCAAGTGCCGCAACCCGCTCCAGTTTTTCATGACGCGCTGGCGTAACGGGGCGGGCGGTGCTTTCAGAATGGGGCTCGAACACGGCGCCTGGTGCGTCGGCTGTTGCTGGGCGCTGATGCTGTTGCTCTTCGTGGCCGGCGTCATGAATCTGATCTGGGTCGCCCTGATCGCCGCCTTCGTCTTCGTCGAGAAGGTGTTCCCCGGCGCGCGCATGCTTACGCGTGCCTCCAGTGCCGCACTGATCCTGGCAGGATTGTTCCTGCTTACGAGGATCTAGTTCGCAAGCTTTCCACCGTGCAGCGATGTGTCACTAAGGCGGCGTGCCTATCGCGCCCAGAACAGTCGAGGTGTCTCCATGCGCCCGACGGGGGGGCGTTCATGTGCAAATGGAACGGCCATGTCAGTCCGGATGAGTCAGTGAGTGGGCGCTTTTCGCCGGATTGTGATCGTGCTCTAAAGTGCGAATGTCATAAAGCTTATATCAATATGCCGTTAGAAAGTCAATGTGTTATTTGCATAATATTGTTTGAACCAATGATACGTTTCTGGTAGGTTCCAAATCGCTATGACATAGCCAAATTGATTGAATCTGGCATTGCTTGGCAAGATCACAGCACATGCAAGCGATGTGAATGGTTACTTACCGTGCCAGTCAGGGCGCCTGCGCTATCCCATGTTCAGGAGAAACGAGAAGATGAATAAGCAGTTGGTCGGCCTTTTTGCCGTGGCCGCGCTGATGACAGGGTGCGCCACACCGTATTCCGAAGCTCCGATATCGAGCAACTTTCCGACGACCAAGCAACTCCAGCTCAGAACTGCTGGGCATTGGACGACGATCGCGCAGGACGTCGCGAACCAGCTGACCGCCCGTCTTCCTGAGAAGGCAAAGGTCTATGTAGAGGTGCCCGCAAAGAGCACACCGTTCGAACAGGCGTTTTCTGGCCAACTGACGACTTCGCTGACCAACGCCGGTTATGCAGTGATGAAGTACCCGGACGGTGCTCTGCTGGTCGAGGTGGACACGCAGGCCGTGAAGTTCTCTGCAGAGCGGCCCCGTCACCAGTATGCCGGTACCGCGACGACGCTTGGTGCCGGTCTCTGGGCTATTCATGATGTCGTGATCAACACCTCGCCGGGTGCTGGTGCGATGCTCGGCTTTGCGGCCATCGATGCAATGACCTGGTTCAGGTCAGAGGTATCGTCCGGTGCAGCGCCGCGGACCGAGATCATTGTCAGCGCGAGCGTTTCCAACGCGAATCAGTACCTTGCACGCACGACCAGCGTCTATTACATCGCCGAGGATGATCACGGCGCGCACAGTTCGCTGTACGGTGCTGGTAGTGATAATGCAGCCCGGATGAAGACCTTTGAAGTGAAGGGGGCTGAATGATGGCGCTACGAACAATCCTCAAGGCTGCATGTGTTGCGGCGTTGAGCCTGGCAATTGCCGGCTGTGCAACGGAAACGTCGGTTGCACGAAAGGCCGCGACCTACGAGGAGGCTGCAAACAATCCGTTCGTTCCGGCCAACTACCGCGCGGCAGAAGCGCTTCTGGGGCAATTGCAGGGCAAGCTTTCGCCCGATCAGCCAATGATCATCGCGACGGTGGTCAGTATCGATGCGCTTGAGCGTTCTTCGACGCTTGGTCGTCTCGTGTCGGAGCACGTCTCGGCGCGCTTCTCGCAGGGCGGGCACAAGATGGTGGAGATGAAGTTCCGCAACAACGTCTACATGGTGCGGGACCAGGGCGAGATGATGCTGACGCGTGAGATCCGCGATATCGCAAAGTCACATGACGCCCAAGCCGTGATCGTCGGTACGTATGGCGAGAGCAGCGATTTCATTTTCGTCAATCTGAAGGTGATTGACCCCGGTACGAACGTCGCGCTCGCGGTGCACGACTATGCACTCCCGGTCGACGCCAATACGAAGGCGATGCTGCGCGCCGCGCGCTGAGTTGGCTGCGGCAGAATGCCGATCCGCAACAAACCTGGTCGCGTTTGCGGCGCCCAGGTTTGTTGCGGATTCTTCGTTTCAGGAGCGCTCCAGCAAGGGCTTCCTGCCTCAAGTCACTGCTGGATGGACTGGATGTAGTAGGCGAGTTCGAGGATTCTGCCGCGTACGACTTTTTCGTACTCGCCAGCATAGCCACGGGGCGTGCCCGGTTGGTCCATCAGGTAGCGATTGCCCCATACGGGCATGGCTCTATCACCGTGCACTTCGATGGCCGCTCTGCCGTCGATGACCTGGAAGACTCTCAGGAAAGGAAACTCGCCGGCTTTGCGACTTGGGCGGAGCGCTGTGCTGTTCCTCGAAATCGCCGTGAGATCTGTCGGCTTCGGCGTCAGAAACTTTGCCAGTGGACCGTCCCCCCGGCCGCCTACGCCGTGGCACGAAAGACAGGACATGCGGTATCCGTCAGAACCAATGGTTTCTTCTTCCGCCATGACGTTGCCTGCACCAAGCGCCAGCAGGGCAATCAGCCCGACTCCGCATGACGTCGCAATGTTCTTTGCCGAATTGAATTGAGTCGCCGTTCATCCTCCCCCGCACGGCCGACCGTTGCGGAATGCAGCGTCCGACACTATCGCGATAGGGAATGTCGCCGGTGAGCTTCATACCGCGACCAGTGTATTCGCCGGCCCGGTCGGCGAATGGCTGGACGCGGCTTTGCCGGTGTCGGGCGCAACAGGCCGGGTTCAATGCCTGTGGCCGTGGCCGTGCTTGTGGTCGGGCTTTGCTGCAGGCTGTTCGGGTTCCGCCTTGGGGTAGCGGATGACGGTGACGGTTTCGTCGGGCTCGAACCAGAACTCGTTGTTGGGCGGGTCGAAACGGCCGATGGTCAGCACGATCAGTCCATCGACCTGATTGACGCGGGTGATGGTTTCCCATGCAAACGTGGGGTGGGGGTTGGTACCCGGACCGTCGTAGATGTGGTCCTCGGGCTGGACTTCGGATGCTGGGATCGAAATTCTGTTCGTCATGGCTCCTCGCTTTCCGGCGCAACGGTGTTCAGGCCCCGGCTATCAGCAGCCCATGATGCGCTTTCCGGTGCGCTTGCGCCGGACTATCGGAGCGCGGCCGAGGCGGCAGCCAATCCCGGAGCTGCAGTGTCCGCTGGCGCTTCATTATGTGTGCAATGCAGCATCAGCCTTGATTGCGCGGGGAACGGTGGTTAAAATTTCACCCCCTTGCTGACGCTTGCGGGTTCCCGTGGGCGCAACGTGTTTTCGTGGTCAGCAACAGAGCATGCACACAGGCCAGTCCAGCGGACTGGCCTGTGTGCTTTTGCAGGTTTCGCCCAAGGAGGCGCCTTGCCCGTACTGATAAGGCCGGAACTGTTCGTGTGCTTCTTCGCTGGCGATTGCCAATCGACCTGCCGGAGAGATGGTGTAGCCGGAGAAATGGCGATCACGCGTTTCGCCACGGGTAGCCAGGCTTGAGCATGAACTCGGCGCCGTCTCTGCAGGGGGGCCGGACCTGGCCCTCTTCGATGCGGGCACTGGGTCACCGCAACTACCGCTACTACTTCTTCGGTCAGGCGGTGTCGGTGCTGGGCTCGTGGGTTCAGCAGGTGGCGCTGTCGTGGCTGATCTACCGCCTGACGGGGTCCGTTGCCCTGCTCGGGGTGACAACCTTCGCGGCGCTGCTGCCCATGCTGCTGGTGGGGCCGCTCGCGGGTGCGTGGATCGACCGTCGCGACAAGCGGCGTCTACTCATCCTGGTGCAGGGGCTGCTCGGCCTGCAGGCGGCTGCGCTCTCGGTGCTCACCGCGATGGACGCAATCGGTCCGAACCTGATCGTGGCCATGTCGGCGACGCTCGGGCTGCTGAACGCGTTTGATGCGCCGCTGCGTCAATCGCAGATCGGGGTATTCGTCGCCAACCGCGCCGACTTGCCCAATGCGCTGGCGCTCAACGCAATGCTGTTCAACTCCGGTCGCTTTCTCGGGCCACCGCTCGCTGGTCTCGTGCTCGGTTTGACCTCGGAAGCGGTCTGCTTTGCGATTAACGCGGTGTCGTTTTCGGCGCTCGCCTTTGGCGTCAGTCGCATTCGGGTGCCGGAAGTGCCGCGCGCGGTGGGTTCGATGAGCCAGGTGTTTCGCGAAGGGTTGAGCTATGTGTGGGCCGAATATCCGGTGCGCATGCTGATTTTCGTGCTGGCAACGGTGAACCTCACCGCGTCGAGCTATGCCGTGCTGCTGCCGGTGTTTGCCAAGGATGTGTTCGGCGGCGACGCACGCATGCTGGGCTGGCTGTGGGGTGCAGCCGGGGCGGGGGCGTTTCTGGGAACGGTGTTTCTGGCTACACGCAAACACATGCTCGGCTTGATCAAGGTGGTGCTCGGCGGGGCCTGCATCAGCGCGCTCGGCTTGCTCGTGTTCTCCCACAACCAGACCTTGCTGATTGCACTGCCTTCGATGGCTGCGGTGGGTTTCGGTATCTCCGTGTGCAACGTGGGTGTGAACATGCTGCTGCAGAGCATGGCGCCCGATCACCTGCGCGGGCGGGTGGTGTCCTTCTTCAGTTCGACCCGTTTCGGCCTCGACGCCATCGGCGGCCTGCTGGCCGGTCTGCTCGCGGCGCGCACGGGCGTGCAGATGGCGATGCTGATCGAGGGGGCCGTGCTCGTGCTGTTTTTCATCTGGACGCTGCGAATCTTCGGGCGCTTGCGCACCGAAGTGAGCCTGCGTGCGGGCGATGGTCATTGATGTGCAAGGCAGGCGTGGCAGGGTGTGCTGCGTCTTTCCATCAACCGGTTCAGTTTGCGGAGTTGCTGCATGAAGTACGGTGAGTTTGATTCGGATGCCCTGATGTTCATCACTCAGCGTCCCGAGATTCTGTTTGAGCGTGGCGAAGGGTCGTGGCTGTTCGATTCGACCGGCAAGGCCTATCTGGACTTCATTCAGGGCTGGGCGGTGAACTGCCTTGGGCATTCGCCAGTCGAGATTCGCGACGCGCTGGTCGCGCAATCGGCAAAACTGATCAACCCCAGTCCGGCCTTCTTCAATGGGCCGATGATTGAACTGGCGGGGATGCTCACGGCGCATTCGACGTTGGACCGGGTGTTCTTTGCCAACTCGGGCGCCGAGGCCAACGAGGGCGCGATCAAGCTGGCACGCAAATGGGGGCGGCTCAAGCGCAATGGCGCGTGGCAGATCATCACCTTCGATCATTCCTTCCACGGCCGCACGCTCGCGACCATGTCGGCGTCGGGCAAGCCGGGCTGGGATACGCTCTACGCGCCGCAGGTGCCGGGCTTCCCCAAGGCCGAGCTCAATGACCTGGCTTCGGTCGAGACGCTGATCTGCCCCGAAACCGCGGCAGTGATGCTGGAGCCGGTGCAGGGCGAGGGTGGTGTGATTCCGGCTGATCCGGCCTTCCTCAAAGGTCTGCGCGAGCTGACGGAAAAGCACGGCATCCTGCTGATCGTCGACGAAGTCCAGTCCGGCATGGGGCGCACTGGGCGCCTGTTTGCGCACCAGCACGCCGGCATTGAGCCCGACATCATGACCCTGGGCAAGGGCATCGGCGGCGGGGTGCCGCTGGCGGCGCTGATGGCGACCGAACCGGTGAGCTGCTTCGAGCCCGGTGATCAGGGCGGTACCTACAATGGCAACCCGCTGATCAGCGCGGTTGGTGTGGCCGTGATGCGGCGGCTGACGTCAGCCGGTTTCATGGAGGCGGTGGTCGCGCGCGGAGACTACCTGTCGCGGCGCCTCAATGAACTGTCGCAGGCGCACTCGCTGGGGGGCGAGCGCGGAGTGGGACTGCTTCGTGCCCTGGTGCTTGATCGCGATCGCGGTCCGGATCTGGTGAAGGCGGCGCTCCATGCGGCGCCGACCGGGCTGCTGCTCAACGCACCGCGTCCGAACCTGCTGCGCTTCATGCCTTCGCTGACGGTGTCCGAGGCCGAAATCGATCAGATGATCGAGATGCTCGACGGTTTGCTGAAAGCCTGATTCAGCGCGCTCAGCCGAAAAAACGCCGGGTCCTGCCCGGCGTTTTCCTGTGCGGACATCCGTGCGGTCAGCGCAGCAGTGCGGCGGCGTGGTGACGCAGGTGGTCTTCGATGAAGCTGGCAATGAAGTAGTAGCTGTGATCGTAGCCGGGCTGCAGTCGAAGGGTGAGCGGGTGGCCTGCGGCGGCGCAGGCTGCGCGCAGGGCTTCGGGCTTGAGTTGCTCGGCGAGGAATCCATCGGCTTCGCCCTGATCGACCAGGATCGGCAGGCGCTCGCCGGCCGTGGCAATCAGCTCCACTGCATCCCAGGCTTTCCATTGCGCAGGGTCGGCGCCGAGGTAGCCGGTGAAGGCCTTCTGGCCCCAAGGACAGTCCACCGGGTGGCTGATCGGTGCGAAGGCGGACACCGAGCGATAACGCCCGGGGTTCTTGAGCGCGCAGATCAGGGCGCCATGTCCACCCATCGAGTGCCCAGCAACACCCCGCACGGCCGTGACAGGCAGGTGCGCCTCCACCAGCGCCGGCAGTTCGCTCACCACATAGTCGTACATCCGGTAGTGGCGGTCGTAGGGGGCTGCGGTGGCATTCACATAGAAGCCGGCGCCGTGGCCGAAGTCCCACGCGCCATCCGGGTCGCCCGGTACATCGGCGCCGCGCGGACTGGTGTCGGGGGCGACGATGGCAACGCCCAGTTCGGCTGCAATCCGGTGCGCGCCGGCCTTCTGCATGAAGTTCTCGTCGCTGCAGGTCAGGCCCGACAGCCAGTACAGCACTGGCACCGGGCCGTGCTCGGCCTGCGGTGGCAGGTACACGGCAAACACCATGTCGCAGCCTAGCGTGGCCGAGGCGTGACGGAAGCGCTTGTGCCAACCGCCGAAGCTGCGGTTGGCACCAATCTGCTCGAGGGCTGTGCTCATCGTCAGAACCGGATCACGGTGCGGATGCTCTTGCCTTCATGCATCAGGTCGAAGGCCTTGTTGATGTCCTCCAGCCCCATGGTGTGGGTGATGAAAGTATCGAGCGGAATCTCGCCCGCCTGCGCCCTGGCGACATAGCCCGGCAGTTCGGTCCGGCCGCGCACACCGCCAAAGGCCGAGCCGCGCCACACGCGACCGGTGACGAGCTGAAAGGGGCGGGTGGAGATTTCTTCGCCGGCACCGGCCACGCCGATGATGATCGATTCGCCCCAGCCCTTGTGGCAGCACTCGAGCGCAGAGCGCATGACCTTGGTGTTGCCGATGCACTCGAAGGAGTAGTCGACGCCGCCATCGGTGAGGTCGACGATCACTTCCTGGATCGGGCGGTCGTAGTCGAGCGGGTTGATGCAGTCGGTGGCGCCGAGTTGCCTGGCGATCTCGAACTTGGACGGGTTGATGTCCACTGCGACGATGCGCGAGGCCTTGGCCATGACGGCGCCGATGATCGCCGACAGGCCGATGCCGCCGAGGCCGAACACTGCGACGGTGGCGCCGGCTTCAACCTTGGCGGTGTTGAGCACTGCGCCGATGCCGGTGGTGACGCCGCAGCCGAGCAGGCAGACTTTTTCCAGCGGTGCGTCCTTCTGGATCTTGGCGACCGAGATTTCGGGCAGCACGGTGTACTCGGAGAAGGTCGAGGTACCCATGTAATGGAAGATGGGTTTGCCGTTCTTGCTGAAACGGCTGGTGCCGTCCGGCATCAGACCCTTGCCCTGGGTGGCGCGGATGGCCTGACACAGGTTGGTCTTGCCCGACAGGCAGAACTTGCACTTGCCGCATTCCGGCGTGTACAGCGGAATCACGTGATCGCCGACGGCGACCGAGGTGACGCCTTCGCCGATGGCTTCGACGATGCCGCCGCCTTCATGACCGAGGATGGACGGGAAGATGCCCTCCGGATCTGCGCCCGACAGGGTGAAGGCGTCGGTGTGGCAGACGCCGGTGGCCACGATCCGCACCAGCACCTCACCGGCTTTCGGCGGGGCGACGTCGACCTCGGTGATTTCGAGCGGCTGCTTGGCAGCCCAGGCTACGGCGGCGCGGGACTTGATCATGGTGTGTTCTCCACTGGTGACTTAACCCGCTATTGTAGGAAACAGGGCGTCGGGGATAATCCCCATTTTGGCAATTGATTGTTGTTCATGGTCAACAATGACCGGAGTGTGTCTGTGAGTCGATGGGAGGGGGTGGATGCGTTCGTGGCCGTGGCCGAAGCGGGCCACTTTGCTGCAGCGGCAGAGCGGCTGGGGGTGTCGACCTCGCACGTGAGCCGTGTCGTGGCGCGACTGGAGGAGCGGCTGCAGACGCGGCTTTTTTACCGCAGCACGCGACGGGTGAGTCTGACCGAAAGCGGGCATACCTTTCTGCAGCACTGCCGTCGCCTGCAGGACGGTTTCGACGAGGCCCTGCATGCGGTTCAGGATCTCGGCGGCACGCCCAAGGGGCTGCTGCGCATGACCTGCGCGCTGACCTATGGCGAGCGCTTCATCGTGCCGCTGGTCAACGACTTCATCGAGCGCTATCCGCAGGTAAAGGTCGATATTGAGCTGACCAACCGCACGCTGGACATCGTGCAGGAGGGGTTCGATCTGGCGGTTCGGCTTGGGCGTCTGGCCGATTCACGGCTGGTCGCGACCCGGCTTGCGCCGCGCAGGATGTATCTGTGCGCCGCGCCGTCCTATCTCGAACGCAGAGGCGCGCCGCAGCGGCTGGAGGACATCGCCGACCATGACTGCCTGCTTGGCACCTCTGACAACTGGGTGTTCCAGGCGGGCGGTGAAGCGCTGACCATGAAGGTCCGCGGCAACTGGCGCTGCAACAGCGGCGAGGCCGTGCTTGACGCGGCCTTGCGTGGCTTCGGCCTGTGTCAGCTGCCCGACTACTATGTGCTTTCCCACTTGCAGGACGGGCGCCTGCGGGCCTTGCTGCCCGAGAATCAGCCGCCGCACACGGCCGTGTGGGCCGTGTTTCCGCAGCAGCGGCATCTGTCGCCCAAGGTGCGCCTGCTGGTGGACTATCTGCGTGATGCACTTGCAATGCGTCCGGAATACCGTGCGTCGGCGCCGGGTTGAGCAGTGGTCGGGGCCGGTCTGTCAGGTTGACGTTTACGTTAACTGGAACTATGTTTCGGGGCTGGATATTCCGGTTCAGGCCGATTAGAGAGGGAGCAGACAATGAAGATCGAGAATGGCGTGTTCGTGGTTACTGGCGGTGGTTCGGGTCTGGGTGCGGCAACGGCCCGCATGCTGGTCGAGGCGGGTGCCAAGGTGGTGCTGGCCGACGTCAATCGCGAAGCGGGCGATGCGGTGGCAGCGGAACTCGGCGCGGCTGCAACTTTCGTGACCACCGACGTGACCGACGAGGCGAGCGCAAAGGCTGCGATCGATCTGGCGGTGTCGGCGTACGGCGGCCTGAACGGCCTGATCAACTGCGCTGGTGTGGCGCCGGCCGAAAAGGTGGTGGGCCGCGAGGGGCCGCATCGTCTGGAGTCGTTCTCGCGTACGGTTGCCATCAACCTGATCGGTTCGTTCAACATGATCCGTCTGGCTGCTGATGTCATGAGCAAGGCCGAGCCCGATGCGGGCGGCGAGCGTGGCGTAATCGTCAGCACCGCCTCGGTGGCTGCATTCGACGGTCAGGTGGGGCAGGCCGGTTATGCCGCGTCGAAGGCCGGCGTTGTGGGCATGACCCTGCCGGTGGCCCGCGAACTGTCGCGTTTCGGCATCCGGGTGATGACCGTCGCACCGGGCATCATGGAAACGCCGATGCTGATGGGGATGCCGCAGGAGGTGCAGGACTCGCTGGGCAAGATGGTTCCCTTCCCCTCGCGTCTGGGCAGGCCGGCCGAGTTTGCCAGCCTCGTGCGCCACATCATCGAGAATGCCTATCTCAACGGTGAGGTGATTCGCCTCGACGGCGCCATCCGCATGGCGGCCAAGTAAGCTGCATTGTTGCGCCAGGGCTGGTGCGGCGCCGGAGTTGCGCCAGCCTCAATTCACTTTCCTCTGCGCGAGCGCATTGGTGGAGCAGGGCAAATGTGCTAAAAGAGCGCTTCTCTTTAGCGTACCCCGGGCTTGCCGGGGCCGTCACCGGCGTTCCCGCTGTTCATGAATTCAGATCAAGCATCTCCCGTCGCGGTGGAAGAAGATCGCGACTGCTACCATTGCGGCCTGCCGATCCCGCCAGAGACCAGTCACTACGTGCGTATCAACGGCAAGAACCGGCGCATGTGCTGCATTGGCTGCGAGGCGGTCGCCGAATCCATTGTCGATAACGGTCTGGTCGACTACTACCGTCATCGCGATGCGATGCCCGAGACCCGGCGCGAGGCGATGCCCTCGGAGCTGCAGGAGCTCGGCCTGTTCGATCACCCCGAGTTCCAGAAAAGCTTCGTTCGACCCATCGGTGAGCACGAGCGAGAGGCTTCGCTGATCCTCGAAGGCATTACCTGCGCGGCCTGCGTCTGGCTCAACGAGCAGCATGTGGCGCACCAGAAAGGGGTGTCGGCGGTCGAGATCAACTACGCCACGCGTCGTGCGCGAGTGCGCTGGGACGAGCGCGAGATCCATCTTTCCGACATCCTCGCCGCGATCCAGGCGATCGGCTACCGCGCCTATCCCTACGATGCGACACGTTCCGAGCAGATCGCCAACAAGGAGCGGCGCTCCATGCTGTGGCGGGTGTTCGTGGCCGGTTTCGGCATGATGCAGGTGATGATGTACGCGCTGCCGGCCTACATCGCCACCGAAGGCGACATGACGGCGGATATCGATCTGCTGATGCGCTGGGCAAGCCTGCTGCTGACACTCCCGGTGGTGCTCTATTCGGCTGCGCCATTCTTCCAGCGTGCGCTCAGGGACATCAAGCTGCGCCGCCTCGGGATGGACGTGCCGGTTGCGCTGGGGGTTGGCAGCGCCTTTCTCGCCAGTGTCTGGGCCACGCTCTCCGATGGGCCGGAGGTGTATTTCGATTCGGTGACGATGTTCGTGTTCTTCCTGCTCGGTGGCCGCTACCTGGAGATGCTGGCGCGACAGAAGGCGGTGCGCGGGGTCGAGGAACTGGGCAAGGTGCTGCCGGTGTTTGCCGAGCGCTTGCCGGACTGGCCAGCGCCGGCCGCCGAGCGGGTGCCGGTGTCGCAGTTGGTGCCGGGTGATCGCATCAGGGTGCGCCCGGGCGAAGTGATTCCGGCCGATGGTGTCGTGATCGACGGGCAGGGCGAAGCAAATGAAGCCTTGCTGACCGGCGAGAGCCGACCGGTATCCAAGCACTTGGGTGATCTCGTCACCGGGGGCAGTATCAACATCTCCAGCCCGCTGGTGGTGAAGGTGGAGCACGTGGGCGACGAAACCCGCCTTGCCGCCATCTGTCGCCTGATGGAGCGGGCAGCGATCGAAAAACCTGCGATCGCCGCCCAGTCTGACCGGGTTGCGGTGTATTTCATCGTCACCCTGCTCGTGCTCGCGGGAGCGACCGGCGTGGCGTGGTATTTCATCGATCCGCAGCGCGCGCTGTGGGTGTTTGTTTCCGTGCTGGTGGTGGCCTGTCCGTGTGCGCTATCGCTTGCGACCCCGACCGCACTGACAGTGGCAACCGATTCCATGGCACGAATGGGGGTGCTGGTGACCCGAGGGCATGCGATTGAGACGCTTGCCCGCGCCAACCATTATCTGTTCGACAAGACCGGTACGCTCACCCAGGGCAAGATGAGTCTGGAGGAGGTCGTTCCGCTGTCGTCCATGTCGACGCTCGAGCTCTGTGCGCTCGGTGCGGCGCTGGAGCAGGGGTCTGAGCACCCGATCGCGGCCGGCGTACGCGATGGCGCAGCCGAGGCCGTGTTGCCGGCGGTCAGCGACGTTGTGGCGATAACGGGGCAGGGGCTTTCCGGCCGGTACGCGCAGGGCGAAGCGTGGATCGGACGCCCTGATTACGTTGCCGGTTGTCTCGGCTTGCCCGTGCCTGCTGCACTCGATGGGCTTGAGCAGAAGGGCGGTACTGTCATTGCACTGGGGGGGAGCAGCGGCTGGCTGGGCCTTTTCCGCCTCGCCGATGTTCCGCGTGCAGAGGCCGCAACACTGACCCGCAAGCTCAACGACGCGCACGTTCCGATGACCGTACTGTCTGGCGATGCACCTCAGGTGGTCCGCGCGGTGGCGCATGATCTCGAGATTGGCGAGGCGCATGGCGGCATGACGCCGCAGGACAAGCAGGCCTTCATTGCCGACCTGCAGTCGCGCCCGGGTGTGGTCGTGGCCATGGTGGGTGACGGCGTCAATGATGCGCCGGTGCTGGCACAGGCGCACGTCTCGGTGGCGATGGGCGGGGGGACCGATCTGGCCCGCAACCAGGCGGACATCGTGCTGTTGAGCGAAAATCTGGCCGATCTCGGCGAGGGCGCCGATCTTGCACGCCGCACGCTGAGCATCATCCGTCAGAACCTGTGGTGGTCGTTCGCGTACAACTTCACCTCTGTTCCACTGGCCATGGCCGGACTGGTGACGCCGTGGATGGCGGGCATCGGCATGGCTGGCAGCTCGCTGCTCGTGGTACTCAACGCATTGCGGCTGCAGCGACGGCCGCACAAGAGCAAAGGCAGGTAAGCGTGGAAAGTCTCTACATCCTGATTCCGCTGTCGGTGGTGCTGGTCTTTGTCATCGGCATGCTGTTCTGGTGGTCTCTGCGCAACGGACAGTACGACGATCTTGAAGGGCCGGCCTATCGACTCCTGATGGACGACAAGGACGAACTTCCTGATGAGCGTTGCAATGCAGCAACTGAGGGACAGACCCGCACTGATGGCAAGATCGAAAAAACCGACAGCAATCAGGGGCATTAAGCGTTACCCGTTTGATCTAGGTCAACGGACGCTTTGAGGCAGTAGGCATAATGCCGACATGGTTTTCGGATGTGCGCAGTGACGAACTGCGGTGATCTGAAAGGGTATTTTTGTCTCTCTGTTGGGGTTGGGGGTGCGTTCAAGACGCACCCTTTTTTTTCGCCTGTACCCGATCGGTGCGCAGTATTCTGCCGTATACCGCTGAAATGCCCCGATCCGGTGCCTGCGTGCTTTCCCCGACCCGTGCGGTGCAATACAATGTTGATCTGTGTCAAATTGTAGATCCGGTCGAGCGGTATCCTTGCCGCGGATGACGAGTTACATGCCGTGATCTGAACAGTTGTACCAAGGGGTTTTTAATCAAAGAGGTGATTTCACATGCAATCGCAAGCGACTTATAACTACAAAGTCGTGCGCCAGTTCACCATCATGACGGTGGTGTGGGGCATCGTGGGCATGCTGGTCGGTGTCATTGCCGCAGCACAGCTCGTGTGGCCTGAACTGAACGTGCACGAGTTCCTGCACTTTGGCAGGTTGCGTCCGCTGCATACCAACGCGGTCATTTTCGCTTTTGGCGGATGCGCGTTGTTTGCAACGTCCTACTACGTTGTGCAGCGTACCTGTCATACCAAGTTGTTTGCGCCTGCACTCGCCGGTTTCACCTTCTGGGGCTGGCAGCTGGTCATCGTTCTGGCCGCAATCACCCTGCCACTGGGTTACACCCAGGGTAAGGAGTACGCCGAGCTCGAGTGGCCGATCGACCTGCTGATCGCCGTGGTGTGGGTGTCCTACGCCGTTGTGTTCTTCGGCACGATCGCCAAGCGCAAGATCAGCCACATTTACGTGGCGAACTGGTTCTTCGGCGCCTTCATCCTGACCGTCGCGCTGCTGCACATCGTCAATAGCGCTGCCATCCCGGTGTCCTTCATGGGCATGAAGTCCTACTCGGCCTATGCCGGTGTCCAGGATGCGATGATCCAGTGGTGGTACGGCCACAACGCGGTGGGCTTCTTCCTGACCGCCGGCTTCCTCGGCATGATGTACTACTTCGTGCCCAAGCAGGCTGAGCGTCCGGTCTATTCCTATCGCCTCTCCGTGGTTCACTTCTGGGCACTGATCTTCACCTACATGTGGGCGGGTCCGCACCACCTGCACTACACCGCGCTGCCTGACTGGACCCAGTCTGTCGGCATGGTGTTCTCGCTCATCCTGCTGGCTCCGTCCTGGGGTGGCATGATCAACGGCATCATGACCCTGTCGGGCGCCTGGCATAAGCTGCGTACCGACCCGATCCTGAAGTTCCTGGTCACCTCGCTGTCGTTCTACGGCATGTCCACGTTCGAAGGTCCGATGATGTCGGTCAAGACCGTGAATGCGCTGTCGCACTACACCGACTGGACCGTTGGTCACGTGCATTCCGGCGCACTGGGCTGGGTTGCGATGATCTCGATCGGTGCGGTGTACTTCCTGTTGCCGCGTCTGTACGGCAAGACCGAGATGTACAGCACCAAGCTGATCAACACCCACTTCTGGATTGCGACCATCGGTATCGTGCTGTACATCGCCTCGCTGTGGGTTGCCGGTGTGATGCAGGGCCTGATGTGGCGTGCAACCAACGCGGACGGCACCCTGACCTACTCGTTTGTTGAGAGCGTCAAGGCCAGCTACCCGTTCTGGACGATCCGTCTGGTGGGTGGCGCCCTGTTCCTGGCTGGCATGGTGATCATGTTCTACAACATGGTGAAGACCATCGCCGGTGAGAAGGCATACAACGCGCCCGTGATTGCACCTGCGGCTGCACACGCCTAAGCGGAGAACAAGAACATGGCTCAATCGAAACACGAAAAGATCGAACGTAACGTATTCCTGATGATCGTCCTTACGCTGATGACTGTCAGCGTGGGTGGTCTGGTGGAAATCGTTCCGCTCTTCTTCCAGCACACCACCACGTCACCGATCGATTACAAGGGCAACGAGCTCAATGTAAAGCCGTACGATCCGGTGCGCCTGGTCGGTCGTGACATCTACATCCGCGAAGGCTGCTACAACTGCCACTCGCAGATGATCCGTCCCTTCCGTGCAGAGACCGAGCGTTATGGTCACTACTCGGTCGCGGGTGAGTACATCTACGACCATCCTTTCCAGTGGGGCTCCAAGCGTACCGGTCCTGACTTGGCTCGCGTCGGCGGTCGTTATTCCGACGAATGGCAGAAGGTTCACCTGCTGAACCCGCGCGACGTCGTGCCCGAGTCGAACATGCCAGCCTTCCCATGGCTTGATCGCCCGGTCAAGGGTGACGATATCCAGGACAAGATGCGTGCTCTGAACAAGGTCGGCCTGCACAAGTACAGCGACGAGGAAATCGCCGCCGCGCCTGCCGCCCTCGAGGGCAAAACCGAGCTTGATGCGGTGGTTGCCTACCTTCAGGGTATGGGTACCGCACTTAAGAACGTAAGGTAAGGAAAGAGGACGCGCCGTGGAAATCAACGACCTGAGAATCATCGTAACAGTCCTGGGCTTTGTCTGTTTTCTGGGGATTTGTGCCTGGGCATACAGCCGTCACGCCAAGACTGGTTTCGATGAGGCGGCGCGCCTGCCCCTGACCGATGACGATCTGCCGGTTTCGAATGACCGGCTGGAAAAGGAAGGAAAAACAAATGGCTGACTTTATCAGCGGTTTCTGGAACATGTACGTGATGGGTCTCGTGGCCCTGAGCATCCTGTTCTGTATTTTCGTGCTGGTCTCGAACATGACCAAGCGCGAGCCGGGCGAAGTCAAACTGCACGGTCACGTGTGGGATGAGACCCTCGCGGAATACAACAACCCGCTTCCGCGCTGGTGGTTGTATCTGTTCTGGATCACCATCGTTTTCGGCATCGTGTACCTCGTGATCTACCCCGGCTTCGGCAATCACAACGCCGATCGCGGTGAGCACAGCCAGTACTATGCAGAAATGAAGGCCGCCGACGAGAAGTACGGCCCCATCTTTGCCAAGTACCAGGACATGGATCTCATGGCCGTTGCGGCGGATCCCGAAGCCAACGCGATGGGCAAGCGCATGTTCCTGACCTACTGTGCGCAGTGTCACGGCTCTGCTGCTCAGGGTGCCAAGGGCTTCCCGAACCTGACCGACGACGAATGGAACTGGGGCGGTGAGCCCGACACCGTCAAGACCACCATTATGGGTGGGCGCATGGGCGTGATGCCGGCTTTCGGTGCCGCGCTTGGCGGTGAGGGTGTCAAGGACGTTGCAAACTACGTCCGCTCGCTCTCGAACCTGGCTCACGATTCTCTGCGCGCCCAGCGTGGCAAGGAAGTCTTCGATACGAACTGCGTGGCGTGTCACGGTGCGGATGGCAAGGGCAACCCGATGCTGGGTGCGGTCAACCTGACCAACAAATCATGGCTGTATGGTTCGTCCGAAGCGACGATCATCGAAACCGTGACCAACGGTCGTCAAAACCAGATGCCTGCATTCCAGGAGTTCCTTGGCGATGCCAAAGTTCATCTCCTCGCAGCATATGTGTTGAGTCTTAGCAAGGAACAGAAGTAAGTAGTGCGCTCCGGGGGCTTATGCCCCCGGAGCTGTTTTCAATCATAAAAATAAGAATCCACTAATAAAGCGATCATGAACAGCACAGCCCCGAACTCTCAAGCCAAGGTCCCACCTCCACCACCTGAACAGGATTCCCTGTACGCGGTACGACAGAAGGTCTACATGCGCGCGGTTACGGGCATCTTTGCAAACTGGCGATGGGCGCTCGTCTGGTTTACCCAGATCCTCTTTTACGGATTGCCCTGGTTGATGTGGAACGATCGGCAGGCTGTTCTGCTGCATCTGACAGAGCGAAAGTTCTATATCTTCGGCTGGGTGTTCTGGCCGCAGGACGTGTTCTTCCTGGCAATCCTGCTGATCATTTCCGCTTACGGTCTGTTCTTCTTCACTGCGATTGCCGGTCGCCTCTGGTGTGGCTACGCGTGCCCGCAGACGGTGTACACCGAAATCTTCATGTGGATCGAGCAGAAGATCGAGGGTGACCGCAACAAGCGAATCAAGCTCGACAAGGCGCCGCTGAGCGCGAAAAAGGTCGGGATCAAGCTGGCCAAGTACGGTGCGTGGGCCGCGGTCTCGATCTGGACCGGATTTACCTTTGTCGCCTATTTCTCGCCGCTCAGCGAGTTGCTGCAGTCGGCCACGACCTTGAGCTTCGGCCCGTGGGAGCTGTTCTGGATCCTGTTCTACGGTGGTTTCACCTACCTGTTTGCAGGGGTCATGCGTGAACAGGTGTGCAAGTACATGTGCCCGTACGCCCGTTTCCAGAGCGTGATGTTCGACCCCGATACACTGGTCATTACCTATGACGACGCACGTGGCGAACCGCGTGGTCCGCGCAAGAAAGGTGCTGATCCGAAAACACTCGACAAGGGCGATTGCGTCGATTGCGGTATCTGTGTCCAGGTCTGTCCGACGGGTATCGACATTCGTCAGGGCATGCAGTACGAGTGCATCGGTTGTGCTGCCTGTATCGACGCCTGTGATCAGGTCATGGACAAGATGGAGTATCCGCGGGGGCTGATTCGCTATTCGACCGAGAATGCGATCAAGAAGGGCTGGGGCAACAAGGAAATCATTGCCCACGTGTTCCGGCCGCGCACGCTGATCTACGGTTCGGTCCTGATCCTCATCAGTCTCGCCTTCGTCTGGGCGCTCGCTACGCGTGACCCCTTGCGAGTCGATGTGATCCGCGATCGCGCGTCGCTTGCCCGTGAAATCGAAGGCGGCATGATCGAAAACGTGTACCAGCTCCAGGTGATGAACATGACGGAGAAGGCGCGTACCTTCGTGTTTTCGGCCGCGGGACTGGAAGGTATCGCCATTGGTGGCGAGCATCGCATGGAAGTTGGCTCTGCCGGCACGCAAGCGGTGACCCTGCAGGTCCATGTCCCGTATGATTCGGGCAAGCCCGGCGCGAACGAAGTCTTCTTCGAGGTCTACCCTGAAGATGAACCGAGTCTCAAGCTGCGCGAGAAGACAACATTCCTGTTCCCTCGCTGAGACTTCCTGACAATGAGTGTATTTGTGTCCGACAAGAAACCCGACCCCTGGTACAAGCAGGGCTGGCCCTGGTTCCTGATCGCGTTGCCGGCAACCGCAGTTGTCGCCGGTACCATCACCATGGTGATCGCAGTCAGAACCTGGGACGGGCTGGTCGTTGATGATTACTACAAAGAGGGCAAGGCGATCGTTCAGACGATCGGCCGCACCGAGCGGGCACGTGAGCTGGGGCTGAAGGCCCTGGTTCAGGTGCGCAGCGAATCGGTACGCATCGAGGTGGCGGCTGCCGACATCGACAACGTACCCGGTGTCATTCACCTCACGATTGCGCATCCGACCCAGGGCGGGTCCGATCAGGAACTGGTCCTGAACGGGCAGGGTGGCGTGTTCGAGGGCGCTGTGGCGCCCCTGAGTACGGGCCGCTGGTTGTTTCAAATCGAAAATGAGTCCCGCAGCTGGCGCATGAACGGGGCCGCTTACCTCCCGACAGAGACGGAAATCAGGATTGATCCATCTGGTTCTTAACCCGTCGAAGAAGGAGTCTCATCATGGCCTGGAATGAATTGTTCAGCACCGATATCGGTCTGCTCAGTCTGTTTACCATCGGTTTTGTACTGGCGATGGCGGTGTACATTTATCGTTTTGCAAAACGGCATATTGCCGAGGATGAGCAAAAAGAGAGAACATTGGGGCACCATTCGTAATTCAATGAGTTGGCTGGCTGTAGTCGCCAAACGCAGGCTGGCACAAATCGATTCCTGCTGGCTTGCGTAGTGCTGCTACCAGTGCGTGTCAGACGCTGGAGCAGGTCCCGTTTCATGGCACGGTAAGGAGGAGTTTCCATGCAGAAATTGATTCAGGTTCTGTGGCCGTCTTTTCTGGTGGCCGGCGTGGTGGAGGCGATATTCTTTACCGTGATCAACCCTCGGGAGCTGTATTTTTTCGGGTCGCCGGTTCATCTCGACATGCTGGCGACCTATTCCATCGGGTTCTTCGCGTTCTGGCTGATCTGTGCGGCATCGAGCCTGACAACGGTCTATTTTCAACGCACTGCGGCGGAAATCAATCACCTCGAGTCAAAGCAGTAGCCGGTCTGCGCTGGCCGTGACCTGAGCCGCGCCCGGTTGGAGCGCTTCATGGTTTCCGCAGGAAAGCGTGGAGCAAAAAGGGAACGGCCCGCACAGCGGGCCGTTCCCTTTTTTGCTGGATAGCTGCTTTCAGCGGTAGACCAGTACCGGCGTCGTACCGTGTGTCAGCACTTTCTGTGTTTCGCTTCCGAGCAGCAGGCCCGCGATGCCTTTGCGCCCGTGAGAAGCCATGAAAATCAGATCGCAGCCGTGGCGTTCCGCTGCGTCGATGATTGCCTCATAGGGCACCTCATTGACCAGCGTGTCGGTTGCGGCGAGAACACCGGATGCATCCGCCACTGCTTTCGCGCTCGCCAGAATGCGTTCGGCTTCCTGTTGTGCCGACTTGGCGAACTGCTCGGGCGTGGTGGGGTCTATGAGAGCACCTTCGCCGTAAATCGGCATCGGGAAATCCGGTTGGGCGTAGAAAAAGGTGATTCGTGCGCCCGCATCTTTGGCGAAGGACACAGCACGTGATACGGTGCCTTCAGAAAGGGGCGAGCCGTCGGTAGGTACGAGAATATGTTTGAACATGTAAGTACTCCATGGGTCGCGGTGTGTATCCAATTATAGCCACCGATGCATCGCTCCCGGGCTTGATCAGGGTCAACCCCGCATCAGACGGGAAGGTTGATGCTGTTATCGGAGGTGCATCATGGACATCACGTTTTATGGCGCGGCCGGTGAAGTCACCGGTTCCTGCGCAGTGGTCCGACATGACGGCGGTGCCTTCATGGTCGACTGCGGCATGTTTCAGGGGGGGCGCGAGGCCGGGCTCAAGAATCTCCGGGCGCTCGATTTCGACCTCGATTCCATCGACTTCGTCCTCCTCACGCATGCGCATCTCGATCATACGGGGCTGGTTCCGCGGCTGATCGCCCTTGGGTACAAGGGACGGCTCCATGCGACGGATGCAACGGTCGATCTGCTCGGCGTCATGCTGCTTGATTCGGCATACATCCAGGAAAAGGAGTTCGAGTGGGCGAGTCGTCGCAACCGCTCGCGTCACGGACGTCGGAGTTCCGCCGCGGCGCCGCTGTACACGGTCGAACAGGCGCGGGCCAGTCTGCACCGGCTTCAACGCGTCCAGTACGATGCACTCATTCACCCCGGGAAGGGGGTTTCCTGCCGCTTTCGCGACGCAGGGCACATCCTGGGGTCTGCGATCATTGAAGTGGATGTGATGGAGGGCGGCGCCACCCGACGGCTGGTGTTCTCAGGTGACCTCGGTCAGCCCGATCGCCCGGTGTTGCGTGATCCCTATCAGGTCCGCGCCGCGGATTACCTGTTTATTGAAACGACGTACGGCAATCGCGCTCACCGCCCCTTGAACGAGACCGAGGACGAACTCGTTCACGCCCTCAATGACACGCTTCAGCGCAAGGGCGGCAACGTCATCATTCCGGCCTTTGCGGTCGGGCGTACCCAGGAGGTGCTGTTCATCCTTGCAAAGCTGGTACGGGCGGAGAAGGTGGCGCGACTCGAGGTCATCGTCGATTCGCCAATGGCGACGGCGGTCACTGATCTCACGATGCAGCACGAGGCGCTGTGGGATGACGAGACCCGTGAGCTTTCTTCCTGGATGACGGCGAATTCAGACCGCTTTCACCTGCGGTTTGTCGCCGACGTCGAAGAGTCGATCGCGCTCAACCATCAGCGCGGCGGGCTGGTGATCATCTCGGCGAGCGGCATGTGTGATGCCGGGCGGGTGAAGCACCATCTGCGATACAACATTGACCGCAAGGAGTGCTCAGTCATCATCGCCGGTTTTCAGGCCGCTGGCACGCTGGGGCGGCGACTGGTGGACAAGGCACGCGTCGTCACGCTTCTTGGCGACAAGGTGCCGGTGAGGGCGGATGTTTATACGATAGGCGGCTTGTCCGCGCACGCGGACAAACCTGCGCTGCTCGAATGGATGCATCATATTGAAACGCAGCCGCGGCAGACTTTTCTGGTGCATGGCGAAACCGAGGCACGTGCGGCGTTTGGCGCCGCCGTGGCCGAGCAGCTGGGCTGGTCCGGCTTGACCGAGCCGGTCGCCGGAGAAACCTATCATCTGAGTTGAGGTGACAGCCCAGTCTGTTTACCGCTTGAGATTCAAGGAGCAAGAAATGGCCAGAGCAAGCAAGAGCACAGGCAAACGGCCTGCATCGGGCAGGACCGGAAGGCGTGCCGAAGATTTCAACCCGGGACAGGTCGTCAAGCGCGCCATGCGCGAACTCCATGACGGCGTGGAAGGTACGGTGGATCCACTTG
This sequence comes from Parazoarcus communis, assembly GCF_003111645.1. Classification (NCBI taxonomy): domain Bacteria; kingdom Pseudomonadati; phylum Pseudomonadota; class Betaproteobacteria; order Rhodocyclales; family Zoogloeaceae; genus Parazoarcus; species Parazoarcus communis. The sequence continues at coordinate 444,241 of NZ_CP022187.1, forward strand.
GAATGGCCGCGCCGCTCGTCCATGCCCAGCTTGCATGGCTGGCGCATCCACAGGAACTGGCGGAGCGCTTCACCCGACTGTCGACGGACCTGTGGAAACTGCAGCTGCACTCGGTCAATCGCATGCTCGGGCTGGCGAGTTCGGACCCGATACGTCCTCACTCCGACGACGCGCGTTTTGCCGATCCCGTATGGACGGAGTATCCGACCTGGGATTTGAGCAAGGAGTGGTACCTCGCTTTCACCCGCAACATGCAGGACATGCTTTACGACACCCCCGGGCTGGCGAGCAAGGAGCGCAGGCGGGCGGCATTCTGGTGGCGTAATCTGCTCAACGCGATGGCCCCCACGAATTTCTTGTGGACCAATCCGGTAGCGATGCGCAAGGCCGTCGAAACCAACGGTGAAAGCCTGACCAATGGCTTCAAGAATTTCCTCGAGGACCTCAAGGCCGGTAATGTCCGGATGACCGACCCGGACGATTTCCATGTTGGCGAGAATCTCGCCACGACGCCAGGCGAGGTGGTCTTTCGCAATAACCTGCTGGAGGTGATCCACTACGCGCCGACGCAGCCAAAGGTGCATGCGAAGCCGATCGTGATCGTCACGCCGTGGATCAACAAGTTCTACATTCTTGACCTGGTGCCGCGCAAGAGCATGATCCGCTTCCTCCTCGATCAGGGGATGGATGTCTTCATTACGAGCTGGAAGAACCCCGGCGCGTCCATGCGCGATTGCAGTTTCGACGATTACCTCACCGAAGGCGTGCATGCCATCATCGAGTGCGCGCGAAGCTTCACCAGGCAGGACAAGGTGCATGCAGTTGGCTACTGCATCGGAGGCACTGCACTGTCGATGTACATGGCATGGGCAAACCGCCATTTCCCTGAGGACCAGGTGCCGGTTGCGGACTGGACCCTGTTGACCACGCTCGTCGATTTTCACAAGCCGGGCGACATCGAGGTGTTCATCGACGAAGCCAGCATCCGCTACATCATCGACAACATGGCCAGCAAGGGCTATCTCGATGGCAAGGAAATGGCTTCCGCATTCCGCCTGCTGCGCTCGAACGGCCTGATCTGGCATTACGTTGTGCAAGGCTGGCTGTACGGCGAAACGCCGCCGCCATTCGACGTGCTGTACTGGAACATGGATACCACGCGTATGCCGTACGCGATGCATTCGTGGTACCTGCGCGAGCTTTACCTGAACAACAAGCTGATCCATCCCGACGCACTCGAGGTGGCGGGTGAGCCGCTCGATCTCGGCCGTATCACGCAGCCGCTCTACGTCGTTTCCGCAGAGGACGATCACATCGCGCCGTGGCTGCAGACTTTCCGTGTGATTAACCATGTCACCGGTCCCAAGCGCTATGTGCTCTCGAGCTCAGGCCACATTCTTGGCATCGTCAATCCGGTCGTCACGCCGCCCAAGCGCAAGTTCTGGGCCGGTGAAGCGCATCGCTCGGATACGGCCGAGCAGTGGCGCAATCGCACTGAAGAGCAGGCGGGCAGCTGGTGGACCGACTGGATGGACTGGGTCAAACCCCACGCCGGAGAGCTGATCGAGGCGAGGCCGGCGGCAAGCGAGCAGTTTCCTTCGCTCGCACCGGCGCCGGGAACCTATGTGCTTGAGTCCTGAGTGCGCTGGCGCGTGAAGGCTTCGGCTTTCAGCACCCGGGTATCGTGAAAGACGGCCTCTTGTTCGTTCAAGAGGCCGTTGCTTTTCGGGGGACGGCAAGGACTTGAGCGGGCGAAGTGCTACCCGCTGTAGCGCGACAGTGCCTGCGGATTGTGAAGCGTGATGCGCTTGCCGTGAACGGTGATGAGACCATGGTCTGCCAGGTCGTGAAAGATCCGCGAAAGGGTCTCGGGCGTCAGGTTCAGCCGTGACGCGATGACCTGCTTGCTCGTGGGCAGGGAGATGTCGCAAGCCTTGGTGCCATCCTCTTCGGTTTGCTGGAGGAGGTAACCGATCACGCGCTGTGTGCTCGAGCGCAGGGAATAGGTTTCTACGTCGCGCACCATGTTATGCAGGCGGACCGCCATGCCTGCCAGAAGCTTGCGTGCAAACTGCGGATCCTGATCGATCAGGTCGGATACGACGTTCTGGCCGATATGAAGCAGCGACATGTCGGTAAGCGCTTCGGCAAAAACGGGGTAGGGGCGGTTCATGAACATCACCGCTTCGCCAAAGCTTTGCTGCGGGCCGACGATCTCGACCACTTTCTCGTTGCCCTGAGCTGACGAGAAGCCGAGCTTGAGCTGCCCTTCGGTGACGAAATAGAAACCGTGGGCAACGTCGCCGCGCTGAAACAGCAGTTCACCCTTGCCCAGGCGGCGTTCGCGGGTATAGCGTGCAACACGTTCCAGCTCACTCTCCGACAGCTCCCCGAACAGGGAGATCTGACGGAGCTGGGTAAGGATGTCTGCGGCGGTCTGGTTCATTCCGTGCTCCTGCATTTCACTTTCGATTCTAGCCTGCGTGGCTGAATCCTGTTTGTTCTGTCATTGTTCGGCGCCCGACCAGGGCGCACCGGTCAGCATTTTCCCCGAGGAGGAACGAAAGATGTATCAGGCGATCAAGCACATCCACGTCACCTGTGTGATTCTGAGCCTTGCCGGCTTCGCGCTCAGGGGAGTGTGGATGCTTGTTGACAGCCGTCTGCTCACACATCGTCTGACGCGCGTCCTGCCGCATGTGGTCGATACCGTGTTGCTTGGCAGTGCGATCACGCTGGCGGTGATGATCGAACAGTACCCGTTGCAGGCACCGTGGGTGACGGCCAAGGTCATTGGCCTGATCGTCTACATCCTGCTGGGCGCCGTTGCCCTGAAACGTGGCCGAACGCGCACCGTGCGCGGGGCTGCGTTTGTTGCTGCGCTGCTCGTGTTCAGCTGGATCGTGTCGGTCGCGCTCAGCAAGAACGTCGGCGGCTGGTTCGCCGTCTTTGCCTGAGCGCGACAGTCCGGCGCTCAGCGCGCGCCGGGCTGGTGCTGAATGAGTTTCTTGAGACCGTCGTTGTCGAGAATGCGGATATGTTTCTGCTGCACCGCGACGAGGCCGTCTTCCTGAAAGCGGGAGAAGGCACGCGAGACCGTTTCCAGCTTCAGGCCCAGATAGGAGCCGATCTCTTCGCGGGTCATGCGCAGGTGAAACTCGGCGGCCGAGAAGCCACGAGCGGTGAAGCGCTGCGACATGTTGAGCAGGAAGGCCGCCAGACGCTCTTCCGCGCGCATGGAGCCCAGCAGCATCATCACGCCGTGATCGCGCACGATCTCGCGGCTCATGACCTTGTGGAACTGGTGCTGAAGGCCTTCGATCTCGCGGGACAGTTCTTCCAGCTTGGCGTAGGGAATGACGCAGACCTCGCTGTCTTCGAGCGCAACCGCATTGCACGAGTGGAACTCGGTGCTGATGCCGTCGAGCCCGATGATCTCGCCGGTCATCTGGAATCCGGTGACCTGCTCGCGACCATCTTCGAGCAGAACGTCGGTCTTGAAGGAGCCTGCACGGATCGCATAGATGGCTTCGAAGAGTTCGCCTGCGCGATAGAGCGGCTGCTGACGCTTGATCTTCCGACGCCCGCCGACAAGTTCGTCGAGGCGGTTGAGTTCAGTGTCAGTCATGCCGAACGGCAGGCACAGCTCCAGCAGATTGCATTGTGAGCATGCGGTTTTGAGCCCCGCCGCGGTGATCGGCACCGTCGCCTTCATTTGCACTGTAAACTTGCTCCGATTCCGGATTGGGGGTAGTCAGAATGTTGCCGTTGATCCAAGTCAACCACAAAACGCCGGCTTTCTGCCATTGTTAAGTAACACATCGACGCAGCCAGACCATGACCAGCCAGACAGACCTAATCTTTGATCCCCAGTTGATTCGACGATTCGACATCAACGGGCCTCGCTATACGTCGTATCCCACCGCAGACAGGTTTGTGGAGGCATTCGATGCACAAGCACTGACAGACTGGCTGGGAAAACGTGCCGTTGGCGGTGTGAGCCGACCGCTGTCATTATACTTCCACATCCCCTTTTGTAACACGATCTGCTATTACTGCGCCTGTAACAAGATCATCACCAAGGATCATGGCAGGTCTGCCAAGTATCTGAATTACCTGGAAAAAGAGATCGAAATGCAGGCGGCGGCCCTGGGGGGGACACGTCAGGTCACGCAGTTACATCTCGGGGGTGGAACGCCGACCTTCCTCTCGCACGCGGAGATGCATCAGTTGATGGATGCGGTCCGCAAGCACTTCAACCTGGTGCCGAATGGCGAGTACTCGATCGAGGTCGATCCGCGCAAGGTGGATTTCGACACCGTCGAAATGCTGGCCAACCTCGGCTTCAATCGCATGAGCGTCGGCGTGCAGGACTTCGCCGAGGACGTGCAGATTGCGACCAACCGCGTGCAAAGCGTCGAAGAGACGAAGCTCGTCATCGACGCGGCGCGGGCAACCGGCTTCAAGTCGATCAGCATGGACCTGATCTATGGTCTGCCCAAGCAGAATGTGATCAGCTTCAACCGCACGCTGGAGCAGGTGCTCGAACTCTCGCCCGATCGAATCTCGCTGTACAGCTACGCGCACCTGCCGGGACTGTTCAAGCCCCAGCGCAGGATCATTCCGATCGACCTGCCGTCAGCGGACTCCAAGCTTCAGATTCTGCAGCTTGCCATCCGTCGCCTGACCGACGCCGGCTACGTCTATATCGGCATGGACCATTTCGCGAAGCCGGATGACGAACTGACCGTGGCGCAGCGGCAGGGGCGCCTGCACCGCAATTTCCAGGGCTATTCGACCCAGGCCGAGTGCGACCTGCTTGCCTTCGGTGTGTCGGCGATCGGCAAGATCGGTCCGGTCTACGCGCAGAACGTCAAGACGCTCGACGAGTACTACGATGCCCTCGATCGCGACGAGCTGCCCGTACTGCGCGGCATTGAGCTCACCGCCGACGATCTCCTCCGGCGCTCGATCATCCAGGCGCTGATGTGCCATTTCGAGCTGTCGATCGAGTCGATCGAGATTGCACACCTCATCAAGTTCCATGAGTACTTTGCTGACGAGATCGCCGACCTCAAGGAAATGGAAGAGGCTGGGCTGGTGAAGATCGACAAGGACTGGATCAGCGTGCTGCCCGCGGGCCGTCTGCTGGTGCGCGGGATTGCGATGTTCTTCGATCGCTATCTGCGCTCGGATCGCGAGCGCGCCCGTTACTCCCGGGTGATCTGACCGGGCGGGGAGGCGCGGTGCAGCGTAGAATGCGCGCACCGCATCAAACGCTTCATAGCTGATTGAACATGCCCGAAACCGGTTATCTCGCCGTCTTCCTGATCGGCCTCCTTGGAGGCACTCACTGTGTATCGATGTGCGGCGGCATTGTCGGAGCGCTTACGGTACAGGTGCAGACGCCATCGAGTCGCAGTCGGCAGTGGCCGATTCATCTCGCCTACAACCTTGGCCGGATCACCACCTACACCTGCATTGGTGCCGGACTCGGCGCGCTGGGCTCGGTCGGCATGCTCTACGATGGCGTTCTGCCGGTCCAGATCACGCTCTACGTGCTCGCGAACCTCATGCTGGTGGCGCTCGGGCTCTATCTCACCGGATTCACCAAGCTGCTCGTTCCGGTAGAGCAGCTCGGTCACCGCCTGTGGCGCCGCATTCAGCCGCTGAGCCGTCGCTTCCTGCCTGCCCGCTCGGTCAAGCAGGCCTTGCCGCTTGGCCTGCTGTGGGGCTTCCTGCCTTGCGGACTGGTGTATTCGGTGCTGGCGACTTCCCTGGTAACCGGCTCTGCGCTGCGTGGTGGGGGGCTGATGCTGGCTTTCGGGCTTGGCACATTGCCCAACCTGATGCTGGCCGGCATGCTGTTCAAGCGTTTTCGTGACATCACGCGCAATGGCAAGGTCCGCTTCGCCTCGGGCTTGCTGGTGCTCGGCTTCGGCGTGTTTGGCCTGTTCCACGCCCAGACGCTGGGCGGGCAACTGTGGAGCGGAGTGGTGTGCGCGGTCTGAGCGCCGCCTTCAGAGCAATGGTTCAGCGCTGACGCGAGGTCTTACTCGCTCGACAGTGCGCGAAGGATCGGACAGGGGGCGGGGGCATCAGTGCGCTGACAGCACCCAACCAGTTCGGTGAGCGCGTTGCGCATTTCCTGCATCTGCCGGATGCGGGCATCCAGCAGTTCGATCTTGCTTCGCGCCAGTGCGCGCGCGCGGTCGCGGTCGGTGTCCTCGTTGAGCGCCAGCAGGTCATCGATTTCTTCAAGCGAAAACCCCAGTTGCTGTGCCCGGCGAACCGCGCGCAGACGGGCAAGTTCGCGCTCGCCATACACCCGATAGGCGCCGCGTTTCTGCTGAGGTTCTGCGAGCAGGCCACGGCGTTGATAGTAGCGGACGGTTTCCACGCCCACGCCTGCTGCCTTTGCAAGTGCGCCGATCGTAAGCCCCTTGCTTGTTTGCTCATTCATTGCTTGACTCCGTACATGAGTACGGGGTTTACACTGCGCTCTATCGAATCGTCCCGCAAGGGAGAAACTCAATGACCGCACAATCAACATCATCGGCAGGTCCGGCGCAATCAGCGTCCGCTAACGCAACGCTTGAACTCGCCATCAGCGGCATGACCTGTGCTGCATGTTCCACCCGCCTCGAGAAGGTGCTCAATCGCCTTCCCGGTGTCGAGGCCACGGTCAATCTTGCAACCGAGCGTGCAGTCCTCCACTTTGAGCCTGGCGCGCTTACGCTCGATGCGGCGAAAGCAGCCGTCGAACGTGCCGGATTTGGTGCGAGCGAGGCGGCCACCATTGTGCGTGAAGAGGCCCGTGCGAAGCAGAAAGCGGCGTGGGACGTCGAATTGCGGCATTTCTGGATTGCTGCGGCGCTCACCCTTCCTCTGGCGCTGCAGATGCCGGCCATGTTCGGCCTGTGGCCGGGCGGTGAGGTGCAGCACGACCTTGTACCGCGCTGGCTGCAGCTGTTGCTGGCAACGCCCGTCCAGTTCTGGCTTGGTGCGCGCTTCTATCGTGGCGCCTGGGCCTCGCTGCGCGGTGGCGGTGCGAACATGGACGTCCTCGTCGCGCTCGGCACCTCAATGGCGTATTTCTACAGTCTCGTGGTGACGCTGGCTGGACGGCACGATCTGCACGTGTATTTCGAAGCCTCGGCGATGATCATCACCCTGATTCTGCTCGGCAAGCTGCTTGAGGCACGGGCCAAGGCCCGCACCACGGCAGCGCTCGATGCCTTGCTGCGCCTGCAGCCGAAAATGGCGCGTATCGAACGCGATGGCATGCTGGTCGAGGTGCCGGTCGAGAGCCTGTCACCGGGTGCGGTGTTCGTGCTGCGCCCGGGCGATGCCGTACCGGTGGATGGCGTGGTCGAGGAGGGCAATTCGGCCCTGAACGAAGCCATGCTCACCGGAGAAAGCCTGCCGGTGGACAAGCAGCCGGGCGACAAGGTGTTTGCCGCCACGGTGAATGGCGATGCCGTGCTGCGTTGCCGTGCCACCGGCGTGGGTGCCAGTACCCTGCTGGCGGGCATCATCCGCCTGGTCGAGCAGGCGCAAGGCTCGAAGGCGCCCGTGCAGCGTCTGGCGGACCGCATTGCGGCGGTATTCGTCCCAGTGGTCGTGGCCATTGCCAGCCTCACCTTTGCAGCATGGTGGCTGTGGTCGGGCGATTTCCAGCTGGCCCTGATCAATGCAGTGGCAGTGCTGGTGATCGCCTGCCCGTGTGCGCTTGGCCTTGCAACGCCGACGGCGATCATGGTGGGTACGGGGCAGGGCGCGCGCGCCGGGATGCTGGTAAAGAACGCCGAGGCCCTCGAGCTGGCAGAGCGGCTGACGGTGCTCGCGGTGGACAAGACCGGGACCGTGACCGAAGGCAAGCCGGCCGTGACCGATGTTGTACCGACTGGAGGCTGGACAAGATCGACCCTGCTTGCGGCGGCTGCGGCGCTCGAGCAGAGCAGCGCCCATCCGATTGCCGCTGCGGTGGTTGAGGCCGCGCAGGCCGAGGGGCTGACGCTGGAGCGGACGAACGATGTTCGCGCCGTCGCCGGAAAAGGAGTGGAAGGCAGGGTGGGCGATCAGCTGGTCATGCTGGGCGCGCCCGCCTTTCTGGTGGCGCAGGGCGTTTCCGTTCCCGACGCAGACAGTACGCCGCTCGCCGCCGAAGGCAAGACGCTCGTCGCCGTGGCCATCGACGGCATGTATGCGGGGGTGATTGCGGTTGCAGATCGCGTACGCAGCGACTCGGCTGGCGCGGTCGAACGCCTGCAACGAAACGGTGTGAAAGTGGTGATGCTGACCGGTGATCACCCCGCAACGGCGAAGGCCATTGCCGAGCAGACGGGCATTGCGGAGTGGCGCGCCGGGGTTCTGCCGGCAGACAAGGCTGCTGCGGTGAACGCGCTGAGGGCGTCAGGCGAGCGTGTCGGCATGGCGGGCGACGGCATCAACGATGCGCCGGCGCTGGCGGCCGCGGACGTGTCGTTTGCGATCGGGGTGGGCGCCGACGTCGCGGTCGAGGCGGCGGACATCACCCTGGTGCGCAACAGCCTGCATGGTGTGGCCGATGCCATCGACCTGTCGCGCGCGACCTTGTCGAAGATTCGGCAGAACCTTTTCTTTGCCTTTGTCTACAATGTGCTCGGCATCCCCCTTGCTGCAATGGGGATGCTCAATCCCGTAGTGGCCGGGGCGGCGATGGCCATGAGCTCGGTATCGGTGGTCAGCAATTCATTGCTGCTCAAGCGCTGGAAGCCTGGGCGGTGAAAGCGGGTTGTTTCTCAAGGAGAATGAACGGTGACTGAAGTGACGATCAAGGTGGCTGGCATGAGTTGTGGCGGCTGCGTGCGCAACGTAACCGGCGTGCTCAAGGCGCTGGCCGGCGTGGATGACGCCGAGGTATCGCTCGAACAGGCCACGGCGACCGTGCGGTTCGACCCTTCGAAGGTCGATGTTGCCGGTTTGCGCCAGGCTATCGAGAATGCCGGCTTCGACTCGCCGGCGTGACCCGCTCTTATATCTTATAATTCGGACACTTTTTCCACGGGAGGGTTAAATGGGCTTAGACCTCGTAAAAGCCGGCAAGGACTTGCCGAACGATATCAACGTCATCATCGAGATCCCGGCGCAAGCCGATCCGATCAAGTTCGAAGTCGACAAGGAAAGCGGCGCAGTTTTCGTTGACCGCTTCATGGGTACTTCGATGCGCTACCCGATCAACTACGGGTACGTGCCGCACACCGTTGCTGGCGATGGCGATCCCGTGGATGTGCTGGTTGTGACGCCGTTCCCGCTGTTCCCCGGTGCAGTCATCCGCTGCCGTCCGGTGGGCGTGCTCAAGATGGAAGACGACGGCGGCATGGATGCCAAGGTTGTTGCAGTCCCCGTCTCCAAGCTCACCCCGCTGTACGACAAGGTGCAATCCACCGACGACCTGCCGGAACTGCTGATGAAGCAGACCGTGCACTTCTTCGAGCACTACAAGGATCTCGAGCCCGGCAAGTGGGTCAAGATCCTGGGCTGGGGCACGGTTGATGAGGCCCGTCAGGAGATCCTCAACGGCGTGGCCGCCGCAGCCAAGTAAGGCTTGCGACCGGCCCGGGCCGGTCTCGCACAAAAACCCGCTTTCGAGCGGGTTTTTTTATGTGGGACTGCCCGTGTCGTTGCCTTTCGGCAGCCACCGGTGCACACGCGCTTGTCGCCGTCAGGTCGTCAAAGGATCATAATCAGGGTGTTGAAACGACGATGATTGGCGATTGCCTCCGTCAATTCCTGCGGTGGTGCTCGCCATAAGGGGGCGTGTCATCATGAGCCACAAACATCTGAACCTGCTGCGCACGATCTTTCAAGACCCCGTCAACGGCAATATCCACTGGCGAGAAGTCGAATCCCTGCTGCAGAACCTCGGCGCAAGCGTCGAACCGGCGCATGGCGCGAGATTCCGTGTCGTGCTGAATCAGGTCGAATTCTTCCTGCATCAACCTCATCACAGCAGTACGTGCACCAAGCAGGACATCAAGATGCTGCGAGAGCACCTCGCGCATGCCGGCGTCAGTCCGTCTGCCTACGAAGAGCAAGCCAGACAGCAACAGTAGCCATGCGGTCCGGACACGCTCAGCCCGTTTCCACGGGCTGAGCGTGCTGCCGCTTGCATGGACCGAACTTCAGGCCAGCAGTTGCAGCAATGCCTTTGCGGCCGGTTCGGACGAGGCGGGGTTTTGCCCGCTGATCAACAGGCCGTCAGTGACGACGTAAGGCTGCCAGTCCGCTGCCTTGGCGTACAGGGCGCCGCTCTCCTTGAGCATGTCCTCGACCAGGAATGGCACCACCTTGGTCAGGCCAACGGCCTCTTCTTCGGTGTTGGTGAAGCCGGTGACCTTCTTGCCTTGCACGACCGGAGCGCCGGCGGCGGTTTTCGGGTGGCGCAGCACGCCGGGTGCATGGCAGACGGCAGTAACCGGTTTGCCGGCAGCCAGCATGCCCTCGATGAGCTTGATCGAGGCAGGGTCTTCTGCCAGATCCCATAAGGGGCCGTGCCCGCCGGGGTAGAACACGGCGTCGAACGCTGCCGCGGACACGCTGTCGAGCCGGCGTGTGTTGGCCAGTTCGTTCATGGCTGCCGGGTCGGCCTTGAAGCGTCGGGTTGCTTCGGTTTCGAAGGCGGGATCGTCACTCTTGGGGTCAAGCGGTGGCTGTCCGCCGAGGGGCGAAACCAGGGTGAGAGTGGCGCCGGCTTCCTTGAAGCTGTAGTAAGGGGCCGCAAACTCTTCGAGCCAGAATCCGGTTTTCTCTCCGGTCGAGCCGAGGGTGTCGTGTGAGGTCAGTACCATGAGAATGTTCATTTCCTGCTCCTGATCGTATAGCAATGTCTTATTGGGCCGGCGTGGGACCGGGCGCCCGGGATTTCCATCCATGGGCGCCGTCCTGCACGCCTGCATTGGCTCATCGCCCCTGCATCTGCGTCTGCGCCTGCGCCTGCGGGGCGAGATTGATCATGAATTTGCGACGCGTACCAGCAACTTGCCAAAGTTACGCCCTTCGAGCAGGCCCATGAAGGCTTGCGGCGCATTCTCTAGGCCGTCCACGATGTCCTCGCGGAACTTGATCTTGCCTTCCTTCAGCCAGGCACTCATCTGGGTGAAAAACTCGTTGTAGCGATGGCCGTAGTCATCAAAGATGATGAAGCCCTGCATCTTGATGCGCTTGACGAGCAGCGTGCGTGTGAGCAGGCCGAGGCGGTCGGGCCCAGCGGGCAGTTCGGTGTCGTTGTAGTGGGAGATCATCCCGCACAGCGGAACCCGTGCGCCGGTGTTGAGCAGGGGCAATACCGCGTCGAAAACCGCTCCGCCCACACTCTCGAAATACACATCGATTCCGTTGGGGCATGCCGCGGCCAGCGCAGCTGGCAGATCGGGGCTGCGGTGATCGATGCACGCATCGAAGCCGAGCTCCTCCACCACATAACGACACTTCTCGCTGCCGCCTGCGATACCCACCACGCGGCAGCCCTTGAGTCTCGCGATCTGGCCCACAAGTGCGCCTACGGCGCCGCTGGCGGCGGCGACCACGACCGTGTCCCCCGCCTTTGGCTGGCCGATGTCGAGCAGGCCCATGTAGGCGGTGAAGCCGGGCATGCCGAGTACGCCGAGCGCCATCGAGGGCTGAGCCATGTCTGGAGCGAGCTTGATCAGGCCGGTGCCATCCGAGATGGCGTAGTCCTGCCAGCCGGAAAAGGAGAGTACGAGGTCGCCCGCCTGATAGTCAGGATGTTGAGATGCCTCGACCTTTGCGACCGTGCCGCCGACCATGGTTTCGCCGATGCCGACCGGCGCTGCATAGGACGGACCGTCGCTCATGCGGCCGCGCATGTAGGGGTCGAGTGACAGATACAGGGTGCGCAGCAGCACCTGACCCGCTGCTGCTTGCGGAATCGGTGCTTCGTCGATGCGGAAGTTGGCGTCGACCGGCGCACCGACAGGGCGCGAGTTGAGCAGGATGCGGCGGTTGCGGGTGGTGTTCTGTTTCATCTGTTCAGTCATTTCAGCGTGCCCCTTCCAGAATGGTCCGGCTGACGGCCGGGGTGATGTCCTTGTGCTCGCCAAGCTTCGTCATGCCGTGGACCTCGAGCTGGGCGACGATGTTGTCGATGGCCTCAGTGCCGAGCTCGTAGTCGGCGAGCCGGGTCTTGACGCCGAGCGACTCGAAGAACTGCGCGGTGCGGCGGATGGCCTCGTCGATGCGCTGGTCCTCGGTACCGCTGTCGATCTGCCACACGCGGGCGGCGTACTGCAGCAACTTGTCGCGCTTCTGTTCGCGCTGAACGTTCAGAAGCGAGGGCAGTACGATGGCCAGGGTGCGGGCATGGTCGATGCCGTGAGCCGCCGTGAGTTCGTGACCGATCATGTGCGTCGCCCAGTCCTGAGGTACGCCGGCGCCGATCAGTCCGTTCAGTGCCATCGTCGCAACCCACATCAGGTTGGCCCGTACATCCGCGTCTTCGGGGGTCTCAAGGGCTTTTGGTCCGATCTCGATCAGGGTTTGCAGCAGACCTTCAGCAAAACGGTCCTGCACCATGCCGCCGACGGGGTAGGTGAGGTATTGCTCGACGGTGTGTACAAAGGCGTCGACCACGCCGTTGGCGATCTGTCTGCGCGGCAGGGTGTAGGTCTTGCTCGGGTCGAGCACCGAGAAGCGCGGGAACACGTGGGGGCTCAGGAAGGCGAGCTTGGTCTGGGTTTCGCTGCGGGTAATGACCGCTCCGCAGTTCATCTCGGAACCCGTCGCGGGCAGGGTCAGCACGCTGCCGAAGGGCAGTGCGCCCTCTACATTCTGGCCGTGGGTGAGCAGGATCTCCCACGGATCCCCGTTAAAGTTCACTGCGGTCGCGACGAACTTGGTGCCGTCGATGACCGAGCCACCGCCCACCGCGAGCAGGAAGTCGAGCTTTTCGCTGCGGATCTGCTCGACCGCCCGCATCAGCGTTTCGTAGGTCGGATTCGGCTCGATGCCGCCGAATTCGCGCACCGTTCGTGCGCCCAATGCCGATTTGACTTCATCCAGCGTGCCGTTCTTCTGCGCGCTGCTGCCGCCGTAGAGGATCAGCACACGGGCGTCCGATGGCACCAGCTCGGCGAGGCGGGAGATGGTTTCAGTGCCGAAAACGATTTTCGTCGGGTTGTAGAATTCAAAATTCTGCATTTATATATTTCCTGTAATAGACCGGTCGTCTTGGTGTTGGGTAAAAGTCGGCTTGTGAGGGTGATGCATAGCCGGAGAGGGTTTGAATAAACGGTAGAGCGTCTGTTCTGACGCTCAGGGAGCCTGTTTCAGCAGTTGCCGGGTGGTGGTCATGGCCGCTTCGAGCGCACTGCTGTCACGACGGATCTTGGTCAGTACCGTTGCACCCAGCCAGAGGTTGTAAAGCGTCAGGGCGCACTTGTCGGCATCGATTTCGGCGGGCAGTGAGGCGTCCTGCTGTGCCTCCCGAATGCAGCCGGCGATGAGTTCGACAATGCTGCTGGTGCCGCGCGCAAGTGCAATCCGCATCGGCTCCGAGATGTCTGACACTTCTCCGCCCAGTTTTACCGCGAGGCACTTACCGTCGGTGCCGTCGCTGGCCTGGGTGTCGAGCCACTGCTGCCAGTAATTCATCAGGCGCTCGCCAGCCGATCCGCCGCCGCTGTTCAACAGGTCGGACAGGCGCGAGCGATAGCTGGAGAAATAGCTGTCGAGCAGCGCTTCGCCGAACGCTTCCTTGGATTTGAAGTAGTGGTAGAACGAACCCTTGGGTACGTCGGCAGCCGACAGCAGTTCGTTGAGCCCGACGGCGGAGAAGCCCTTTCCCAGGATGATGGGTTTGGCGGTATCGAGAATGTGCTGACGCACGTCGGTGTGTTCGGTGACCATGGGGCGAACGATACACTCCATTAGACCGGTCGTCTAGTGCCTGGCTCCGTGCGGGGGCAGTTTTTCTGTAATGAAGCTCAGATCGGCGTGATCTCGCTCATGCGGCACTTGGCAGTGCCAAGGTCGGTTGAAACAAGCAAGGGATAGACGGCACCGTGATAAGGCCCGAACGTGCCGATGTTGAAGCCGATTACGCGGCCTTCGACCTGTCCGATCCGTACCCGGCGGCCAATGCAGTAGCCGTCCTGTATGGCGCTTGCGATGGCATGTTCGATGGAGCCATGCCAGTGGTTGGGGTCTTCGTTGCTGCGATCGCCGTCAACGATGACAAGTTGCGTCCTGTTCATGATGGGCCTCTGTCAGTTGTTCCAGACGGATTGCTCTTGCTATTACTAACGGCAACTGCGTCCCGGTCTTGACTTACTGTCGACTCAATAGTGCGCTCATGTTGTGCGCTTTGACACGATTGATCGATTTTTCGGTACGCAGAATCGCGATTTGTCGCTTTTTTGCAATCTTCGTGTGATTCATAGGGTGCCGGGTGATGATTCCCGGTGGCGCTGGACGCCTCATGTATTGCGAAAAGGCGAGCGTTCGGAGAGCTCGTCCAGATAGAACTGGATGCCAGTGCTCTCCTGCTCCAGAAAGCGGTCGACCGCATCGCGAAAGCGCCGGTCTGCGATCCAGTGGGCCGAGCGGGTGACGACCGGCTCAAGACCGCGCGACAGCTTGTGCTCGCCCTGGGCGCCGCCTTCGAAACGGCTCAGGCCATGGCGAATGCAGTAGTCGATCGCCTGGTAGTAGCACAGCTCGAAGTGCAGGAAGGGCAGGGGCTCGGTCGCACCCCAGTAACGTCCGTACAGGGCTTCCCCGTCGCAAAGGTAGAAGGCGCCCGCAAGCGCTTCGCCATCGCGCTCGGCGAGCAGCAGACGTACGCCGTCCGGCATGTCGCGGGCCAGCGTGGTGAAGAAGTCGGGGGTCAGATACGGGGTCGAGCGGTGCAGGGCGTAGGTCGTGGCGTAACAGCGGTAGAAGAACGCCCAGTCGGATGCAGTGGCCGTATGTCCGTCGAGCCAGCGTATCGACAGTCCGTGGCCTCCGGCGCGACGGCGCTCCTGGCGGATCTTCTTGCGCTTGTCGTGGTTGAGGTGGGAGAGGAAAGCGTCGAAGTCGGCATACCCGGCGTTATGCCAGTGAAACTGCACGCCGTTGCGCAGCATCATGCCGGCTTCGCGCATCCAGAGGCCTTCCTCCTCGGTCGGAAACAGCAGGTGGAAAGACGACAGTCCGCTGTCCGCCGCCAGTGCGAGCACCGCGGCGAGCAGCGTCTTGCGGTCGTCCGTGCTGCGTCCGAACAGGCGCGTACCGGGGATGGGGCAAAAGGGCAGGGCGGATAGCCATTTGGGGTAGTAATCGAGGCCATTGCGCGCGTAGGCGTCTGCCCAGGCCCAGTCGAAGACGTACTCGCCGTAGGAGTGGACCTTCAGGTACAGCGGCATGGCCGCGACCAGTTCGCCATCGTGCCAGAGGGTGGCGTGCTGTGGCGTCCAGCCGGTTTTTCCACCAACACAGCCGGTGCTTTCCAGCGTGCTGAGGAATGCGTGGGACAGGCAGGCCTGTCCGCCAGCGATGGCGTTCCATTGCGCAGCTTCGATGTCGACGAGGGATGGGATGAGATGGAAACCGTTTTTCTCGGACATTTTTCTGTCTTTACTGTCGGGCGGTGTTGGATGGCTCGCGACTGCCTGTTTTTTGTGCAATTGCAAAAAGTGCTTTGCATGCAACTGCTTGAGCATGGTGCCCCGCTCTTATCCACAGCTTTGCCCACGCAGTCTGTGAAGATTTTGGCGCTACGCACCGCAGCGGCACGGGCTCGACGCGGTATAGTTATATCCCATGAATACCACGCTTTCGATCGCTGTTGCCCAGCTTAATTTCACCGTTGGCGATCTCGCTGCCAACGCGGACCGCATTATCGATGCCATCGCGCGCGCGCGCGCTGCGGGGGCCGATCTGCTGTTGACGCCAGAGCTCGCGCTTGCCGGTTACCCGCCGGAAGACTTGCTGCTGCGCCCGGACTTCTATCGCGCCTGCGATCGCGAGCTGCAGCGCATTGCGCAGGCCGCAGACGGGCTGTGTGTCGTGGTCGGCCATCCGCAGCAGCGTGGTGAGCGACGCTATAACGCGGCCACCGTGATTACGAATGGTGAGATTGTCGCGACCTATCACAAGCACCTTCTGCCCAATTACGAAGTCTTTGACGAGCTGCGCTATTTCGAGGCGGGTTCGGATGCCTGTGTGTTCAGCCTGAAGGGCGTGAAGCTGGGCATCAATATCTGTGCGGACGTCTGGGCGCCGGGGCCTGCGGATGCTGCACGTGCGGCGGGGGCCGAGGTGCTGCTGTCGCTCAATGCCTCGCCTTACCATGTCAACAAGCAGGCGCTGCGCCATGAAGTCCTGCGCGAACGGGTAAGCGAAACCGGCCTGCCGGTGCTGTATTGCAACATGGTGGGTGGGCAGGACGAACTCGTGTTCGACGGTGGCTCCTTCGCGCTCGATGCCGACGGAGCGCTCGCCTATCAGGCCAGCGCATTCGAGGAGCGGGTCGATATCCTGGCCTTGCGCGACGGACGCTGGGTGTCGGATATCCGCTGCGAGCGGTCGGGGACGGAGGCCGAGGTGTACGAAGCCCTGCGGGTGGGCGTTCGGGACTATCTCGGCAAGAACGGTTTTCCGGGTGTGATCATCGGCCTGTCGGGCGGTATCGACTCGGCGCTCACGCTCGCGATTGCGGTCGATGCGCTGGGCGCAGACCGTGTGCGTGCGGTGATGATGGCCTCGCCCTACACCGCGCAGATGAGTCTTGACGACTCGCGCGAGATGGTGCGCCGGCTTGGGGTACGCTATGACGAGATTCCGATCGAATCGGTGATGAAGGGCTTCGAGGCGCTGCTTGCGCCGCAGTTCGAAGGCTTGGCGGCCGATACGACCGAGGAGAACCTGCAGAGCCGGATTCGGGGCATGATCCTGATGGCGCTGTCGAACAAGACCGGTGCCATCGTGCTGACCACCGGCAACAAGAGTGAAATGGCGACCGGCTACGCAACGCTGTACGGCGACATGGCGGGTGGCTTTGCGGTACTCAAGGACATTTACAAGACGCTGGTCTATCGTCTGTCGAACTGGCGTAATTCGGTCGGCGAGGTGATTCCGCAGAACATCATCGACCGTCCGCCGTCGGCCGAACTGAAGCCGGATCAGACCGACCAGGACAGCTTGCCCGAGTACGAGGTGCTCGATGCCATCATCGAGGCCTACATGGAGCGTGACGAGTCGCCGCGGGAGATCATCGCCGCAGGCTACCCTGCAGCAGACGTGCGGCGCACCGTGGGCATGCTCAAACGCAACGAATACAAACGCCGGCAATCCCCGGTTGGTATCCGCGTGACCCAGCGTGGTTTCGGCAGGGATTGGCGTTATCCGATAACATCGCGCTATCAGGACGAATATTGAGCGCGCATGCGTCATGGCCTTTACCGTGGCGCCAACCAGGAGAATGAAATGAAGAAAATCGAAGCGATCATCAAGCCGTTCAAGCTCGACGAAGTCCGTGAGGCCTTGTCCGAAGTGGGCATTACCGGCCTGACCGTGACCGAGGTGAAGGGCTTTGGTCGCCAGAAGGGCCATACCGAGCTCTATCGTGGCGCCGAGTATGTCGTCGACTTCCTGCCCAAAATCAAGGTCGAGATCGTGATCGGCAACGACCTGGTCGAACAGACCGTTGAGGCCATCATCAAGGCTGCGCAGACCGGCAAGATCGGCGACGGCAAGATCTTTGTGTCCTCGGTTGAGCAAGTGGTGCGCATCCGCACCGGTGAAACCGACGAAGCTGCCATCTGATCGGGCTTGCCCCGGCTCGGGTTGCCGGGGTTGTTCAGCGACGGGCTGCGTTCGGTGCCCTCATCAGCACCAGCAGGGCTCCGCCGCCGCCATCGTGCGGCCCCGCCTGGCAGAAGGCGAGAATCTCTTCGCGCTGAGCGAGCCAGCCGCGCGAGAGTTGCTTGAGAATGGACACCCGTCCGGGTGAGCCCAGTCCCTTTCCATGTATCACCCGAATGCAGCGCCGGCCCTGTTGCAGGCTGTGCGCGAGAAAGTGAGCGAGCGCATCGCGTGCTTCGTCACGGGTCAGACCATGCAGGTCGAGTTCGCCCTGGAGCACCCAGCGCCCGCGGCGCAGATCGGTCAGCACGCGTCTGGGCAGGCCGGGGCGAAGGAAGGCGGCCTCATCGCCCATATCCAGGCGGTCTTCAAAGGTCAGCGGGGCGGAGAGCGATTCGCTCAAGGCCTCGCGCTCGTCGGCTTCACGCTTGAGTGGTGCGGGAGCCGGGGCGTTTGTCGGTAGTTCGACCCGATTGCGGTCGTCGATCTGTTGCGCACCGCGTGCTGCGAGGCGGAACAGCTTGGAAGGATCGGACAGGTCGGCGTCAGGTGGCAGCACGACAGGTGGCATTTCGCCGGGAGCAAGGCTGGTCTTGTCTGTGGTCTCGGGTTCATCCGATGAGTAGACGCGGCGACTCGGCGCCTGTCCGAGAACGACCCGGCCACTGTCAGCAATCGGCGTGACGTCGGCATACGCTGCGTACAAGGGGTCGTCTGTCTTGCGGGCGGGGGCAGGTTCAGGCGCTGCCTCGGGCGTCTTGCTGCGCGGAACCGGGGCAGGGCGAGGCGTGTCGATTTCGGCGCGGTCCTGCCTGGCCAGCGGTGCGACGCCGGCCTGCGAGCGTCTAAAAAGCTCGAGATCGTCGGCGTCGGTTGGTGCATCCGGCGCCGGGGTTTGCTTTCTTGCCGTTTCGGCGGGCACGCCAGACGGTGCGGTGCGCCCCCTCAGGGCCGCGAGGGCCTTGAAAGGGTTGTCTGCACGTTTGCCTGCATCCACTTTTTTGGTGCTTGCGGATGCCGGGCGTGACTGGCGTGCCATCGGCGCTTGTGCGGCCCGGGCTCAGTGACCCAGCGCGTCGAGGTAACGCTCGGCGTCGAGCGCAGCCATGCAGCCGGTGCCGGCCGAGGTTACGGCCTGACGGTAGATGTGATCCTGAACGTCACCTGCGGCAAAGATGCCCTTAATGCTGGTCTGGGTTGCGTTGCCGTTGCGACCGCCTTCGGTGACGATGTAGCCGCCCTCCATCTCGATCTGACCCTCGAAAATGTCGGTGTTGGGCTTGTGGCCGATGGCGATGAACACGCCTTGCAGCGCCACGTCGCGCGTCTCGCCGGTGTTCACGTTCTTCACCCGCATTCCGGTCACGCCGGAATTGTCGCCGAGCACTTCGTCGAGGGTGGAGTCGAGCACGAGTTCGATTTTGCCGGCTGCAACCTT
Organism: Parazoarcus communis; assembly: GCF_003111645.1. Classification (NCBI taxonomy): domain Bacteria; kingdom Pseudomonadati; phylum Pseudomonadota; class Betaproteobacteria; order Rhodocyclales; family Zoogloeaceae; genus Parazoarcus; species Parazoarcus communis. Next base: position 463,526 of record NZ_CP022187.1, read on the forward strand.
TTCCATCATCTTGTCGATCATGATCTTCTCGGCGCGGAACTTCTCGCGGCGATGGACCACGGTGACCTTCTTGGCGATGTTGGAGAGGTAGAGTGCTTCCTCAACGGCGGTGTTGCCGCCACCGACCACGGCCACGTCCTGATTGCGGTAGAAGAAACCGTCGCAGGTTGCGCAGGCAGACACGCCGCGACCGGCGAACTTTTCTTCCGACGGCAGGCCGAGATACTTTGCGGTGGCGCCGGTGGAGATGATCAGTGCGTCGCAGGTGTATTCGCCGGAGTCGCCGATGAGTCTGAACGGGCGCTCGGTCAGCTTCGCCGTGTGGATGTGATCGAAGATCATCTCGGTGTTGAAGCGCTCGGCGTGCTTCTGGAAGCGTGACATCAGGTCGGGCCCCATTACGCCGTCTGCGTCCGCCGGCCAGTTGTCCACCTCGGTGGTCGTCATCAGCTGTCCGCCCTGGGCGAGGCCGGTGATCATGACCGGGTTGAGGTTGGCTCGGGCCGCGTAGACAGCCGCGGTGTAGCCTGCGGGTCCGGAGCCGAGAATGAGCAGGCGGGCATGCTTGGTGGTCATTGTGTAGCGTTCCAGCGTGTTGGCAATGGCGCGAATTATAGCCGACCGACCGCACCGCTCAGATCAATCGATTCGATAGCCGCCGCCAATTGAAGGCAGGAGCGTGGAAGGCAGCGGACGGAGCGGCCTCGCAGCCGGTGACCGGAAAGCACCGGTGGTCTCGCGGCCCATGTTGAGCAGCGTTACCACCCATTCGTTTATACTCTCGCCCATCATATAAACTCAGACGATCGTTGCCGTTCAAACGCCCGCCAGACGGAGACTTCATGAGTCAAGCTACTTCGGTTTCAATCACTGCTCTCAAAACCTTCCCGCTGTTCGTCGGTTTTCCGGACGACGTGCTCGCATCGGTCGCGCGTGTTGCGATGATGCGGCGTTTTCCGCGCGGGCAGTCAGTGGTCCGTGCGGGCGATCGCACCGATTATGTCTATTTTGTATTGACCGGCAGCCTCAAGGTGGTGGTCAGCGACGAGGACGGGCGCGAGGTCATCCTGTCCATCCTCGGGCAGGGCGAACTCTTCGGTGAAATGGGCATGTTTGGCGAACAGCCCCGTTCGGCTTCGGTGGTGGCGGTGGTGGCGGCTGATCTGGTGATGATTTCCAAGCAGGATTTCCGCCAGCTGATGCAGGAAAACTTCGAAGTCGCATGGCGCATCATGTGCAATCTGGCTGAGCGTCTGCGCAATGCGGACCGAAAGATCGAAAGCCTTGCGCTGATGGACGTGTACGGCCGGGTCGCAGGTCTGCTGATCGAGATGGCCGAGGATGTCGATGGCGAGACGGTTGTGGTACGCAAGATTTCCAAGCAGGACATTGCCAAGATGATCGGGGCCTCGCGCGAGATGGTGAGCCGGGTCATGAAGGACCTCGGCCAGCAAGGGCTCATCGAAGAGACTTCGCAGGGCATTATTCTGCGTGACCGTCTGAGCGAGATCTGAGTATCGAAACCTGTCCCGAGGCACGCCGGCGGGCGCTGGCTGTGTGCCAGTTTGTTTCGCGGGGCAACATCGGGGGCGGCGGGGCCGGCTGATCGCATATAATCGGGGTCCGTCGTTCCTGTCCCGATTGCAGATCCTCCTGATGCTGTCTCGCTCGTCATCCCGTTCCCAGCCTCTGCCCGAAAAAATCTCGCTGTTGTTGCAGGAAGCTCGCTGGCTGATTCTGGGCGTGATGTCGCTCTATATCGGTCTGGTGCTGCTGGGCTACAACAAGGCCGATCCGGGCTGGTCCCACGCCTCTGCGGTATCGCGCGTCAGCAATCCCGGCGGACGCTTCGGTGCGTGGCTGGCCGATCTCCTGCTTTATCTCCACGGCATTTCGGCCTGGTGGTGGTTCGTCTTTCTCGGCTACGCACTGATGTGGGGGCTGCGGCGGATCAAGAAGCAGCTCACGCTTGATCGCCGCTCCTTCTTCTTCGTGTTCGCGGGCTTTCTGGTTGTGCTGGTGACCAGCAGCGCGCTCGAGTTTCTCCGTTTTCATTCGCATGGCGCATCCTTGCCGCTCACGCCCGGTGGTCTGTTCGGCATGGAATTCGGACAGATCGTGCAGCGCAACTTCGGCTTTACCGGCGGCACCTTGCTGCTGCTGGCGCTGATGGCGTCCGGCCTGTCCTTGTTTACCGGCATCTCCTGGCTGTCTGCTGCTGAGCGCATGGGCGGCCTGATAGAACAGGCGGTGTTTGGCACCCAGGACATGTGGAAGCGCTGGCAGGACCGCCGCGTTGGCCAGGAGGTGGCCCAGAAGCGTGAAGCGGTCATCGAGACCCGGCGGCGCAAGGTCGAGCAGGCGCCACCGCAGCCCCTCCGCATCGAGCCCGCAGTGGTCGAAGTGCCGCGTTCGCCACGGCTCGAGAAAGAACGTCAGCAGAAGCTGTTTACCGATGTCGGCGACGGCGCGATTCCGCCGCTGGGCCTGCTCGACCCGCCAACGGTCAATGGTGAACCGCCTTCGCCTGAGGCGCTTGAATTTACCTCGCGTCTGATCGAAACGAAGCTGGCCGATTTTGGCGTTGAAGTGAAAGTGCTCGCGGCCTATCCCGGCCCGGTCATCACGCGCTACGAAATCGAGCCTGCCGTCGGCGTGAAAGGCAGCCAGGTGGTGAATCTGGCCAAGGATCTGGCGCGTGCGCTGTCGATGGTGTCGATCCGCATGGTGGAAACCGTGCCCGGCAAGTCCTGCATGGCGCTCGAACTGCCGAATCCAAAGCGCCAGACCGTGCGTCTGTCGGAAATTCTCGGCTCGCGAGCCTACAACGACATGAATTCGCCGCTTACGGTGGCGCTGGGCAAGGACATCGGCGGTCAGCCGGTGGTCGCCGATCTGGCAAAGATGCCCCATCTGCTGGTGGCGGGTACCACGGGTTCGGGTAAGTCGGTCGGTATCAACGCGATGATCCTGTCGCTGGTGTACAAGAGCGAGCCCGAGCGCGTGCGCCTGATCATGGTCGACCCCAAGATGCTGGAACTGTCGATCTACGAAGGCATTCCGCACCTGCTGGCCCCGGTCGTGACGGACATGAAACACGCGGCCAACGCGCTCAACTGGTGCGTGACCGAGATGGACAAGCGCTACAAGCTGATGGCAGCGGTTGGTGTGCGTAACCTTGCGGGCTTCAACAAGGCTGTGGTGGAAGCGCGCAAGAACGAAACCCCGCTCACCAACCCGTTCTCGATCACCCCGGAAAGCCCCGAGCCGCTCGAAACCCTGCCGTACATCGTGGTCGTGGTCGACGAACTCGCCGACATGATGATGGTGGTGGGCAAGAAGGTCGAAGAACTGATCGCCCGTCTGGCACAGAAGGCGCGGGCAGCAGGCATCCACCTGATTCTTGCCACCCAGCGTCCTTCGGTCGACGTCATTACCGGTCTGATCAAGGCCAACGTGCCGACGCGTATTTCCTTCCAGGTGTCGAGCAAGATCGACTCGCGCACCATCCTCGACCAGATGGGTGCCGAGGCACTGCTGGGCATGGGTGACATGCTCTATCTGGCGCCGGGTACCGGCCTGCCGGTGCGGGTGCACGGCGCGTTCGTGGCCGACGAGGAAGTGCACAAGGTGGTAGATCACCTCAAGCGTCTGGGGCCGCCGGACTACATCGACGGGATTCTGGCCGCGCCCGAGGACGATCTCGAGGCTGCGCTTGGCAGTGGGGGCGAGGGTGGCGACACCGAAACGGATGCGCTCTACGACCAGGCGGTCGAGATCGTGGTCAAGACCCGTCGCCCCTCCATTTCACTGGTGCAGCGACACCTGCGCATTGGCTATAACCGTGCGGCGCGCCTCATCGAACAGATGGAGCGGGCGGGGCTGGTGTCGCCGATGGGCAGCAACGGCAACCGCGAAGTGATCGTGCCGCCGAAGGAAGGCGAATGAATATGAAAGCTCTCAAGCTCGCTGTGGCGATGGTGCTGACGCTTGCTGCGGGTTCGACACTGGCGGCAGACGCGATTGCCCAGTTGCGCCAGTTTGTTTCGGTGACGCGCAGCGCGGAAGGTGAATTCGAGCAGACCGTGGTGGCGCGCTCGGGGCGCAAGCCGCAGCAGGCGGCGGGCCGTTTCGCGTTTTCACGGCCGGGCAAGTTCCGCTGGGAATACGAACTGCCTTACCAGCAGCTGCTGGTAGGCGATGGCGAGCGCCTGTGGTCGTGGGACCGCGATCTCAACCAGGTTACGGTACGCCCGATCGGCGATGCGCTGGGCGCTACGCCGGCGGCGATCCTGTTCGGCCAAGGCGATCTGGAGAAGGACTTCGTGCTTGGCGAAGGTGGCGACAGCGACGGCCTGTCCTGGGTCGATGCCAGCCCGCGCAAGGCCGAGAGCAGTTTTGAGTCGATGCGCATCGGTTTGCTCGACGGCCAGCTCAAGCGCATGGAGTTGCGTGACAACTTTGGTCAGACCACGCTTATTCGTTTCACCCGCCTGCAGGCCAACCCCGCGCCGGACGCAGGGCGCTTCCGTTTTGTGCCGCCTGCCGGTGCTGACGTGATCGGTACGCCCTGACGCACTGCCGATGAGCGATCTTTTCGAATCACAATCGCCGCCAAGCGTGCCGCTGGCAGAGCGCATGCGCCCGGCCACGCTGGACGAAGTGGCCGGGCAGCGTCATCTGCTCGGGCCGGGCAAGCCGCTGAGGCTGGCTTTCGAGTCGGGCAAGCCGCACTCGATGATCCTGTGGGGGCCGCCGGGTGTGGGCAAGACCACGCTGGCGCGCCTGATGGCAAAAGGCTTCGATGCCGATTTTCTGGCTCTGTCCGCGGTGTTCTCGGGCGTCAAGGAGATCCGCGAGGCCATACAGCAGGCCCAGGCAGCCAAGGCGCGCGGCCGGCACACGATTCTGTTCGTGGACGAAGTCCACCGCTTCAACAAGTCGCAACAGGACGCCTTTCTGCCCTTCGTCGAACAGGGCCTCGTCACCTTCATCGGCGCGACCACCGAGAACCCGTCTTTCGAGGTCAACTCCGCATTGCTGTCGCGTGCGGCGGTGTATGTGCTCGAGTCGCTTGATGCGGAGACGATGAATGGGCTGTTCGAACGTGCGCGCCTGATCGCCTGCCCCGAGCTTGAAGTGGACGAGGCGGCGCGCGAACGCCTTGTCGGCTTTGCCGATGGCGATGGGCGTCGCCTGATGAATCTTGTCGAACAGATTCAGGTTGCAGCCGAAACGGCCGGTGTGAATCCGGTTGGTGCCGAGTTCGTCGATCAGGCCCTGTCGCGCAACCTGCGTCGTTTCGACAAGGGAGGCGAGGCCTTCTACGATCAGATCTCGGCCCTGCACAAGTCGATTCGTGGCTCGAACCCCGATGCCTCGCTCTACTGGCTGTGCCGGATGCTGGATGGTGGCGCCGATCCGCACTACATCGCCCGTCGTCTGCTGCGGATGGCGGTGGAGGATATCGGCCTTGCAGACCCGCGGGCGCAGGAGATCTGCCTGAACGCCTGTGCAACTTACGAACGCCTGGGCTCGCCCGAAGGCGAGCTTGCGCTTGCCCAGGCCGCCATCTTTCTGGCGTGCGCGGCCAAGTCGAACGCGGTGTACAAGGCCTACAATGCGGCGCGCAAGCATGTGGCCGAGTCCGGTTCGGAACCGGTTCCGCTGCACCTGCGCAATGCGCCGACACGGCTCATGAAGTCGCTCGGCTACGGCAAGACCTACCGTTACGCACACGACGAGCCCGAAGCCTATGCGGCAGGCGAGAACTACTTCCCTGAAGGCATGGCAGCGCCGGGCTGGTATCAGCCGGTGCCACGCGGAATGGAAGCGAAGATCGCCGACAAGCTCGCACATCTGCGCCGCCTGGACGAGGCCGCTGACGCGCGACCCGACCCGGCGCAGACTTCACGCTGACGACTGCGAAATGATGGATTTGATGCGGAGAGACTCAGTGCGGCAGAGGGTGGTCGGTCATGAACTTCGAGCACAGGTCACGCGCCACTGTGGCCTTGTCGGTTTCGCCACGAGCGTCGGCTTTCTCGATCAGGTCGAGCATGTAACGCGTCAACAGTACGACCCCTTCGGGGGTCTGCACCAGACCGCAGGCCATCTGAGCGGCCGCACAGTCGGGAATGCCTTCATGTTCGGCAATCAAGGCAACTTCGTCTTCAGTGAGATCACAGTAGTCCAGGCAGTCTCGAATGGATAGCATCCTTTACTCCTCCAGTTGTGTGCTGTCTGACGCAGCTTTGTTTCCCCATTCCATTTTATGCTTTGGCGTTTCATTTACAAGAAAATTTATGCTTTGAATGTGTTGTAAGCGATTGTTTTATATAATCAATTTGTGCAGTGTACCATTTTGGTGCAATCTCGAAATTCGCTTTTTGGCCCTTGGCTTAGACGCCTGAGCAACAGCAAGTTCTCAGCTGCCCTGTCTAAATATTTGATTCAAAACCGCTTCAGGAATAACCGATGCTCGATATCCAGATGCTTCGCTCTCAGCTCGACGTGGTGTCGGCCCGCCTGGCCACGCGCGGGCTTCAACTCGACACCGCTGCCTTCCTCGCGCTCGAAGAAGAACGCAAGCAACTCCAGACCCGTACCCAGGACCTGCAGGCCCAGCGCAACAGCCTGTCCAAGCAGATCGGCATGCTCAAGGGCAAGGGCGAAGATGCCTCCGCCGTCATGGCCGAGGTCGGCCAGCTCGGCGACGAGCTGAAGCGTTGCGAGCAGGCGTTGCCGCTGGTGCTGGAGAAGCTCAACGACTTCCTTTCAGGCCTGCCCAACCTGCCGCAGGAAAGCGTTCCGGTGGGCGAGGACGAGACCGCCAACGTCGAAGTGCGTCGCTGGGGAACGCCCGCTGCCTACGATTTCGAGGTCAAGGACCATGTCGACCTGGGCGCAGCGCTCGGTCTCGACTTCGATACCGGTGCCAAGCTTTCCGGCTCGCGTTTCACCTTCATGCGCGGCCAGATTGCGCGCCTGCATCGCGCACTTGCGCAGTTCATGCTCGACACGCAGACCGGCGAGCACGGCTATACCGAGTGCTACACGCCCTATATCGTCAATCGCGACGTACTGGTCGGCACGGGCCAGTTGCCCAAGTTCAAGGAAGACATGTTCTGGGTGCTGCGCGGGGGCGACGACGAGAGTCCCGAGCAGTATCTGATCTCGACCGCCGAGATCTCGCTCACCAACAGCGTCCGCGAACAGGTGCAGCCGGTGGATGTGCTGCCGATCAAGCTGACGGCCCACAGCCCGTGCTTCCGCTCGGAGGCGGGCAGTGCGGGGCGCGACACCCGCGGCATGATCCGCCAGCACCAGTTCGACAAGGTTGAAATGGTGCAGGTCACCCATCCCGAGCAGAGCGATGCCGCGCTCGAGGAGATGGTCGGCCACGCCGAGGCCATTCTGCAGAAGCTCGAACTGCCCTATCGTGTCATCACCCTGTGTACCGGCGACATGGGCTTCTCTGCCGCGAAGACCTACGATCTCGAAGTGTGGCTGCCCGCACAGAACACCTATCGCGAGATCTCCAGTGTGTCGAACTGCGAAGCCTTCCAGGCACGCCGCATGCAGGCCCGCTTCAAGAATGCCCAGGGCAAGAATGAACTGGTGCATACGCTGAACGGATCGGGTCTCGCGGTCGGTCGTACCCTGGTTGCCGTGCTCGAAAACTATCAGCGCGCGGACGGATCGGTCGAAGTGCCTGCGGTGCTGCGTCCTTACATGGGTGGTATCGAGGTGCTCACGCCTGGCGCCTGAGCCACCCTGCCTACTCCTGTCGGCTCAACCGCAGTTGCGGTGAGCCCGACAGGGTAGGGCTGACAACATGCAGGCGGGTCAGAATGTCGTGAAAGTTGCGCACGTTCTCGGTCATGATGACCGCCTCGCCACCCCGTGCGGGTCCCGACTTCAGGCGCGCCGCATACTCTGGCCGCGACATCAGCGGCAGCACGGACTTCATCTCCCACCACGAAGTTTCATCCTTGCCCAGCCGGCGAGCGATCGCGCGCGCGCCGTTGAAGTGCCCCATCCCCAGGTTGTACGCCGCTGTTGCCATCCACAGGCGGTCCGGAGATGGAATTTCGTCCGGCAGCTGGTCCACCATCATTGAGAAGTAGCGGGCGCCGCCCAGGATGCTCTCGCGCGCATCCAGGCGGTTGCTCACCCCGAGGCGGTCTGCCGTTTCCGAGGTCAGCATCATCATCCCGCGCACCCCGGTGCGTGAGGTGGCCAGCGGGTCCCAGTGTGACTCCTGGTAGGCCATGGCCGCGAGGTAGCGCCAGTCGATGCCGGTCTTCGCTTCTGCATCCTGAAAGTGCTTGAGGTAGCGGGGCAGGCGCTCCTGAATGCGGGCAAGAAAGGTGGTGATGTCCTGTTCGTCGAGTCGCCGGACGTGGCCGAAATAGCGGTCGGTGATGCGGGCAATCAGGCCGCCCGACCGCGCCTCCTCAATGAAGGTGGCAACGTGCCCGGCCAAGCCACCGTCACCTTCGATCGGCAGAGCCCAGGCAACATGGCTCTTGACGGGCAACTCGTAGGCCACGGTAAGTTCGGGCGCGATCTGTGCTGCCACGCTGTAATGAACGCGGTCGGTTGCGACGAGGTCGTGCCGGCCTTCGGCGAGCTGGGCGAGCAGCACCTGATCGCCCTCGCGTGCGGCGTACTTCGCGGTAAGGGTCGGAACCCGTCTGCGGATGCGATCGATGGTCTCCGACGATAACGAGCCCCTGCGCACGGTCACCGTGCGTCCAGCGAGATCGCTTTCACGCGTGATCTCGGGACTCCCCGCTGTGCCGACCAGAACATATTCGACGTCCCGCAGCGGTGCCGACCAGCGCAACGGAAAGCGATCATTGCGTGCGAGCCCGGCTGCAGCCATGTGGGCCTCGCCATTGAGTACGGCATCGATTGCCCGCGCTGCATCAGGGTAGATAACGTAGTGTACAGGCACCCCGAGAGATTCCCCGAGGCGCTCCAGCAAGTCGTGCTCAAAACCCGAGATCGTGCCGTCCTCGTCCTCCCGGTACGAGATCGCATCTATCCGCGTGGCGACCCGCAGCTCGCCCTGCGTCCGGAAGTCGGGCAGGCGGGCTGGCGGCTGTGGCTCACAGGCAGCAAGCAGAAGCGTGGAAAGAAACAGAAGGAAAAGGCGCAAGGGCGTCGTTTGCTCGATGAGGTCGCCGGATTCTGCGCGTAGCCTCTCCGATCTGCAATCAACCTGTGAGCCGTGCTGCGTTGCGCAATGCTGCTTTGATCGAAGTCATGAAACAGACTTGAGCGAGATGGTAAATTAGCGTTTCATTAAATACTGCTGGAACCCCCATGTCCAAATCCTTTACCCAGATCACCGGTGACGTCTCTTAAGCCCTTGGCAACCTGCGCTCCGAGATCCCCGACACCATGCAGGCATTCGGCGCCATGTCGAAAGCTGCAATGAAGGCGGGCGCCCTGTCTGCCCTCGACAAGGAATTGATCGCACTGGCGATCGGCGTCTCTTCGCGCTGCGACGCCTGCGTCGGTTTTCACGTCAAGGCGCTGATTCGTCTCGGTGTAACGCGCGAGCAGCTTATGGAAACCCTTGCCGTATGCACCTACATGGGCGGCGGCCCGGCCCTGATGTATGCAGCAGAAGCCGTGCGCGCTTTCGACGAATTTTCGCCCACGGCCTGAAATTCGTTCGAACCCCTTCACTTTTTCCGCGAATGGTCTATAATCGCGACCTTCGAGCGGAGAGGTGGCAGAGTGGTCGAATGTACCTGACTCGAAATCAGGCGTAGGTGCAAGCCTACCGTGGGTTCGAATCCCACCCTCTCCGCCAGTAACACCATAACGGCGCTATCCGGCGCCGTTTCTAGGTAAAGCGCGTCTAGCGCTTCTGCACGTGGTGTTACTCGGTGGCGTACAAGCACCAGCAGCATTTCTGATTTTTAGGAGATGTTGCGATGAGTTACTTGACGTTTCACCACGGTTCCTACTACTTCCAGCTTCGCGTCCCCAAGCCCCTCGTTGAGCACCACGGTCCGCTGATCCGAACCAATCTTCAGACCGTAGATGAGCGTTTCGCGAAGATAGTTGCGCTCAAACTTGCAGGCGACTGGCTCTCTCGTTTCGAAGCAGATCTCGCCGGTCTGGCTTCATCCGAGGTTGAAGCGATTGGTTCTTCCCTTGCGTCTCAGCACGTGGACATTTCAACCACGAGAAACGACAACGACGTCAGTATCGGATCCATTCCCTCACCGCTACCGAGGCGAAAGCCGCCCGCATCGGCTGCCAACACAGTATCTGACGACAGCTTGCTCGTTGGTTGGAAACGCATCGATCCCGACCGCGCGTCAACGACGGTTCGGGAAATGCGTGCTGCGATCCGTTTCTTTCGTGCCCAATGCAAGCTGCCTTGGTCCGAAGTGGCCCGTGCAGACATCGCAAGTTTTCGCGATCAACAGCTAAAGAAAGGGCTTGCACGAAAGACCGTTGCGAAACGTGTCGGCATGATCTCGACGCTGCTTCAGACCGGTTTCGATGCCGGGGTATTGCCCTCAAATGTTGCACGAGGCCTCAAGATACCCAAGGCGGACATCCCAACAATCGTGCGCCGAATCTTCACGGCTAACGAACTCACCCGCTTGTTTGATCTCCCTGCCTATCGAACGGGTGTTCGCCCTGCTGGCGCTGGCGGGGAGGCGTGCATCTGGATCCCGATGATTGCCCTCGCAAGTGGTCTCCGGCTTGAGGAGATTGCACAGCTTCGTACCATCGACATCCTGAACGACCCCGAGCACGGCGTACTGATTCGCGTCACAGATGAAGATCCCGAGCAACGGGTCAAGACCGAGGGCTCAAAGCGGATCGTTCCAGCCCACGCTCAGTTGATCCAGTCCGGGTTCGTAGATTACATCTCTGACGTCCGCGCAGCTCGGCAAAAGTGGCTATTTCCCGCACTTGACCCTGACCACGACGGTCGCCGAGGCGCGAACTTTGGGAAGTGGTTCATGCGCCAACTGCGCTCCAGAGGTGGGGTGAACGTTCAGGATCCACGACTCGTCTTTCATTCATTTCGCCACACGTTCAAGACGCTTTGCCGCGCTGCAGAGATTACTAAAGACGTGCATGACGCCCTAACAGGTCATGTCTCGGGTTCAGTCAGTCGCACGTATGGCGAAATGCCCATTGCTCCACTCGTTCGCGCTGTTGAACGGATCAAGCTTCCTGTCAACTTGCCGCGGATTGTTGGAGGTGTCCGCAATGATTGACCTCGCACGTTTGTCGCACAAGCAAACCGGGCTATATCGCAAAGCAACTAGAAAGATACTGAAACGGCAGATTACGGGGTTTGTCGATTGTGCCCTGCGCGCGCCTCGGCTTTGGATCCGGCTGCGTGCTGAGCCGCTTGTGCGTCGGCACATTGCAATAGATCAGGGTTGGAATACGGCGGTCTCTGGGCTTGCTGGCTCATTAGCGGGCTTCGCTGCCGATCTGGATTGCTTATTGTGTCGCGGGTATCAGAATGCGCTCGAGGTTTGGCTTGAAGTTCCTGAGCTCTGCGAGCGATACCTGGAGCACGGGCTCCTTAACCTGACTTTCGATTTTCTCTCCATTGAGCAGATTGGTACCAGTGTTGCCCGCGAGAGGCTCCTATCGGCACGGCATCATCTCGAAGTATGCATCCTGCAGCTAGCTGCTGCGGATGCACGAGCGTCTCGTGCCTTGGATGCATCCGCGAGCATCCCGCTTTTGCTTAATGCAATCGGTCGGAGCTCCGTCGGCTGGCCGACCGTTGGAGGCGCGGTGCTTCTCTTGCCCGAGTTGATGTTCGCGCGTTATCTAGAGCACCAAAGCGAAAGCTTCGAGGTCCGTGATCCGGGTAGCAGTCTGGTGAGCTTTGAGCTCGTTTCCAGGGGCGTAATCTTTCACTTCGACAGCGCATGCGTGAGCGATGACTCAGCGCAAAGAGGCGGGCATTACGTTGAACTCAGCGCGTCGCTCATTGAACAGCCCGGCAGTGTCGTTGCATTCATGCAGCACGTTGGAATACAGCTGCGGCGCGCCGGGGTCGGGCGAAGCGAAGATGCGCCCACGCTTGCTCAGTTACTCAGCCCGACCTCGCTCTGGCACGGCCGGGAGGGTACATGATGCCCCCATCAGCTTGTCATTTCCGAGCGGGCGGGTTGAGTGTCGATAACGAGACTGTTCAGGGTCGGGGCTGCACACATCAAGTCTTCAGCCGTCAACAGCTCAGCCGGATCGTAGTGCCTGTCGTGTATGTCGATATCCGCGTGCCCCAGGAGACGCCGCCGGACACGCGGATCAACTCCAGCGCGGCGAAGGTTCACCCCGGCGGTGTTGCGTGTGGATTGGAGAACAAGTCTGCGATCAGACGAGATCATGCGGAGGGTGCGGTTGAGACGCTTGCTCTCGGCGTTCCCAAAGTGCCCGTACTTGTCGGGGGTCGCGTCAGGAAAGAGCCTTTGACCGGACGCCACTCTCGCGTCGATCCACTTTCTAAACTCCGTGAGCCCAGTGAGATCGATTGGGATCTCACGGACCGATGTGCCGTTTTTCAGAGTGTGCTCATCATCGCTGAAAGCCACGGAGAACTGATTCCCGGCGAGATGCTCAATATCCGTCGCTTTCAGTTGAAGGACTTCGCCCAGTCGTGCGCCGGTGAGCGTCATGAGCTCCACCAGGCGGACGTCGTCCTCCGGAAGCTCGCGGTCTTCAATGGCTGTCCTGAACGCCTGAAGCTCTTTGCCCGTGAACGGGTGTCTTTTGCGGTGCATGAGGGCGGTCCGGGGAACGAAGCGTTTGCACAGTGTTCCCCCTGCTTCCGAAACCGGCGTTATCAACGATGCCAAAATCGTCAGCTTGTCGCGAATTGTAGTCGCCGTGTTTCCATCCTCTTGCCACTGAAGAGCAAGGCGTTCGAGATCTGCCGCGGTCAGCAATTCGACAGGCCGTCGTTGCAGCACGACCGCAAGCTGGAGCGCGATCCGCTCAAACTTGGCGCTTGTTTTCGGCCGGACCGGCTTGCTGAGCCGTTTGAGCCGATCACGCCGCAGAGTCTCGAGTTTTGCCGCATCTGTACCGAACACTTCGACAAGGGGCAGCATTTCGTCCGCGTTGACGCTCAAGTCCGTCAACTTTCGTGTGCCGTCGAGAACATCGAGCCAGTGTCTCGTGATCGAGACTTGGTCAGCATTGAAGGCGTCGACGAAGGCCCGCTGCTCAAGCTCACTCATGTCGAAAACAACCGAGTGGTTTGCTTCCAGTTCGCAAAGAGCGCACGCGGCCGCAGTCGATTCTCCCCGTTTTGCCGCATGCTTGAGCGTCAAGAGCGTCCTGTGACTCTCACTTTCCTCTCTGCCCCAAGCGTCCGCATCGGAAGCCCGAAGTGCGTCGAGTCGACGCTTCAATGCCCCGAGTTTAACCGCTCGAATCGACGCAAGCACGCGGTTGGTCATTCGTTCGTCGATGTGAATGCGTTCTATCTTGACGCACGTCCGCGTAGCCTGTCGCTCAGCCGAAGACATGCCTCTTGCGTCTGCAAAGCGCTTTATCCAACACGCCCACAGTTCCTTCGCACGAAGTTTTGCAGCCCCCTCCGATACTTTGCCGATCGCGACTCGGATCGTCGTTCTGTTCCCGAAGTTGGAGCGGAGTCCAGTCGGCACCCGGATCTGAAAAACCCACCGTTCTCGCTTGGTCTCATACGTCAAGTAGTTCGCTTTACACATCAACGTCTCACGGACCCACTTCGTGTCAGCAGCGAGACGAAGGGGGTGCGTCACGTGTTTGTGAGCTGCTGACTGCGAGTCTAGCGACTAGGGCGCGGTTCAAACGGGGCGGAACGAAAAAAGTGCGCCGAGGGGATAAGTGATGGGGAATCAGAAAAAATCTCAAAGAGTTGCGCCAGTTGCTATACGGGGTGCAGTCCCTACTGATGGACCCGCCGCTGGGTTGGTCGGACTGCCGCCCCCGGTCGACGCGCTCATTTCGCTCCTCGTCGAACGTCTCGTGCTTGATCTTGATCTTGAGCATGCGAAGGCGACGTCAAGATCTGGAGAAGATACGGAATGAGTACTTCGGCAACACTGCTGCAAGTGGCAGCGTCAACTTTGGCGTTCTATGCGCGCTACTCTGATGAATCACAAAGCCCGACGTCGATCGACGATCAACTTCGACGTTGCAGGGACATCGCCGAGCGACACGGTTACCCGACATCCAACGCCCTGGTGTTCACTGACGAAGAGGTGTCGAGCTTTCGAGCTGACAAAGCTGCGTCTCGCGAGGGCTATCGCAAGCTCATGGACGCCTGGGAGCAGGGGCGGATCGACATACTGATCGTCGATGAACTGAGCAGACTTGCGCGGAACGGGCGCCAGCAACTCGAGCTGTTTGAGTCGATCGACTCGACCGGGGTCCGCTTTTTGACAGCGAACGGGATTGACTCAGCGCTTGAGGGTTGGCGGTTGGTCTTCAACATACAAGGCATGATGGCTCAAGAAGAGAGCAGAGCGACGAGCTTTCGCGTGATACGCGGGATGCGCGGGCAGCTTGAACGTGGCTACATGATTGCGCAGCCCCCGATCGGCTATCAATCAGAGCGGGTCCTTGAGAATGGCCGCGAGTTGGGTACAAAGTGGAGTGTTGATGAGGCAAGTGCCAGCCTCGTGCGTGAAATGTACGCGCGGCGCGGCAAAGGTGAGTCGTTCGGAAGCATTGCTGCTTGGCTCAACGGGTGCGGAGTTCCCACGCCCCGCAACGGTCGACTGTGGCGAGCGGCTGGCATACAGCGGCTGCTAGAGAACGCCATTTATCGCGGTGAATTCATTCTGAACGGTAGCTCATTCGCGAAAACAAAGGCGAGGAAGCTTCGGAAGAAAACAAAATTGACCCCGCAGGCGATCTCGTTCGATCGCCCGCTGCTCAGGATTGTTTCCGATGAAGTGTGGTACGCAGCTCAACCCCGTTCAAGAAGTGGTGAGGGACGTACTCAGTACGGAGGTGGGCGAAATATCTACTCGGGGTGGATGCGCTGTGGTCACTGCGGTTCTTTGCTATCAGCGACGTCGGGCGGAAGCGCGTTCTCGTGCGGGGGGTGTATCTCGAACCGGCGAGCGGCTGATCCGGCGGCACCCGCCGCGGTTCCCACTATATCGAAGAGAGGCATCGAACAGGTCGTGCGACACGCCCTCAGCTACACGCTGAGTGCTGATCGGTTAGACGAGCTTCGTGAGCGCTTGAAAGAACGCCTTTCCGAGGACCCTGAGTCCGAACTCAAACGACTGCGGCTTGCCCGCGAGCACGCGAAGCAACGTGCGCAGAGAGTGCTGCGCTTGATCAGCCTGGATCCCGATTCTGACGAGCTGGCGGAGACCGAATACGCCGCAGCAAAAGATGCGCTGAAAGTCGCGGAGCAGGCGCTCAAACGAGCGGAGGGGTCCGCAGACGTGCTCCTGAAGCGAGATCTGGTAGCCCAGTTGAGCCTCACACCCGAGGATTTGGCCGGGAAGCTGCTTGATGGTGAACTTGAGGTCGCACATGTCAGAACTGTTCTATCCAGGCTTTTCTCGCACTTCGTGCTGACGGGACGGGAAGGGCGCGTCTCGATTTTTCATATCGAGTTTAGGCCGGGCGTGGCTGCCGCGTGGTTGACTGATAGTGCCGTTGTGGACGAGAGCATTTGCGCCCTCGAAGTGCGCATATCGTGCAGCGCAAAACGGCCGGTCGAGTGGAAACTTGAGGCGCAGCGGGTCAAACCGCGCTCACCACTACCCTCGGGTCCGGGTCACGAGGTCACGAGGTCACGAGGTCAATCGTAACGTTCCATAACGTAACGGAGCACAAACTACACACGCTGGCGGAGGCAAGAGATGCGACAGACGACGATTACAGCGGCTGAAGTAAGGGGGCATGCGGAGCAGATGCTTGCACGAGGTGAGCATCCGACCGCGCGTGCTATGCGTGCAGCGCTAGGTCGGGGAAGCATGGATACAATACTAAGGTTTCTGAACGAGTGGAGCGAGGTGCGTGAGCGGCAGAAACTCTCACCCGTAACACTTCCGGAGGAGATCGAGCGCGGGATTCAGAGCTATCTCGTTGAGCAGGTTTCTCGTGAGACAGCCGGGCTTCGACTAGCGCTCGACGCGTCGCGTCGCGACAATTCGGACCTGCTTGCGGAGTCGGCGGACTTGCTTGCGCGCTTTGAGATGAGGGAGCAGGAAATCCAGCGGCTTCAGGATCATTTGTCGAAATCAGATGGTCAGCTCTCGCTAATCAGGCAAGAGCTTAGCGAATGGCAGCTGCGGGCGTTGACGGCTGCCGAGGAGGCTGCTGCGTTACGTGCCAAGGTAAAAGATGCGGAGGCGCTATCCGCAAAGGTAGCCGAACTTCAATCAAATTTGGAGTCAGAACGGACATCGCGAATGGCTGCAGAAGTCATCGAACTGCGGCGGCGGTTGGCACGACCAAAGCAACGCAGTGCAAGCAGCTAGCTGTGCAGTCTCGGGAGTAGGGGTAATCTCAATCTTTTGGCATGGTTTCGGGATTGCACGAGGGTTGCGAAGGTTCTCCAGTGGCTACGAAATACGCTCTCATCGTCGCAGTGGTGACTTGAGCCAAAGATTTTTAGCGCCAGTGCGATTTGTAAGCCAAGGCGGAAGGCTGGTCGTCGGCCATTGCTGACGCTCATGGTCAGCGGAAGGAGTGGCTGCCATCAGGCAGTCAGCTGTCATCCAGGCTACTTTAGGGTCGAACGGCATCTTTCCCTGCTGCCGGCTGGCAGGATCCGACCCAATCGTGCCGTTCGTCTGCCTAACCAGACCCATCGGACGCCTCGAAACGTGGGGCGGTTCAGTGCTTCACGCGAAGGGAGGCCGGCCCATATGGGCAGATGCCTGCACAAGAACAACGCATCGCTCTTTCGCGCGTGTCACTGCGTTATAGAGCAAACGCCTCTTCTGGTCGTCGCTGCCACCCACCGCTGCCGGCCAGAGAACAATGACGTTGTCAAATTCTCGGTTCTTGGCACCGTGAACCGTCATCCCCTTCCATCCACGAACTTCGCTTCTTCGAGATTGACGGCGCTGGGTAAAGGATTGCTCGACCAACTTTACGACCTCATCCTTTGAGAACTCCACCTTCGACCTGGTCCGACGTTGAATCTCCAGCCATTCGGTCACATCCCTGGCTGTTCTAGCGTCACCAGCAGCCGCGAGGACGGCTGCGATAGAAGGACCATCAGCTTGGTCCGCAAGTTGGATCGTTGCGAGATACTCGGTTGCAGCTTTTGCTTCAGACTGTTCCCACGGGATGCTGTACGGGCCTGCACCTTTTTTGGTCTTGTTCTCAGCGGCCCAGGCCAATGCAGCTATGGCAAAAGCTCTATGGGTTGGCGTGATGATTGCAACACTCTTGCCTCCGCCGTACCAGCGCAAATTGGAGTTGATCCATGCACCAGCCAGCGGTGGAGTCGAAGTTTGCGCAATCACGAAGAATTTCTCTGACTTAGGCGCTTCGCCGGCGCGAATCGCTCGAGCTGCATTGAGCAACTCATCGACCTTAGTCCGACGCGGCTGCGTAAGTTCTTCAGGCGCGCATACCAGAGAGAGCCACGCGCATGCCGGATTGGGTCGAAGCTCCTCACTGAGGCATTGAAACTCGTCGGCAGCAACGAAGACCTCCAACCTGTTGGCCAGACCTGCAACCATGCCAAGACGATTCACGGTCATGTCTTGGGCTTCGTCCACGACAAGGATAGGAAACGTCGCCGCCACCCAGTTTCGGACCTCCTTGACCTGCGCGAGGGCACTGGCAGCTTCACATACGCTTTCGTACTCACTCGGTGCGATGTTCACAAAGCCGAGAGCGGCGGCAAGCGAACGCCAACGCCGAACCAGACGCCATGCAAAGCTGTCAATAGTCGCGCATTCCGTTTTGCCCTTCAGGTTCTGAAGCATCCCGAGACGCTCTTCCAAACGCCTACGAGATCCATGCATGAATGTGAGCGCTAGGACTTTCTGACCGACTTGGAGAGGTGTTGCGTCCAGATACGCAGACAGCGATTCCATGAGTTTGTGGGTCTTGCCGCAACCAGCACCACCGGTGAACGCGCGGACCGTCACGGCTGAAACACCCACACTCCATGGGCTCCGCGAACAAAGTGCTGAGTCGTTTCATCGCCAGCACAAGCAGAAGCCAGACCGCTCAGCAGGTCTGCCGCCCGCTTCCTACAGGCTGGCGTCGTAGCAATGGCTTCGGCAAGACTTTCATAGGCGATGATGTCCATCTTCTTCGTCTTCAGGTACGCCACTACCGCCGCACTCGAAGCAGGAGGCTGCGGAGATATATCAGCCAGCTTTTCTACCACTGTCGGCTCGTCCGCACTGAGAATCCACCCGATGGCATCCTCAATCATTGCGCCGTCGTGCCAACGGATGATCGCACTTGGCGGCGCGGCGCCTTGCCTTAGTTGATCCGCATAGTCCAGTCCAGCTGCGTCGCCGTCGACCAGACAGCACACGCACTTGTGAAGCCGCCGCATCAGTTTGTGAGTTTCAATGACTTTCGCATCTTCTGTGGGAACCACGCCGACTTCGATGCCGAAGGGGCGCCTCATCGTGTCGATCCATCCTTCGGTCATCATCAAAGGCCTAAGGATGCAGCGCAGTAGTTGGAAATCGGCTCTGCCTTCTGGAACGAGGAGTGCAGGTTGCATCAATGCACTCAATACATCGATCCGGCTGTGTTGGAAGAACTTGCGTTTCCAGTTCGGAGCCGCCGCGGTGAGTGGGCTTGCCAGGAATGGCTCGGCTGAAAGAACGCCATCATGCTTCTTTAAGATCAGCACCGAGGTCGGATCTGCGATGCTGGCAACGAGCGGCGAATGGGTCGTCACGAAGGTCTGAGTGGACAGCGCTTGAACACGCTGAACCAAGCGCTGCTGTGCAGAAGGTGGGAGATGGACTTCCGGCTCCTCCAGAGCCATCAAAAACTCACCACCGCTTGCAGCGCGGGCGCGACCGAGTTCGAGCAGCAGTAGTAGGCCTTGCATGGACACCAGGCCGCTGCCCTGTCTCGCCGCGGGAATACTGAAGCCATCGGTTCCAGCAAAGTGAGCTGAAACTGCCTCCATCACAGACCGGCTGTCGGTGCTGGTGAGCCGCAACTGGACTTTCGGAGCATTCGGAAATGAAAGCGCAAGCTCGTTGTTCAGATTCTGGATCAGCGGTTGAATACCGGGATCAGCGTCGATTGGCTGAGCTGGCGCCCGCAGACGATCTCGTTCAGCGAGCAGTGCATCCGCAGGTTGAGCAGCTGCCGCCAACACGGTGCGCTTGAAGAGCTCGTTCCCCCATGAAAAGACTTTGTCCCAGGTCCGGCTCGCACGCACGAGATAGAAGCTCAGCTCCTGTATGAGCTTGCCTGGGACGGAGGCCGGTGCCTCATCTGCGAAAGGATCGATGGGTTCATCGTGGTCATAAAAGTAGCGCACGGTCTCCACTGCCAAGCTGTCCTGATCGAAGCGCGCTTGAACGCCGAGCTGACAGCACAGCTTCCACGCAGGGTTCTTGCGCGCGGGATGCACATGGCCTGTCACCTCGTCAAGCCATTTGACAACCGCCCTCTCATCACGAAACCACTGGCTACTCTGCTCTGGGTCGTCACCGGGAAAATCGGTGACCGTTGCTACGACTTTGATCCTATCGGCAGCCTGTGGGTTGGACCCGAAGAAGTCATGCTCGGTCAGTTCGCGAACAAGGCGATCTCTGCCAAGCACGAGAGTCAAAGCTTCGATCAGGGTAGTCTTGCCGGTGTTGTTGTCTCCGACAAGAACGGGATGTCTGCCGAACTGCACAAAGCCACTTCTTACGCCCCGAAAGTTCTCGATTCTCAAGTTGGCTATTCGCATTCTTCTCTTCCTTTTTGTGGGTGTTCAGACCCACGGACTCAGTCTTCCAAGTGCCTTTACTCGCTAGGAGACTTCCAGCGCCGATGGCCTCCGTGACGCTCAGTCAGGAGACCAGGGCGGGTATGGGCAAAGCCCTTCTCGCCACTGCGATTACGGACGGAGTCGAACCTGCCCGCAGCCTCAATCGTGCTGACCAATGGGGACTGGGGTTTCGATTTCAGGCAATGCGCGCCGCAAGCCTCCATCGCCGCCAACTGACGGTTGCGGCGCCAGAAAGCAGCCGTCGACCAATGGCGGCTACTGGCCGATAATACGCGTTGAGCATCATCCCCGATAGCTGCTGGCCGCCATGAGTTCCGGAATCAGGCTCCGATTAACACCAGGGAGCGATCATGGATCAGTGAACATTCGGAAGCTTGGAACAAGGGGACGTTGGTTGGGCAGAAGGCGTCACTCACGCCCAAAGACATCTGGGCCATCGGCATCCACCTGAAGAACGCTCACGCGGTGCGCGACTTTGGCCATGTTCAACCTCGCGATCGACAGCAAGCTTCGAGGCTGACCGCAACGGCAGACACCGTCAATGGACCAATCGCCGAAGCCCGTTGCTGGGAAAATCTGGGCAAAGACCTATTTGTCGATATAAACGAGGGACAACGGTGACGAAAAAGAACACAAGTCAGCCCGACAAACCAGAAGACATCGCAGAGGATTTCTTCGACAAGGAGACTGACCCGGCGCCTAAAGGTGGGCTCGGCGATGGCCTCGAGCTTAGCGCCAAACCCGACTCCGACGCCGAGGCGATGCTGGTGTCACTAAATCAGTGCATCTATGGCGGCGAAGACTGCGTCGAGATCTATGCACATGGCGAGGCCTATCCCAAAGACGGGACGGAGAAGACCCGGAAAACGGTGCTTCTCGCACGTGTGACCGAGCGCGCGCTCACCATGTTCCCGCTGGTTTCGGCCTCGTATCGGCCCACGTTCCTGACCCCGAAGTATGACGAGTTGACCACGATCACCGTGCTAGCCGAAGAGGGTGAGCCCTGGTGGCTGCCTGAGGACATCATGGACTTCGACGCCATGCTCGAAAGCCTGCCCACTGGCTTTGGTCGCCACGCCAAATACGGGCTGGGCTTTAAGTGGGAGTACCGACTGATCCCACTCGCAATCCTCGAAATGCACGGCATCACCGAGCTAGTGATCGAGCCGGGCAATGGCGCGTCAGCAGAGCTGCCCAAGTTCAAGCTGGGCATCGACCGGTTCTCGGCGATCAAACGATCCATCGACTCGATCACCACGCGCTCACGAGCGCGGTCGCTGCGCGAACGCCAGTTGCTTGCCTTTAATGAGTTGCTGCACGTTGCCGATCCAGCCCAGTTCGAGCGGCGTTTCCCCAAGGTGGCGCCCGGCGAAATCTATGAGTTGGTCAAGCTAGGCGGGCGCGCGCAGAACCGCAGCCCCGGCGACCGCCTCGCGGCGGCCACGGTCATCCGCGATGACGCAGCCAAGATTGCCGCGGATCAGCCGTCGCAATTGCTGGAGCTCAAGGCAGTCATTGAGCAGGTTACGTTGAAGGAACTGATCGCCAAGATCGAAGACATGCTCAGCAAGAACCTGCCCGAGCCGAAGTGGCAAGCATTCTTCAAGGCCAACCCCTTCGTCCTGGGGCTAGCATTCCCCCATCCGGTGATCATGATTCAAGACCAGGCGCACGTCGGCGGCACGATGCTGCGTGGCGCTGGCGAGAGCATCGTGGATTTCTTGTTCGCACAGAGGTTTACCGGCAGCCTCGCCCTCATTGAGATCAAGCGCCCTGCGACCAAGCTAATTGAGACCAAGACATTCCGAGGCGACCTGCATGCGCCACACAAGGACTTGACCAGCACGATGGCGCAAGTGCTCGACCAACGCTTCCAGCTCTTGAACAACTTCGCAGCTAAGTCCCATGACCCCGGGCTCAAAGACACGCACGTTTCAGCGGTCCACTGCATCGTGATTGCCGGCACAGCGCCGACCGCGATCCAAGAAAAGCGCTCGCTGGACCTGTTCCGCCACTCCTCAAGGGACGTGGTTGTAGTCACGTTCGACGAACTACTGGACAAGCTGCGCGAGATTTTGCGCCTGATGACCGCGGGGGTGCCTGGACCTGCGCCGACTCCCGCCCCACCGGCAGATAACAATGACCTCTTTTGACGCCGATTCGACAGGTCGGCAAGCCCCCCCGATGACGAGCCAAAGCGCGTATCACCAAATCACAACGGGAGTTGGCTTTCACCGATGTTTGAAATGAGAAGCTGCTGCTTGGTAGTGCCAGCTATTGAATGTCCGGTAACTGGTGCAGTTCAGCCCGATTCCGCGCCTTAGGCCAAGGGCCGCTCCGGCCGATCAGCAGACCTTGGGCTGCGTACGAGGTCCCATTTGCATCAGTCCTCGTACCGTTCATAGGGCTTATATGCGGCGGTTGGCAACAACCTTTTCATCCCGTTCTGGGACCACAATGAAACAAATATGTGTTTGCCAATGTGAGTGTTTGTTGAGATGCTTTTCTAATGATTTCAGTACCTTGTTTGAAGCTCTTTGCAAACACGCCGGCTTGTGATCAAGACGCTACCGGTTGGTAGCCCCTCGGGCTGTAACTAGGATGTGTCTACGAGATACTGCAGCGATGAAACTTACGAGGAGGCGTGCCATGGACTGTGAGACGCTGCCTGATTTCTCAAGGCTATCGGAGGACGAACGTGCGTCGTATATCGACGAACTTGCGCACGATGTATGGTCTGACTCGGACGCTGCGGTGCAGTATCTGACGACGCCATCGAAACACTTTGGGGGAGTGTCGCCGGTAGATATTTCAAGATCGTCAGACGGTGCGAGCAAGGTATGTATTCAGCTGTTCAGGCTCTATTACGGTATTTTTCAGTGAGTGCTGATCTGATTTGTATTTCCTGAAGCAACGTACCTTGAGTCGAGTTCGGTAGCTCTCCTCTGGTTTCATGCCTCTGGCTCTCGGCAGGAGGCCACCACCTTGTTGCCGTCCAGATCGAGGATGTAGGCGGCGTATGCGTTTGGCGCGAATGGGCGTGGCCCTGGGGCGCCTGCATCGGTTGCGCCGAGCTCCATGGCACGTCGATGAAACTCTCTGATCGACGAACGGTCTGGCGCCAACAGGCCAATGGTTGTGCCGTTGCCATGGCTTGCTGTATTTCCGTCGCGTGGGTAGAGGACGATGAACTGGGGGTGCTCGTGACCCCAAGCGCAAGCCTTGCCTTCAACATGCATTAAACGCTTCATGTGCAGTGGTTCGAGTACGGCATCGTAAAACACCCTGGCACGCTCGAGGTCCGAAGTGCCAAGGGTTACATGGGTAAAAATGCTCATGATCGATTCCTTTGTGCGGGCGTCGTCGCAACTATCGTTTGCTGACCTTGATGTCAGTCGTTTCAAGGTCCCAAGTGTTCGGGGTCTTTCCTTCGTCTCTCAATTGATACTTGAGAACGCGACCCTGCGGATTCTTGGGCATTGAGTCGCGGAACTCGATATAGCGGGGCAGGGCGTAATAGGGAACGGAATCGACGGCCCATTTGAACAGGTCTTCTGGGCTCAGAGCACAGCCTGGTTTGAGGATGGCAGTGACTTTGACGTCGTCTTCGCCTTTGTCCGATGGAACAGCGTGAACCGCGACTTCCTCTATTGAGGGATGAGCGGCGAAGGCTGCCTCCATTTCGAAGCTGGAGATATTTTCCCCACGACGCCGCAGGTAGTCCTTTTTGCGGTCGACAAAATAGAAGAAACCTTCGTCGTCGAATTTTCCGATGTCGCCCGTGTGGAACCACATGTTGCGCATCAGCTTCATCGTGTCGGCAGGACGTCCCCAATATCCCATGAACATGATATCTGGGCGCTGGGGTCTGACGACGATCTCGCCCGGCGTGTTGGCGGGTAGTTCGCGGTCGAGGTCGTCAACGATGCGCACATCGAAATCCGCAATGCGCTTGCCTGACGAGCCTGGCGCTGCATATTCGCCACCAGGCAGCGATGTGATCACGCTTGCCTCGGTGAGGCCGTAGCCGTTGCCCCCCACTTGCTTTGCGCCAAAGCGCTCACGCCAGATTCGCTTCGAGTCCTCTGTAAATGGGTTTCCTCTGACGGTGTGGATCTGGCCGAAACAGCGTTTCATGGACTCGTTGTCGGGTGCCAGGGCGAGCAGACCACCCATACCTCCGAGGATTGACGCGATGGTGGCGCCGCTGCGCTCGACCTCCTGCCAGAAATTCGATACCGAGAATCGCTGTACGATTGCAACTCGCGCACCAACCATGATGTTCGACAGAATTCCAACGCACAGCGCGTTCATATGGAATAGCGGAAGCGGTGTGATCGTCACATCGTTCTCTGTAGCTGGACCTGCACGCAATTGAAGGCGCGCAAGATTACACATGTAGTTGTAGCTGAGCATGCACCCTTTGGAAGGTCCGGTTGTTCCAGACGTATAGACGATGCATGCAAGCTCCCAAGGGTTGGGCTTGGTTTCGATTGGAGTTTGGTCTGAACCGCGATGCTCATCCAGCGGTGCCATCTGAATTGAGCAGGGCGGAAGCTCGGTTGCGACGCCTCGGTACAGGATTAGACGCACATCTGACAGCCCGTCTGCCACCTGTGCAATCCGCTCAAGATAGGCCGCTTCGCAAATGACGATGGCAGCTTTGGAATCGGCGATCTGGTGGCGCAGGAACTCGCCTCGAAGAGCCGTGTTGACTGGCACGCTTACGGCACACAGTTTGTTGATCGACAACCAGCTGGTAACCGCGTCGATGTTGTTGTCGAGCATGCTCAGCACTGTATCGCCAGACTTGACGCCGAGCGTTGCGAGCGAGTTTGCAAAACACGTAGAAAGCTGATCTAGCTCGCCGTAGGTGAATAGCTCGCCACCGAAATCGAGCAGAACCCGGTCAGAGTGTGCGGCGACTGCGCGATCCAGCGCAGCAATTACCGTATCTTGCTGACCAACCGACCATGATTCCGGATTACCCATGCCTGCCATGCTCTCGTCTCCTGTGCCCAAGGGATGCCCTACCGGGCTTTGCGTGCCGTTAGAATGATTTTGGATGCAAAACATAAACATAAAACGTAAAACTGTCAAACAAACAACGGAAAGACTTCGGTCGCCTGGGCGAAGTGATGCCTCGCTTTCGCGAGAAGGCTACAATCCGGCTATGAAAAAGGGAGACGTAGCAATGGAGGATGTGAGCGCGATGCCTGAGGGTGACGTAGCGCCGAAGAGCGCGCGCACGAGAAAGGCCTCTGGCGCGGACGCGGGGACTGGCAAGGTGCGGGCGGTACGCCGGAATCGGCGATCCGACAGCACCATTCAAACAATTCTTGCTGCTGCAGAAGAAGTGATTCTGCAGTCAGGGGCGGATCGAATCTCCATACTCGACGTCTGTGTCCAAGCGGGGATTTCCCGCGGTACGTTCTACCGCTATTTTTCCTCACAAGAAGACTTGCTTGATGCTTTTTCGCGCCACAAGCGCGACCGCTTTCATAAGGCCCTTGGTGAGGCGCTTGAGCCCTACGTCGACCCCGATGAGCGCTTTGAGGCGGTAGTCCGCTTTATCGATGACTACCTCGAGAACAGCCGCTCAAGGCGCCTGCTGATTGTTGCACCTGAGTATGCGATGCGCTGGTTTCAGCGCATCTTCCATGACTCGGTTGTCCGTTTCCAGGATGCGCTAAGTCTCGTATTTGATGCTTGGGAGACCCGGGCAGGAATCGTTCTTGATCGTGAGCTTGTTTGCGAACTCCTTGTTCGCTACATCCTCAGTGAGCAACTTGTTCCCGCTGGTCCCGAGCGGAAAAATCTGCCACGTCGTCTTGAGCGGCTTGCCTCCATGTTGATGTCGGGGCGTATTGCACGACGCTGACGTCTGTCTGAAGGGCGCTTTGACTTGACGTCAAACCGAACTTCTTTGTCCCTTCCGCTGGCGTGCTTCAATCTTTATTGCATGTTCAATCGAACACTGCCATCAAAGAAGAAGATCCGGCCCCCCGGAAGGAGACTGCATGAATACGTCCAACCAGTACGACGTGGCAATTGTCGGTGGTGGTCACAATGGCTTGTCTGCCGCCTGTTATTTGGCTGAGGCAGGCAAGCGCGTGATCGTCATAGAGGCCCGAGACAAAGTCGGAGGGATGGCCTCCAGTGGTTACCTCATTCCCGAGGCGCCGCAACACCTGATTCATCCATGCGCACTCGACCTGATGTCGTTGCGTGTTCATCCAATGATGCCTCAGGAGTTGCAGCTTGAGCGGCATGGATTTCGTCAGGTCGAGATGTCGCCGGGTTACGTCTACGCGCATCCAGACGGCAGTTCTCTGATTTTCTGGCGAGACCCGGCGCAGACCGCAAATGAGATCGCACGCTATTCGGCGCACGATGCCGAGGAATTTCTGTCATTAATGACACTGGTCAATGCTTTTGTCGACATGGCCGTGCCCATGATGCGTGTTGATCCGATGCAGCGGAATTTCAGAGCAAAGTGGCAGGCTCTTAAGGCCGTGCTACGAAATCGTCATCTCAAGCCTGAGATCATGGCGCTGGTTGGTAGTCCGGCTTACACCTCGATCATGGAGCGCTTTGAGCATCCCGTCGTGCAATCGGCATTGTGCTGTTTGCTTGGCGCGGCGGGGCCGATCGCCAACGAGGCGACTGGGATTTACTTCGCTTTGCTCGGATTCATTCATCGCTTCGGTCTTGGACGCGCTGTGGGCGGCATGCAGACGCTGTCGAATGCGCTGGGTGCGCGGTTGGCCGAGCTTGGTGGTGAGATCATACTTTCTGCACCAGTCGCTGAAATCGTCGCGGAAGGTGGCAAGGCGACCGGTGTCCGGCTGAAGGACGGGCGCCTCATTAAGGCCCGTGCCGTGGTTGCGTCGATTCATCCCAAGATGGCGCTGGAGATGGTTACTCCGGGAGCGCTCGACCGTCGCACGTTGACGCGGGTTGCGCTGGCCCCGTCGAACGCGCATGGTGCATCCCCGCTAAAGGTCGATGTCGCGCTCAACGGACTGGTTAGCTATCAACGTCTCGAAGCAAAACGGAACGATGGGATCAGCTTGCGCAAGTGCGTGATTCTGATCGGTACCTCGGAAGGCGTGCTGGACAACTTCCGCTGCGCGGCTCGCGGAGAGGTCTCGAATCAGCCGTACATGTGGGTTACGGCCCCCACTGCCGTTGATCCGACACAGGCACCGCAAGGACAGGATGTCGCCTACCTCTACCCCGTCGCCATGCCGGTCGAGCCGCGTGAGGGCTGGGAGGTTCTTCGCGACACGGTTGCGCAGCAGGTGGTGGATCAGGCTGCCAACTACATGGAAGGCCTTAAGGAGTTCGAAATCGCCCGACGCATCGAAGCCGCACCGGATTTGGCCGCAAGGCTAAATGTACATCGTGGTTGTGTCGTGCATATCGACACCAGTACGACCCGGTCTTCATCAATGCGCCCTGCTGCGGGTCTTGGTGGCGACACCTTGCCCATCGCAGGTTTGTTTCTCGGCGGCGCGGGTATTCATCCTGGTGGCGGGGTCAACGGATTGCCCGGCCGTATTGCCGCTGGTCGTGTGAAGCGGTTCCTGGCTGCTTGATCCTCGGTGTGCCCGTACGGCGGAGGTGTGGCGGTTTCAGATCAGTTCCGCTGCTCGGGTGGCAGAGGACGCTTTAGTGAATGGCAGTCACTGCGCTTTGCCTCGATTGCAGCCATTACGAAATCCACCGAATAGCGCCGCCAGATGTCGGCATCCTCGTCGCGGTTTAAATCGAGTCCGCACAGGGTCGCTACCGTGTAGCGACTCACGTAGGCGCTTGTCGTTGTTTGCACCGCGGCAGCGAGGAAGAGGTCTGGATCGACATCCGACCGAAACTCGCCGGCCCTGACACCACGCTCGATGGTGTCGCGCATCTTTTCTTTCAGCTTGGGAGCGAGATCCGTAAAGCTGTTGCGCGGTGTGATGTGATTCTCGTGATAGCGAATTCCCTCTTGGGCGAGTGCGCTCAGCATTGGATCGCTATAGGGGCTGATCATGTGATTGAGTAACGTGCGCAGCGCCTCTCGCGGCGGAAACTGGTCCAGTTCGATGGCGACCAGATCGATCATAGTTGTTGCCGATGATTCGTCAAGCACGCACGCAAAAAGCTCCTCTTTGCTTCGGTAGTAGTGATAGACGAGTTGCTTTGTCACGCCCGCGGCCTGAGCGATGTCATCGATACGCGCATCTGCAAGGCCTTTGGCCGCAAAGGCCTGGCGCGCCGCTTCCGCAATTCGTCTCAGCGTCTCGCGTTTGTCGGGGGATGGACGCTCTGACGGCTTGCCTGAGTTTGTCATGGGATTCTGAAAGGGTAGGACATAAGGACAAGCGTAACGCACTTGACTCGAGGTCAAACGAAGCGCGGCCCAGATTCAGTCTTGGTGGACGATCTCACGATAACATGTGATCAGAAACTAAAAAAATGATCATATTTTACGGCCCAGTGCCATGTGAGCATAACAAGGAGACTGAATTGAGCAGCGATCTGAACGACCTCGACCTGAAGAGTGCCTATACGGCTGTTTCCGACACCTACAAGGGTACTGGAGACATCCACGCAGCCTGCCGCGAGATGCGTGACAAGTCTCCGATTTTTGTGGGTGACTTCATCAAGCAGTTTGGCGTGCCAACCAATGCGGGTTTGCAGCAGGGTACGCGTCCGACCTTCGCGCTTTTTCGTTATCACGATGTGATGAATGTGTTGCGTGATGCGACCACATACACAAACAGCTTCATTCTCGAGGGCTTGGGCGCTGCCTTCAGCGACGGTCTGTTCATTCTAGGCATGGACGGAGAGGCACACCGTCGCGTTCGCGCGCTGTTGCAGCCCGCGTTCATGCCCGACACCGTGAACAAGTGGCGTGACACGATGGAAACGCTGATCAGGAAGGATTTTCTGGAGCCACTCGTGCCACAGAAAAAGGCCGATCTGATGGAGTTCGGGCTCTACTTTCCTATCCGCATCATGTACGCCCTGATGGGCTTTCCGACCCAGGATACCGACAAGTACAAGAAGTACGCCGCCTGGACGCTGGCAATGGTCGGTGGGAATCAGATTGACCCGACCAAGGTGGAAGAGGCCCGCCGTAATGCTGGCACTGCAGCCAAGATGCTCTACGACTCAATCATGGAGGTCGTTGTTGCACGGCGTGCCGCAGGCAGCCAGGGTGACGACCTGATCGGCCGCTTGCTGCGTGCGGAATACGAGGGCGAGGGGCTCGACGACCATCAGGTCGTTACCTTCGTGCGCTCGCTACTGCCTGCGGCGGGCGAGACCACGACGCGTACCCTGGGGTCGGTGCTGACCTTGCTGTTCAACACACCGGGCACGCTTGAGCGCATCAAGGCGGATCGCAGCCTGGTGCCCAAGCTGATCGACGAGACCATCCGCTACGAGCCACTGGCAACGTTCAAGGTGCGCGAGGTCGCCAAGGACGTGGAGTTCTACGGCGTGAAGATTCCAAAGGGTTCTTTCGTGCAGTGTCTGGTTGTCTCGGCGAACCACGACGGCGAGATTTTCGAGAACCCGGATGTGTTTGATATTGATCGCAAGCAGAAACCTAGTTTCGGCTTCGGGTTTGGGCCGCATATGTGCATCGGTCAGTTTGTTGCTAAGGTCGAGATCGCCTGTGCGATCAACTCTATCCTCGACCTCTTCCCTAACATTCGACTTGATCCTGACATGCCGCCGCCGGTGATCGAGGGTGCCCAGTTGCGTGGCGCATCCCATGTGCACGTGATCTGGGATTGAGGCAGGAAGCGGCCCATGAGAACCTTCAAGACAATCCCTCAGCGAGGCGACTTCGCTTATCAATGCCTGGTTGCCCCGCAAAAGGTGAGCGGAACCAAGCTGGCGGACCTACGAGACCATTTCGGGCTAAAGCTCACAAAGCACATGCCGTTCGGTAGCGTACGGGACGAGGAGGGGCATATCTACTCAGTCGTGCGCGCGGTCAATGCTCCCAACAGCACGCCGAATCCGACCAAATTCATTTACCAGTCGACACGGATTGATAACGCCCATATCCGCGTGGACAAGGAACGGATCGCACCGCGGGCGATGACAATGTTTCCCAAGCGCTGGCTCGAAGGCGATACGGCGTGCTGGTCGAGCATTGACGGAGAGCCGGGTGAGCCGTGGCTGATCACCGCTTCCGGGGAGCGTTTCAGCTGGAAGGAGGACGGCCTCCTCGACATCGCCGGCTCGCTGATCGGAAATGGAATGCAGTGGTATTTACCCGGTGAGCATTGGGGCACCTTCTACGTATCACAACTCTACGATGTGGCTGGTACTTGCGAAGGACGCCCTGTGAAGGGGGTGATCGCGCTCGATCAGGCTTGGATGGCAGAGGGAGGCGCCATTCACTTCCAGAAAGACCTTGTAGTGAACAACAAGATGCACGTCATCTGGTGGAGTTTTGCCACAATTTACACGGACGGCAGTTGGGATGCGGGCTCGTTCATGGTGGGCCATGACAATCTCGGCTATGCAATCTTCCAGAATGATCGCGGCGAGGTGTACTGCACGACCGACATCGAGGGCGAAGTGCGACACAAGGACGGCAGCTACTTTGCCGAATACGCCCGTATCGTTGTCGATGGCAAGGAAGCGTGGGAGTTTTTACCCGATCCGAAGGGAGAGATGATGGATTTCGTCGGAGGCTTTCCCATCACCGCGCAGCAGGAGGGGCGATGGCGAAAAGTAGGTGACGAGCGCGAGCCCGATCGCTGGATGGCCTGGGGCGAATCGGATCGTCGAAATGGTTCGGCACGTAACCGGTATGGATGCGATCTCTGAGCTGCGATACCCCCTTCTCAACCCACTGACAGGACTGGACATGAGTATCGACGCGAACGCAATTGAGCACTTCATTCACACGCAGATTTCCTGCTGGAATCGTAATGATAAAGACGGCTTTCTTGCTGCCTATCGTGAAGCCGCTCCGGGAGGCCTGTCGATCGAGTATGTCGGCCGTCCGGCAGCAGACGGCTGGGCAGTTCTTGAGGGCATGTGGGAGCAGCAGAATGCAAAGATCGAGATTGAAGAGGTCACGATGATCGTGAATGCCAACGAAGCAGCCTGCCATAACCGGAACAAGGTGAAGGGTGCGAGCATGGCCATCGAGACTATCGAGGTCTATCGGTTTGGCGAGGACGGCACACTTTCCGTTCGCTACTTCATTCGTCACCCATGATCTGGGCGCTATCGACAGGCACGTCTGCGTCAGATAAAGTTGTACACAAAAATATAAAGTGATCAATAAAAAGGAGGCCTCAGCGATGGGACGTGTGGACCCCGCAGCAATCGAGCGCTTCATGCGCGGTCAGGTGACGTGCTGGAACGCCCACGACAAGCCTGGTTTCATGGCGCACTATCGCTCAGTCGCATCAGAGGCGCTCGATATTGCATACGCCGGACGTGACGAACAGCAGGACGGGTGGTTTGTCATCGAGGAGATGTGGGACAAGCACAACGAGCGCTTCGAGCTTGAGGTGCTCAACACCATCATCAACGGCGACGATGTCGCGGTACATCATCGCAACTGCATCCGTGGCACTGATCTAGTGATCGAGAGCATCGAAACCTACCGCTTCTCGCCTGGCAGGCTCTCGGTGTGCTATTTCCTCCAGCCGCCGTCGAGCGCAGAAGTCGATCTCGCGCAATTCCGCGGATTTGCCTGACGCTACACTGCTTGACTCAGGCCTCCATTCTTGCAGGAGAAATCTGTGGCGCGTATTCCGCCTGTTCCACTCGACGAGTTGCCGCCCGCACTTGCGGACGCTGTCGCGAAAGGTCTTGCAAACCGGATGCTGAGCTCCCCTGTGCCAGTGCAAGTCTGGGCGCATCGCCCTGACATTGCGCAGGCTTGGCTTGCGGCACTTGAGACAATGCATTTGCACGGAGTACTTGATGCGCGTCTAAGGGAGTTGGTGCGGCTGAGGATCGCTGCAATCACGACATGTAAAGCCTGCCAGGTCGCGCGGAAAAACGATGATGTGAGCGAGGAGGATATTTCGTGCCTCGGCAGCGACGATCCGCGCTTCTCTCCGACAGAGCAGGTCGCGTTGCGTTATGCCGAACTCTTTGCCGGTGACTATCTGTCGATCGACTATTCCATCTTCAAGCGATTGGGTGAGCATTTCACGGCAGCCGAGATTGTCGAACTCAACATGTTCTGCGCACTGATGCTGGCCGGAGGACGCATGACCTACGTTCAGCAGGCCTACGAGGAATGATGTGATGAGCGCTGCCGCGTGAATGCAGAGCCCGCGGAGCTGACTACTGATAGCAACCCCATGCGCGGTGCGCTCTTTGCCTTGATCGTTTGCCAGGTAGGTCTGCATGCGTGCCTGCAGGGTGCTCGTCTGGCGGTTCCGCTCTCGGTTCTGCGAATGGGCCATGACGCATGGTCGGTTGGCGTGGTGATGATGATGTTCGCCATTATTCCGGCCCTCTTTGCGATTTCGGCCGGACGTCTTGCGGATCGTCGGGGTTATCACTTTCCTGTCCGGATCGCAGCCGCACTCTCGCTCAGTGGCACTGTGATCGGCGCGTTGATGCCGAGTTTTGCCGGGCTATGCACTGCGGCTGCACTATGCGGAGGTGGCGCCGGCTTCGGCATGATCGCAATTCAACGTACGGCAAGCCGGTTTGCGCGCAACGACGCGGACCGGTTGCGGGTGTTCAGCTGGATTGCCTTGGCTCCCGCGCTTGCTGCACTGCTTGGCCCGCTGCTGGCGGGCACGTTGATCGATCACTTCGGCTTCCGTATTGCCTTCGTCGGTCTTGCCATGCTGCCGGTGATTTCGCTCCTTGTTACGTGCGCCGTTCCACATGAAGTGCCGGTCGCCATCGATGCCAGCGTACGGAAAAAGTATTCGGTGCGAGAGCTACTGAGAATGCCTGGTTTCGCACGTCTGCTATTCATAAACTGGCTTGTTTCCGCAAGTTGGGATGTGCACGGCTTTGCCCTTCCCGTGCTTGGCGTGGAGCGCGGCCTGAGTGCATCGACCTTGGGCGCGGTGCTTGCTGCTTACGCTGTGGCCTCGATGGCAGTGCGCCTGGTAATTCCGTTCATTGCGGAGCACCTTCCTCGCCGTCACCTGCTCCCCGGCGCGCTGGCATTGACCTGTCTTGTGTTTGCCCTCTATCCCTTGCTCGAAAGTGCATGGGCGATGGCGGGCTGTGCGGCAGTGCTGGGGATCGCATTAGGCGCGATTCAACCGGCGATTCTGACCACTCTGCACAATGTTACGCCACGACAGCATCACGGTGAGGCACTCGCGCTGCGCTCGATGTCCGTTCATTTGTCGATGATGGGGATGCCGCTGATCTTTGGCCTGATCGGCGCGAGCGTCGGTGCGGCTGCGCTGTTCTGGGTGATGGCGGTTTCACTCGGTATTGGCAGCCTGGAGGCCCGGCGCCTTGCGGCAGCACATGACTAGGGCAGGTTAGCGGAGGCGGATGGTCCGCGCTAAATAGTTACTTGGCGGCTGATAAGATATAAGGCACTATTCTAAAAAGTGTTCAATAAACGTCGAGGCGGGCCCGTGCAAATCCCGCCGGGACCGTCAAGACAGTAAGCCGACGAGGAGACAGATCATGAACAATGCCAAGAATGTGACGCTTGAGGATGCATTTGCCGGGGTGGCTGATAATTATCGTGGCGAGGACGTCGATCTCAACGCGATCTATCGCGAGATGCGCAAGAACTCGCCCATCATTGCCGAGAACTTCATGGGCAAGCTCGGTGTCCCGAACATCGCCGGCCTTGATGCCAATCGGCCCACGTACACCGTGTTCAAGTACAAGGACGTGATGAACGTGTTGCGCGATGCGACCCACTACACCAGTGGATTCATCGCAGAGGGACTCGGCGCCTTTTTCGACGGCCTGATCCTTACCGGTATGGATGGCGAGGCACACAAGAAGGCTCGGGGACTGCTGCAGCCGATCTTCATGCCGGATGTCGTCAATACGTGGCGCGACAGCAAGATGGACCCGATCGTGCGCAACGAGTATCTCCTGCCAATGGTGTCGGAGAAGAAAGCTGACCTGATGGAGTTTGCGCTCTATTTTCCGATTCGCCTTATCTATGCACTGATTGGATTTCCCGACGATAAGCCAGAGAAGGTCAAGCAATATGCGGCATGGGCGCTGGCGATTCTTGCCGGCCCTCAGGTCGACGCCGAGAGGGCTGCGCTCGCACGCAAGGCTGCAATGGAGGCGGCGAAAGCACTCTACGATGCAGTCATGGAGGCTGTGGTCGAGGTCAGGCGCAATGGCGCCGAAGGCAACGATCTGATCAGTCGGTTGATTCGTGCCGAGTACGAAGGCCGCAAGCTCGACGACCACGAGATCACCACTTTTGTTCGCTCGCTGCTGCCTGCTGCGGGTGAAACCACAACCCGTACCTTTGGCTCACTGATGGTGCTGCTGCTTGAACGCCCCGAGTTGCTCGAACGGATCCGCAATGATCGCAGTCTCGTGGGCAAGGCTATCGATGAGGCTATCCGTTTTGAGCCGGTGGCAACCTTCAAGGTGCGTCAGGCAGCGGAGGATATCGAGCTTGCGGGCATGCCTATCCCTAAGGGCGCAATGGTGCAATGCATCGTCTCATCGGCCAACCGCGATGAAGAGGTCTTCGAGAACAGCGAAACCTTCGATATCGATCGCAAGCTCAAACCGTCTTTCGGCTTCGGCTTTGGCCCGCACATGTGTATCGGTCAGTTCATTGCCAAGACCGAATTGCAGGTGGCGCTCAATGCAGTGCTCGATTTGCTGCCCAACATACGCCTGGATCCTGACTTTCCCGCGCCTCGTATTACTGGTGCGCAGCTGCGAGGGCCGCATTCAGTCAGGGTCATCTGGGATTAACCGAGGAGACGGCTAGTCGAGCCCGATTGCCCATGGGGGAGACCTCATGATGGTTTTCGGGCTCTGCCCTTTCGTGCGCTCCCTTCGCATGGGAAGCGTGCTGTTGGATGAAGACCGTAGCACCAAGGATTGTCTAGATGTCTGTCCAAACTGGACTCGCCAGAGGTCCAAATCTTCCCCCGCTTAATGTTGCCGCCCGTGCTGCGGCACAGGCTGCGCTTGCGGGCGAGACGCCGCAGCGCGACCGGTTGATCGAGTATCTGCACCGTCTGCAGGATGCGCACGGTGCGCTGTTCGCGGATCACCTCGCGGCACTGGCCGAGGCGATGAAGCTGGCGCGGGCCGAGGTGTATGAGGTCGCGACCTTCTATCATCACTTCGATGTCGTGGCTGAGGGCGAGGCCGCGCCGGCTGGGCTCACCGTGCGGGTGTGCGATTCGCTGACCTGCGCGATGCACGGCGGCGAAGAACTGGCTGGGGCGCTTGAAGGCCGTTTCGGCGCGGGTGTGCGGATACAGCGCGTACCCTGCGTCGGGCGTTGCGACTGCGCGCCGGTGGCGGTTGTGGGGCAGAACCCCGTTCATCAGGCGAGTGCGGACAAGGTGATGGCCGTGGTGGACGCCGATGATCGCGTCGAACCCGCGCCTGACATCATCGATTTCGACGCCTACCGCGTGGCGGGTGGCTACCACCTCTATGAAACGATGCGCAGCGGCGAACACGACGTCGACGAGGTGCTCGGCGTGCTCGACACCGCCATCCTGCGGGGCCTTGGCGGCGCGGGATTTCCGGCGGCGCGCAAATGGCGGACGGTGATGGCGCAGCCGGCGCCGCGCAACATGGCAGTAAATATCGACGAGGGCGAGCCCGGCACCTTCAAGGATCGCCACTACCTCGGGCGCGATCCGCACCGTTTCATCGAAGGCATGCTGATAGCAGCCCGCGTGGTCGGCATCGCCGCGATCTGGATCTACATCCGCGACGAATACCCCGCCTTGCGCAAAATGCTCATCACCGAACTCGACAAGGTGCGCGCAGCCTGGCCCGACCTGCCGCCGATCGAAGTGCGCCGGGGCGCGGGCGCCTATATCTGCGGCGAAGAGTCGGCGATGATCGAATCGATCGAAGGCAAACGCGGCATGCCGCGGCTGCGCCCGCCCTATGTGGCCGAAGTGGGCCTCTTCGGGCGTCCGACGCTGGTGCACAACCCGGAAACCCTGTGGTGGGTGCGTGACATCGTCGACACCAGCCTGGTGCAGGGCTACGACTGGCTGGAAAAGCGCGGACGCAACTGCCGTCAGGGCCTGCGCAGCTTCTCGGTCAGCGGCCGCGTGGCCAAGCCCGGCGTGATCGTCACCGATGCCGGCATCACCCTGCGCCAGCTCATCGACGAGCACTGCGGCGGCATGGAGCCGGGGCACGAACTCTACGGCTATTTCCCCGGTGGCGCCTCGGGCGGCATGCTGCCGGCGAGCCTCGCCGATGTGCCGCTCGACTTCGACACGCTCGCGCCCTACGGCTGCTTCATCGGCTCGGCTGCCATCGTCGTGTTCTCGCAGCAGGACAAGGCACGTGCGCTGGCCGAGAACGCCATGCACTTCTTCGCCCACGAATCCTGCGGCCAATGCACGCCGTGTCGTGTGGGCACCGCCAAGGCCGCCGGCCTGATGGCCGCGAAGACGTGGGATGCGCCGCTCCTTGAAGAACTGGGCAGCGCGATGATGGACGCCTCGATCTGTGGCCTCGGCCAGGCCGCGCCCAACCCGGTGCGCTCGGTGCTGCGCTATTTCCCGCATGAGGTGGGTGCCACGCCAGCCGATGCGCGCGCAGGGGAGGGCGCAGCATGACGACCTTCACCACTGGGACCCTCGCCACCGACACCATCGCCTTCGAGCTCGACGGCCAGACCGTCGAGGCCGCCCCCGGCGAAACCATCCTGCTCGCCGCCCGCCGCGCCGGCGTCGATATTCCGCACCTGTGCTACACAGACGGACTGCGTGCCGACGGCAACTGCCGCGCCTGCGTGGTCGAGATCGACGGCGAGCGGGTGCTCGCCCCGTCATGCTGCCGTGCGCCCAAGCCCGGCATGAAGGTCAAGGCCACAAGCGATCGCGCCCGTGCCTCTCAGCGCATGGTGCTCGAGCTGCTGCGTGCTGACGTCGCACCCGAAACCGAGAAAGTCGACTCCGAACTCGCGCACTGGTGCGACGAGCTTGGTGTCGGCGCCAGCCGCTTTGCCCCGCGCGAGCAGCCTGCAGCTGATATCAGCCACCCCGGCATCGCCGTCAATCTGGCCGCCTGCATCCAGTGCAACCGCTGCGTGCGCGCCTGCCGCGAAGAACAGGTCAACGACGTCATCGGCTACGCCCACCGTGGCGAAGCCTCGAAGATCGTGTTCGATCTCGACGTAAGCATGGGCAGCTCAACCTGTGTCGGTTGTGGCGAATGCGTGCAGGCCTGTCCGACCGGCGCCCTGCTGCCGGCGACCGTCAGCGCGAACGCAGCCGTGGCAGAGGCGACGGCTGCGCGCTACGTCCCAACGCGCAAGGTCGATTCGCTGTGCCCCTTCTGTGGCGTGGGCTGCCAGCTCACCTACCATGTGGCGGGCGAGGGTGCCGCGCAGAAGATCGTCTTCGCCGAAGGCCGCGATGGCCCCGCCAACGCTGGCCGGCTGTGTGTTAAAGGCCGCTACGGTTTCACCTACAGCCGTAACCGCGAACGCCTCACCGTGCCGCTGATCCGCAAGCCCGGTATCCCCAAGGGCGTGAATCTCGACCCCGCCAACCCGCTCGCCGCCTTCCGCGAAGCCAGCTGGGAAGAGGCGCTCGACTTCGCCGCCGCAGGGCTCGCCCGCATCAAGCGCGCGCACGGCCCGCACGCGCTGGCCGGCTTCGGCTCGGCCAAGGGCAGCAACGAAGAGGCCTACCTGTTTCAGAAGCTCGTGCGTACCGGCTTTGGCACCCACAACGTCGACCACTGCACCCGGCTGTGCC
This sequence comes from Parazoarcus communis, assembly GCF_003111645.1. Lineage (NCBI taxonomy): Bacteria > Pseudomonadati > Pseudomonadota > Betaproteobacteria > Rhodocyclales > Zoogloeaceae > Parazoarcus > Parazoarcus communis. The sequence goes on from NZ_CP022187.1 coordinate 501,398, forward strand.
ACGCCTCATCGGTGGCGGCGCTGCTCGAAGGCATCGGCTCGGGTGCGGTGTCCAACCCGGTGCGCGACGTCGAGTTTGCCGATCTCATGATCGTCATCGGCGCCAACCCGGCGGCCAATCACCCAGTGGCGGCAAGCTTCATCAAGAACGCCGCAGAGCGCGGATCGAAGCTGGTGATGATGGACCCGCGCCAGACCCCGCTCGCACGCCATGCCTGGCGCACGCTGCAGTTCCGCCCCGATGCCGATGTGGCGCTGCTGCTGTCGATGGCCTGCGTCATCATCGAAGAAGGCCTCACCGATCCGGCCTTCATCGCTGCCCGCACCGAAGGCTTCGATGCCTTCCGCGACGCCGCCCTGCAGTACCCGCCCGAGCGCATGGCGCCGATCACCGGCATCGAGGCCGACACCGTGCGCGAAGTCGCCCGCGCCTATGCCCGTGGCCCCAACAGCATCATCTTCTGGGGCATGGGCGTGTCGCAGCACACCCACGGCACCGACAACGTGCGCTGCCTGATCGCGCTGGCGCTGATGACCGGCCAGATCGGCCGCCCCGGCACCGGCCTGCATCCGCTGCGTGGGCAGAACAACGTGCAGGGCGCGTCCGACGCCGGTCTCATCCCGATGATGTTCCCCGACTACCAGCGCGTGGCCGAGCCCGAAGTACGCGCCCGCTTCGAATCCCTGTGGGGTGCGAAGCTGGCAGAAGAACCCGGTCTCACCGTGGTCGAGATCATGGACGCCGCCAGCGCCGGGCGCATCCGTGGCATGTACGTCGAGGGCGAGAACCCGGCGATGTCCGACCCCGATCTCGAACACGCCCGTGCCGCGCTGGCCGGGCTCGAACACCTCGTCGTGCAGGACATCTTCCTCACCGAAACCGCAATGCTCGCCGACGTCGTGCTGCCCGCCTCCAGCCTGTACGAAAAGTCCGGCAGCTTCACCAACACCGACCGTCTGGTGCAGATGTCGCAACCGGTACTGCCACTGCCCGGCGAGGCACGGCAGGACTGGTGGATCATCCAGCAGATCGCGCAACGCATGGGGCTGGCCTGGGATTACGCCGGCCCGGCCGAGATCTTCGGCGAACTCACCCGTGCCATGCCCAGCTACGCCGGCATCACCTGGGCGGCGCTCGAAGGCGAGGGCGCCGTGGTCGCGCCGAAAATCGCGGTCGAGGCGCCGTCGCAACCGGTGCTGTTCCAGACCGACTTCCCCACCCGCAACGGCCTCGGCCGCTTCGTCCCAGTCACGCCGCTGCCCGCAGCCGAACTGCCGGATGCCGACTACCCCATGGTGCTCATCACCGGTCGCGTGCTCGAACACTGGCACACCGGCAGCATGACGCGCCGCGCCGAGGTGCTCGACGCGCTCGACCCCGTGCCCTGGTGCGGCATGCATCCGGACGACATGGCAAAAACCGGCGTCAGCCATGGCGAGCACGTCGAGCTCGAAACCCGTCGCGGCCAGATCGAGCTCGAAGTCCGCGCCGACGAAGGCGTGCAGCGCGGCTCGGTGTTCATGGCCTTCTGCTACGTCGAAGCCGCCGCCAACCTGCTCACCCAGCCCGCCCTCGACCCCTTCGGCAAGATCCCCGAATTCAAGTACTGCGCCCTGCGGGTACGTTTCAAAGGGGTCAGAGTCGTTTGATCTGCAACGAGGTCGTTTGCACCGCTCTTAATATGAACAATATTAAAAAAAGTGTTTAACAAAATGACTTTCATGCTCTAAGATGAAGGCTCGATAACAGTTCGCGCATGTGACGCGAACCCAACTCCAAGAGGAGACACATGATGCAAATGGAAGACCTGATCCTCGTCAGCGTTGATGACCATGCGATTGAGCCGCGCGGTGCCTTCGACCGCCACATGCCCGCGAAGTACAAAGGTCGCCAACCCAAGGTCGAGAATCGCAATGGGCGCGATATCTGGGTATTCGAGGAGCAGGCCACCGGCTACATGGGCTTGAACTCGGTTGTTGGTCGGCCCAAGGAGGAGTACGGCATGGAGCCGCTCTCTTACGAGCAGATGCGTCGCGGTACGTGGGACATCAAGGCCCGCGTCGAAGACATGAACGCCAACGGCGTGCTCGGTTCGATCTGTTTCCCGACCTTTCCTGGCTTTGCCGGGCAGCGCTTCCAGGTTATGCCCGACAAGGCCGTCAGTCTTGCTGCAATCCAGGCCTACAACGACTGGCATCTGCACGACTGGTGCAACGCTGCGCCGGGTCGCTTCATCCCGCTGATGATGGTGCCATGGTGGGATATGCAGGCTGCTGCTGCCGAGGTTCGCCGCATGGCCGCGCAAGGCGTGCACGCGCTTACCCTCTCGGACAACCCCACCGTGCATGGCTATCCGTCCATTCACAACGCGCACTGGGATCCGCTGTGGCAAGCCTGCGAAGAAAACAACGTGGTCATCTGCTGCCACATCGGCACGGGCGTCAAGGCCGCCCATGCGTCCGACGAGTCGCCCATCGATGCGTGGATTACCTCGATGCCGATTTCAATCTCCAACTCGGCTGCCGACTGGATCTGGGCGCCGATGTGGAAGAAGTATCCCAAGCTGCGCATGGCGCTGTCAGAGGGCGGCATCGGATGGATCCCCTATCTGCTTGAGCGTGCTGACTTCACCCATAACCACCATCACGCCTGGACCAACTCAAACTTCGGCGGCAAAAAGCCGAGCGACATCTTCAATGAGCACTTCATCACCTGCTTCATTGAAGACGCGTTCGGTCTGCGCAACCTCGATTCGATCAATGTCGACAAGGTGACCTGGGAATGCGATTACCCGCATTCGGACTGCACCTGGCCGAATTCCGCAGATGTGTTCTGGAATCAGGCAAAGCATCTGCCTGAAGAGATCATTAACAAGATCACTCACCTCAACGCGATGCGCGAGTTTTCCTATGACCCGTTCGCGGTTCTGGGGCGCGAGAACTGCACAGTGGGTGCGCTGCGCGCGCAGGCCGGTCACGTCAGCATTGAGCCGGCGCTCGGACTCGGCGGTGCCGCCCCTGAACGCGATCCGACGAAGCCGGTGACCTCGGGTGACATCAACAAGATGTTCGCCTCGGCAGACGCTCAGACCGCGCTCTGAGTTGTTGTCCCCGCACCGGAAGCGTTTCCGCTCCCGGTTCTGTTCGGGGCCTGCGCCGTCGCTGACGGCGTGGGTCGCGTATCCAACGCCGTCTCCATGTGCTGACGGCTCATATGCGAACGCATCATGTCCATAGATCAGTTCAAATACAGCCGTATTCCGCCTGAAGCCGAGGCTTTGCGCGGCGATGTGCGCGCCATTCTTGCAGATGCACTTAAGGACTATCCGACGATCCGCCGGGCAGATTCGTGGATGGGCTTCGATGCCGAATTCAGCCGTCGTTTGGGTGCGCAGGGCTGGGTTGGCATGGCCTTGCCCAAAGCCTACGGCGGTGGCGATGCGAGCCCATTTGCGCGCTACGTCGTGATCGAAGAGTTGCTCGCCGCAGGGGCGCCTGTGTCTGCACACTGGTTTGCCGACCGCCAAAGCGGGCCGCAGATTCTTCACTACGGCACCGATGCTCAAAGGGACCGTCACCTGCCAGCGATTTGCCGTGGTGAGCAATTCTTCTGTATCGGGATGAGCGAGCCTAACTCGGGGTCGGATCTTGCATCGATCAAGACCCGTGCGGTTCGGAAGGGTGAAAAGTGGGTCATCAACGGACAAAAAGTCTGGACCACCAATGCCCATCGCTCACATTACATGATCGCGTTGGTGCGAACCGGTGAGAACAGCAAACGTCAGGAAGGCCTGTCACAGTTCATCATCGACCTGAGTCTTCCGGGTATCACCATCCGCCCGATCAAGGATTTGACGGGCTCTGAGCATTTCAATGAGGTGTTCTTCGACGATCTCGTGGTGGGTGACGACGCCATTATCGGCACCGAGGGGCAGGGCTGGTCGCAAGTGACGGCCGAGCTCGCATTCGAACGCAGTGGCCCCGAGCGTTTTCTGAGTTCCATAGCACTTTTGCATACCCTGATCGATGCGGTCGGAAAGCATCCCGATGCGCTCCAGGCCAAGGAAATTGGCCGCCTCGCTGCTCGACTAGTGACCTTGCGCCACATGTCGCTCGCTGTAACTGCGCAGCTGGCAGCTGGAAAAAATCCTGCCTGGGAAGCCTCTGTCGTCAAGGATCTGGGGGCAGTATTCGAGCAGGAGATTCCCGAATTGGCGCAATTGCTGTGCGAGCTTCCGCCAACATCGGCGGGCGGTTGCGACCATGCGCAGGTTCTCGCCTATCTGACCCAGATGGCGCCATCGTTTTCATTGCGCGGCGGTACGCGGGAGATTCTCCGCGGCATCATTGCGCGCGGACTGGGGCTACGTTGAACATGAGAGAGATTTTTGATTCCACCCTCGAGCGCCTGTTTTCGGATCTCGTCACCGTCGATGTCGTTCTAGCCGCCGAAGGCGGCAACTGGCCTACCGAGTTGTGGCAGAACATCGAGGAGTCTGGCTTCACCATGGCACTTGTTCCCGAGGAGCTCGGCGGCGCCGGCGCCAGTTGGGCCGATGTCTGCGGGATCATCCGGCTTTGCGGTCGCTTCAACCTTCCCGTGCCACTGCCTGAGGCGATGCTTGCCAACTGGTTGCTGGGCGCGAGTGGTCTTGAAGGCGTTGCCGGTACATTGAGCTTTGCTTCTGCTGGCGATCTGAGAATTGAGAATGGGGTTGTCAGCGGCTCTGTGACGGGTGTGCCCTGGGGGCGAGAGGTTTCCCGAATTGTGGCGATTGCCCAAGGAGAAGTGCCCACGGTGGTGCTCTTGTCGGTTGAGGCAGCAGGGCTCGAGCCTAGCGCCAATACTGCGGGCGAAGCGCGCGACACGTTTGTGTTTGCGTCGGTGAAACCGCTTGCTGCGGCGGCTTTGCCGACCGCGGTGGGTACGCGGGTACTCGAGACTGGCGGCGCTATGTTGCGGGCTGCGCAGATCGCTGGCGCACTTGAGGCGACGCTTAACCTCACTTCGACTTATGCCGGAGAGCGCGTTCAGTTTGGCAAGGCGATCGGCAGTTTTCAGGCGATCCAGCACCAGATTGCAGTGCTCTCCGAGCATGCCGCAGCATCGGTCATGGCTGCCGAAGCGGCCTTTGCCGAATCGGGCGACACCTTTGCAGTTCTGCAGGTGATGGCAGCCAAGATCTGCGCATCCGAGGCTGCGGGCATTGCTGCCAGCGTGGCGCACGGTGTTCACGGCGCGATCGGCTTTACTCACGAACATGCGCTGCATCTCACTACCCGCCGCTTGTGGTCATGGCGCAGCGAGTATGGCTCGCTCACCTACTGGTCGCAGCAACTCGGACGTGCCATTTGTGCAGGCGGCTCGGGCTCGCTCTGGCCAGCCATCACATGCGGCGCGCTTGCTGAAGCCAAGGAAGTCACTGTATGAAGCCATTTCTCATCACTGAGCGCGATGGCGCCATTCTTGTCGTACGCATGGATAGTCCGGAAACCCGGAATGCGCTTTCCGAACCGTCACAGATGCAGGCGTTTGTCGATCTGTGCGCCATGGTGCGCGCAGATCGCAGCGTGAAGGTTGTCGTGCTCACGGGCAACGGGCCGGCCTTCTGCGCTGGCGGCAACGTCAAGGACATGCGTGACCGCGGCGGCATTTTTGCGGGCTCGCCCTATGAGGTCCGCGAGAGCTACCGTAACGGTATCCAGCGTATCCCGTTATGCCTCTATGACCTGGATGTACCCGTCATCGCAGCGATGAACGGTCCTGCCATTGGCGCGGGGCTCGACCTCGCCTGCATGTGTGACGTACGCATTGCCGCCGACACGGCGAAATTCGCCGAGAGTTTCGTCAAGCTGGGAATCGTGCCAGGAGACGGCGGTGCCTGGCTGCTGCCTCGCATTGTCGGTATGCCCAAGGCCAGTTTGATGGCGCTGACCGGCGACATGATCGATGCGCAGACGGCTCTGGCCTGGGGGCTGGTCACTGAAGTCGTTCCGCTTGCCGAACTTGAAGCCTCAGCGATGTCGCTTGCGCGGCGGATGGCGTCCAACCCGTCGCACGGTCTGCGCCTCACCAAGCGCCTGTTGCGCGAGGGGCAGCATATGCGCCTCGATTCGCTGCTTGAACTGTCGGCAGCCTTTCAGGCGCTGGCACATCACACCGAAGACCACACGGAAGCGGTCGCAGCCTTCCTGGAGAAGCGCGACCCGGAATTCACCGGACGCTGAACGCGCACCGGCACAAAAATAGTCAGGAGACAGAAGGATGCGCTCGGTATTCAGGGAAGACCACGAAATGTTCCGCGAAATGGCGCGGCGCTTCATCGAAAACGAGATCGTGCCCCACCTGCACGAGTGGGAACAGGCTGGCATCGTTCCCAAATCGGTGTGGCGCAAGGCGGGTGAGGTTGGTTTGCTGTGTTCCACCGTACCTGAGGAGTACGGTGGTGCCGGTGGAGACTTTGGCCACTCCGCCGTGATGATCGAGGAACTTGCTCGGGTCAACGCGACTGCGATTGGCTTTACGACCCACTCCGAAATCGTCGCGCCTTACATCGTTGCCTATGGCACCGAAGAGCAGAAGCAGAAGTGGCTGCCGCGGATGGTGTCAGGCGAGATGATCGGCGTGATAGCGATGAGTGAGCCAGGCGTCGGATCCGATCTCCGCTCAATGCGAACCAGTGCGCGCCGGGATGGTGACCACTATGTCATCAACGGCCAGAAGACCTTTATCACCAACGGCGGCAACGCCGATCTTATGGTCACCGCCACCAAGCTTGACCCGAATGCAAAGGAGCTCACCCTCATTTGCGTCGAGGCGGATCGGGCGGGCTTCTCCAAGGGCCGTTTGCTTGAGAAGATCGGGCTAAAGGGCCAGGACACCTCTGAGCTCTTCTTTGACGACGTGCGTGTCCCAGCAGAAAACCGCCTCGGGGACGAGAATAAGGGTTTTGGTTACCTTACGCACCAGCTTGCATGGGAACGCACCATCATCGGCATCCGCGCGGCCGCATCAATCGAGGCCCTGATAGAGGACACGCTGCAGTACGTGCGCGAACGTCAGGTCTTTGGCAAGACCGTGTTCGATTTTCAGAATACCAAGTTCAAGCTTGCTGAATGCAAGGCACAGGCGACCATGTTGCGCGTATTCGTGGATGACTGCCTGGGCAAGGCGATGCGTGGAGAACTGTCGCCCGAGGTTGGCGCGATGTGCAAGCTGATGGGCTCTGAGATGCAAGGCAAGGTGCTCGATGAATTGCTTCAGCTCCATGGCGGCTACGGCTTCATGAGCGAGTACAAGATCAGCCGTGCTTGGGTTGACGCACGGGTTGCACGGATCTACGGCGGAACATCGGAGATCATGAAAGAGATCATTGCGCGCTCACTCTGATCGGTCGAAAAGAATGCGACAGACGGCAGGTTGCGCGGGTTTCTTCGACAATCGGGAGTTCCGTAGAGGAGCTTGTGGCAGCGTCACGCGACGTCGCCGAAGGCGCGCATGTGCAGGTTGATGCTGCGGTTACAACGGCAATTTCTGTCGAGCAGATGGTGGCAAATCTTGCGCTTATTTCGGCTAACGCTGAAGAAGTGCGTAATTCGGCCTCCGCAAGCCAAAGTGGCGCGCAGGCTGGCTTGCGATCCTTGTCCTGGCTGCCAGCGCTTCTCCAGCATCGCCGGACAGGGCAAGGGTATTGCGGCAGATGTCGAGGCCTCGGTTGAACGTCTGCGCGAAGTGGTCTTCAAACTGAATCACTCGGTGGCCAGATTCAATACCGTCTGAACACCGTCGATCGGAATGTACAAGGAATGACGCAATGACGAACGAACGAGTGGCAACCGATACCGACCACACCAGCGACGTCAGTCGCGCGGACGCCGAAGCTGCGGTGCGCACACTGATCCGCTGGGCCGGAGACGATCCGGCACGTGAAGGGCTGCTTGATACGCCTTCGCGTGTGGTGCGGTCGTACGAGGAGTTCTTTTCCGGCTACGCTCAGGATCCTGCCGAGATCCTCTCCCGCACTTTCTCAGAGGTTGATGGCTACGACGAAATGATCGTCATGACGGACATCCGATTCGAGAGCCACTGTGAGCACCATATGGTGCCGATCATCGGGAAGGCTCACGTTGGCTACCTCCCTGATCGCCGGGTCGTGGGTATTTCAAAGCTTGCCAGACTGGTTGAAATCTACGCTAAGCGCCTGCAGATTCAGGAGAAGATGACGGTGCAGATCGCTGATACCCTGCATTCGGTGCTCCAGCCAAAGGGTGTCGCAGTGGTCATTGAAGCCTCGCACCAATGCATGACTACTCGCGGCGTACACAAGCCGGGCGTGGGGCTGGTGACCAGTCGCATGCTTGGCGCCTTTCGAAAGGATGCGTCAACCCGGCGCGAGTTTCTTGCCATCGTCGGCATGTCGGCGGGCAACGTCCTGCCAAATACCTGAAGGGAGATCAGTCGTGAGCGAAAGCCCCCTTATCTGGAGTGATGAGCTTCTGCTCGGCTATGGGCCGATGGACGATATTCACGAGGAGTTCGTCGATATCGTACATGCCATGCAGGTTGTTGCTGACGAAGCGCTTCCTGCATTGCTGGATCGCTTCGCCGCCCACGCCGAACATCATTTCAGTGAAGAAGCCGCATGGATGAACTCGGGCGATTACCCTGCCCGCGATTGCCATGTCGACGAGCACGACAAGGTCATGGCCTCGGTGCGAGAGGTGCAACAACTGGTTGCAGCCGGCGATATCGACGTTGCCCGCCGCCTTGCGCGTGCCCTGGAGGAGTGGTTCCCTGGCCACGCCACCTACATGGACTCCGCCCTCGCACAATGGATGGTCAAGCGAAGCTCCGGCGGCGTACCGATCGTGCTGCGGCGGAAGGCGGCGAAGGTGGAATAGGGGGAGTGATCCGGCGACGGTGGCACGCGGAGTGTGGATTAATCGCAGTCGACATTAACCTTGGTTTGATCACGTTGAATGAGCAGCTTGACCTTCAACCGCGATAAACACACGTTGAGGCATTGAGCGTCCTGTTACGCAGACCTTCGAAGTAGGTGTCACTTGTGCAAGCCCCGATGCAGAGCTGGCTCCAGCCAACAACAAACCTAGCAATCGCTGACGATGCTGGAGCGGGGAAATGCGCATCAGGTTTGTCATGGCGGTAGGTCAGTCGGCTTGGCTAGTGAGGCAAGACCTTGCGCCGGGGGGCAAGCGCAAACGAACACCGCCTGCAGGTGGCGTTGAGCACCGTGCGACCGCCGCCAGCATCACTTCGATCGTTTCTTCAACGCAAATCAACCGGCCCTTAGGTTGAAGGCAGATGGTCGGCCGGAGCTGACGCTGAGCTGACCCTGATTCGAGGGCCGGTCTCGATCTCGAAGCGGCCATAGACGTCGAACTCGGTCCGACTGGCATGAGATTGCTAAATAGGCCAATGAGGGGCGTTAGTTGAGAGGGTTTGCATCGTGTATCAATATGCCAAGTAAAGTAGACTACGCAAATTCGGTGTCGCGTTTTAGATGACGTGGTGATACTGTCGATAGAGAGCACAGGCCAGAATCCAAGAAGCGATAAATGTCACAGCGGACCCATACGAGGCGCGCGGAGAGCGTTCAGGACAGCCTGGCAGTCTTACTCCGTGACCGTCCCATAGACGAGAAGAACGGCGCCAATGCCAGCCTAGGCTTCACCTTCCAGCAGTGGTGGGCCACCCTATCGATCGCCGAACTTCTTGGCGGCGAAGATGACTTCGCCGTGGGCGTCGAGGTCAAGGAGGACGTAGCGATCCTCGATTCCGCGCAAGCCCCCACAACAGTGGAGTTTTGCCAAGTCAAGAAGCATGAGCGCGAAGGCGTTTGGGTTCTGAAGGATCTTCACAAGAAGGGCAGTAAACGCAAGGACGGCACGCATGAGCATTCCATCCTCGCCAAACTGTATGCCCGTCGAGCGCAATTCGGGGCCTCCCGTGCAAATCTGAAGTTTGTCTCCAACATCGGGGTCAAGCTGCCCGACGAAGCTGGTGGGGCGTCCCTCGCTACCAATACAGACTTGTCCTCTCTGACAGCCGAGCAGCAGACGCTCGTGAAGCTCGCCATCAGTACTCAACTGTGCATCCCGGAAGTGGAGGTCGACTTGGCGGGCGTTCTGGTTTACAAGACCAATCTCCCGCTGGGTGAGCCAGAGATTTTCGTCAGTGGGAAGCTAGAGCAACTATCGTCCACGGGTCGGCTGCCGTTCCCGCTGAGTCATACGTCGGTGGCGGCGCGTGTCCTTGCCAGCGAAATACAGAGCCGGGCGTCCAGCACCACCTACGCACGCAACTTTGAAGAACTCAAGCTCCGCATCATCTCCAAGGCCCAGGCCTTGGACATCCTGGCCAATGTCGCACAGTCGAGGGCGCCGCTGAGTGAAATCCTAGACGAAGCCACTACCGAGTTGGATCGGGAGGGGCACCCCTTCATCGAGCGCAAGGACATCAAGGCCCACCGGGTCAGGGTATGCGCCGATGCATCCGACCGGACCAACATGATATTCAGCGGGGTCGCGAACGCGCTTCAGCGGGCTCGATTTCCAGTTGAGGCTGCCATCGGCGCGAAGGCGACGTTGGGCGAACTGATGAACCAGGTTGTTGAGGAGGCCCGGGCATCGAGCCTAGCCGAGTGCAGCGGCCTACCCTTGGGCTATATCCGCGCTGTGGCGCTACTGGTGCTATTCGATGCAATCGACCTCAATGTATTCACTGCTCCGGCTGGTTCGGAACCTAAGGAAGAAAAATGAACCAGCGCGTGACTTACAAGACGCTCTGGCTCGTGTCCGCGAGAGACGGGAGCGCCAGAAAGCAGCAGTTCAGTCAGAAGACGCTGCTGCTGGGACCGAACGGAACCGGTAAGTCGCGGATCGTCAAGAATCTGTATTGGGTTTTTGGGTGCAAGACTCGAAAGCGCGACGCAGGCATCTGGGATCCAGACACCGTCGCCGCCTTGGAGTTCGCGTATCGCGACACCAACTATATCGTTGTCCGCGACGGTAAGCGGCTTGGTATGTTCGAAGACAACGACCAGTTGCTCTTCTCTGCCGACAACATGAGTGCTTGGTCCAAGCAGATTGCAGCCTTTTTCGGCTTCGAGCTAAGGCTCAAGCGCCCCCAGAGTGCGACCTTCTCGCAAGCCGGACCAGAGTATATGTTCATGCCGTTCTATATGGACCAGGACGGTAGTTGGGGCGCCGGTTGGGATACCTTCGAACAGCTTACACAGTTCTCGAACTGGAAGGGCGCCACCTTCGAATCCTTCATTGGAATGAGGCCCAATGCCTACTTTCATGCGAAATATCTTTCGACCGAGATTGGTGACCGAGCCAATGAGCGGCGGAAGGAGCTCGAAGCGCACCGAGCAGCGTTCAAGCGGGTGCAAGACGTCCTGCCCAAGAACCTGCCGTCCCTCAACTTTGCCGCGTTCCGCAGCGAACTGGCCGAGCTTGGTCGCAAGGCGACCAAGCTCCAGCAAGATCAGGTTCGCATTCGCGGGCAACTGCTGGGTCTTGTCAACATTCGTGAGAAGGTGAAGTCGGAGCTGAAAATTGCCCTTGCGGCTTCCAGCGAGCTGAAGGGTGACTTTGCATACCTGACCGATCGCGCTGGCGAGTCCATCGAGTGCCCCACCTGTGGCACCGTGCACGAAAACTCCTTCCATGCACGCATTCTTCTCTCCAGCGATGCGGAGTCCCTGGGAGGTCTCATCATGGAGCTTCGGACACAGGTGGACGACATCGGCAGCAAGGAGGCCAGCATCCGCGCCAGCTTGCAATCAGTGGAGCGCGACATCGCCGAACTGGACAAGCTTCAACAGGAGCGGCGCGCCAAACTGAAACTAGAGGAGGTCCTCGCTTCTCAGAGCAAGAGGACACTCGACACAGCCTTCCAGCGTGTCAGCCGCGATCTTTCCGGGGCACTGAAGAAACTCGAGGCAGAGAAGGCGAAGGCGGACGAACAGGCCAAGAAGTTCGAAGACCCGAAGCGCCTGTCTGCAGTGCGCCAGTATTTTTCGGCGCAAGTATCGAGTCTGTCCAGCTTGGTCGACGTCCCCATAGATGAGCAGATCGGCGAACCGAAGCCCGGTACACGTGCGCAGTCTGGAGGAAGCTCCGCGCCTCGATCCATGCTGGCAGTCCACCTGGCCATGCTCGCGACCAACGCTGAATGGGGCGACTCCCCACTATTTCCCTTTGTCGTTGATACCCCGCAGCAGTCGGGCCAGGACGATTCCAATCTGACGAAGATGGTCCAAGTTTTGGGCAGAGCTGCCGGAGTTCACCATCAAGTCATATTGGCAGCGGAGCGCTTGCCAACGAGCGTACAGCTAGGAGACTTCGAAGTTGTACGGCTGACGGAGAAGAGACAGGTCCTTTCGAAGGACATTTTTGATGAGGCGGTGGCACGCCTTCAAGAGCCCCTATCGGCGCTGAGAGAGAGCCTAAGACCTGCGGTCCAAACCGCATGATGAACGGTACAGTGACCAACTCCAAAGTCATTGAGTGGTCAATTTTGGAGGACCGTACCCCGTTTTGAACGGCCATTCAGGTGGGCGCGCGCCAGACTGACCCGCTTGGCACACCCGCCGGACGCGTAGCCTGCCGGAATTGTTGCCCGCTACCGTGCCTGCCAGCGGCAGGCCGACTGGTCTCGTGATCAGACCTATCTATGGGGACAAAGACCGATGCTCTCAGTCCGTATCACCGAAGATAATCCTGCGCTCGCGACGCTGCAGCGGTCCTGGGCCACCGCCATATATTCTGACGAGGACGGCATAGGGCCCATGGGATCGTTGCACGAGGCCGGCGATGCGCTGGTCGCCCTCGCCCTGATCGAAGAAGACGGCCCCATCGTGCTGGGCAGTGGCGTCATGATTGGTCCGGGACTGGCAGTGGCGGCCACGCACGTGCTGGAAGAGTTCACCGCTCGGAACGCCGACCCGGTGCTGCTAACATTCGTGCCAGATGGGGCACGTGCCTGGCTTCCGCGCGAGCGGTCGACCGTGACGGGGCCCAGTGCCTTCGGAGCGGATCGCCGGATCGTCTCAGACATATCGCTGCTGGGCTGCACTCTGAACTCGGAGGCGCACGTGCACCATCCGCTGACGCTGGCGCCGCTGCGGGTCGCCCTGCCTCTGGTCGGTGAGCGCCTCTGGGCGTTCGGCTACCGCCACGGCGCGCTGCAAGACGCCGAGGCGCTGATCACACCGCTTGTAACGTCCGGAGTGGTGACCAAGGCCTATCCGCACGGCCGCGGCGAACGCATGCCTTCCGCGTGCATTGAGGTCTCGATGGATACCAAAGGCGGCATGAGTGGTGGACCCGTGGTCAACGCCAACGGCGAGCTGGTGGGCATCGTGTCGTCGTCAATCGACGGCGGGCCGTCCTACGTCACTCTGATCTGGGAGGCGCTTCGCCTAAAGGTCTCCAACAGGCTGTCGTCGCCTGCGTGGGGCGATATCGACCTGTTCGCGGCGCGGGCCCTAGGACTCGTGAAGCTCAAGGGCCGGGTCAGAAGGAGCAAGCGCGGCGACATTAGGATGGCGTTGTCCGAGCCCGAGGCCGAACTGATGGCAGTGTCGGTGGATCCCGCGCCAATGGTGTCGTCGCGGTCCACGCGCAGGCTGCTTGCCGATGCGCAGTTGGAGGAGTTCGAAGAACGGTGGCTTCCTGAGATAGAAACAGCAGCGGCCGACACCGCGCTGGCGCATCTGGAGAAGTTAGCGCTGCCGTCGGTGCACTGCTTCCTTGCGGCGTCTGCCGTGCCCGCAGCGTGCTTGGCACCAATCCGGGCGTTCGCCGTCGAGGACTTAGAGGGCTCAGAGGACCCCGACCTTCTGTCTGTGTGGGAGGATGAGGATGGTACCGTTGCCATTGCCGTTGCCTTCGATCTGCTGTCGGTCGTATGGACGGTGCAAGTGCCCGCTGCGGACTATCTGGCGGTGGCAGGGGACTACGACGCTCATTTTATTAACACTTCGGTCGATGGTCCGACGGCAAGCATGGAGCTAGTCCAGCGCTGCCACTTTGAGGCGGAGCTCACCCTCGATCAAGAGGCCGCGCAGTTTATGCAGGCATCGATCACGTTTTCCGGTGTCATACGGCCTAAGCGGCGTGCTCCTCCGAGTTAATGCCGACATCGGGTCGGGAGTAATCATTCCATATGGTGGGAAGCTGCCGTCGAGAGCGAGTCGTGGCCGAGCGGCAAGTAACCGAAGCATAGCTGCTCGACAAGCGCAACGCGTCCAGTGTCGGCTCAGGCCGATCAGCTGTCGTCGATGACTCCCCGTAGCCCACTCAACTCCCACATGTCTGAATCAAAAACTGCCTGAACGCATCCGCTGGACGAGCTAGTTCGGCGCCTCGTTTCCAGATCAGTCCCACCTCCATGTCGGGTACAACGTCGAGGATGGGGCGGGATTCGATTTTCTTTCCTTCGAGGGACCACGGGCGATACATCATGTCCGACAGTATGGTGACGCCGAAGCCGTGGGCGATCAGGCCGCGCAGGGCTTCTACTGCGCCGGTGCGGAAGGCGATGTCGGGAGCGATACCTCGGGCTTGCCAGTAGCGCTGCGTGGAGCGTTCGCCTTCGTCTACGGTGATCTGAATGTAGGGGTAGGCGGCGATGTCTTCCAGTGCGGCATTGTCCTTTTGCAGCAAGGGGTGGTCGGCTGAGGTCCATAGCTGACGCCGCGATCGCAACAAGACGTGGTGGCCAAAGCGTTCGCGTTCGGTGACGTTGGAGAGGATGACGACGCCGAGTTCAATCTCTTCGCTCTCTACAGCTTTCTCGATCTCGGCGCGGTTCATGTCGCGCAGGTCCAGTCCAAGGTCGGGATAGTTGGCGCGGAAACGAGCGAGCAGGGGAGGAAGAAAGTAGCCGAGCACGGTGTAGGAGGCGCCGATTCGGATCGCGCCCTTGAGGTGGTGGGCCTGGAAACGAGGTTCGCGCAGCGCATCTTCAAGCGAATCAAGAATGTGACGGGTGCGTTGATAGAAGCCGTGACCTTCGGCGGTGAGGCTGACTCCGTGCGGTTTTCGGTCGAAAAGGCGCACACCAAGCGAGGCTTCCAGCAACAGCACCGCGTTGGTGATGGCCGATTGGGAGACATGGGCTCGAGTGGCGGCCATTGAGAACTGTCCCGTTTCGGCTGCGGCGACGAAGTAGCGCAGTTGGCGCAGGGTGACACTGTTATCTGCTGACATCTGTTTTCCTGATACCAGAACTCATTATTCGTGACTTTACGATAGATGAACATGTTTCTACTATATGTTCAAATAATGAAGAACTGGAGACACGGATGAACTCACCACTTTCTGCAGAGGCTGCAGGGGCCATGGCGTCGGTCAGTCTTGACGACAAGTACACCAAGGCAGTTGGACGGGTGTATATCAGCGGCACCCAGGCTCTCGCGCGACTGCCGATGCTGCAGAAAGAGCGTGACCGGCTTGCCGGGCTGAACACTGCTGGGTATATCTCGGGCTACCGTGGGTCTCCGCTCGGTGGGCTTGACCTGGCCTTGTGGAAGGCCAAGAAACATCTTGCCAGCCACGATGTGGTCTTTCAGCCGGGTCTCAACGAGGATCTTGCCGCAACCGCAGTGTGGGGTACGCAGCAGGTCAATCTTTATGCCAATGCTCAGCGCGACGGTGTGTTCGGCATGTGGTACGGAAAGGGGCCGGGTGTTGATCGTTCGGCCGATGTGCTCAAGCACGCCAACGCCGCTGGAACTTCGCCACATGGTGGAGTGCTGATGCTGGCGGGCGACGATCACGCGGCCAAGTCGTCATCGGTCGCACACCAGTCGGAACACCTTCTCATTGCCTGCGGTATCCCGGTGCTGTACCCGGCCAATGTTCAGGAATACCTCGACTTCGGTTTGCACGCCTGGGCGATGAGCCGTTATTCGGGCCTATGGGTGTCGATGAAGTGCGTGACCGACGTGGTTGAGTCCTCGGCCTCGGTCGATATCGACCCGGAACGCTTGAAGATAGTGATCCCCGAGCATTTCGAGATGCCCGAGGGGGGACTGAACATCCGCTGGCCCGATACCCCGCTAGCGCAGGAAGCGCGCATGCTCGATTACAAGTGGTACGCCGCGCTCGAGTACATCCGTGCCAACAAACTCAACAAGGTTGTGATCGATTCGCCTAATGCGCGCCTTGGCATCATGGCCGCGGGCAAGGCTTATCTCGATGTGCGTCAGGCGCTGACCGATCTTGGTCTAGATGAGGAAGCCTGTCAGCGCATCGGCATCCGACTTTTCAAGGTGGGTTGCGTCTGGCCGCTCGACGCGCAGGATGCACGCGAGTTTGCGACCGGACTCGAAGAAATTCTGGTGGTCGAGGAAAAGCGCCAGATTCTCGAATACGCGCTGAAGGAAGAACTGTACAACTGGCGTGAGGATGTCCGTCCCCGTATCTACGGGAAGTTTGATGAGCGCAACAATGCAGGTGGCGAATGGTCAGTGCCGCGTGGGCAATGGCTGCTACCGGCGCGTTACGAACTGTCGCCTGCGATCATCGCCAAGGCAATTGCGCTGCGGCTTGATCGGGTTGGTCTGCCTGACGATGTGCATGCCCGCTTGATGGCGCGGATCGAGGTGATCGAGGCCAAAGAGCGCGAGGCCGCACGCCCGCGCATTACCGTCGAGCGCAAACCATGGTTCTGCTCAGGGTGCCCGCACAACACTTCCACCCGCGTCCCCGAAGGCTCGCGAGCGCTCGCCGGAATCGGTTGTCACTACATGGCGATGTGGATGGATCGCAGCACGGAGACCTTCACCCAGATGGGGGGGGAGGGTGTGAGCTGGCTGGGGCAGATGCATTTTTCCGGCGACAAGCATGTATTCGTAAACTTGGGAGACGGTACCTACTTTCACTCCGGGATGCTCGCGATCCGCGCCGCCATCGCAGCAGGCGCAAACATCACGTACAAAATTCTGTTTAACGATGCAGTGGCCATGACAGGTGGTCAGCCGGTTGATGGAACGCTTACCGTGCCCCAGATTGCCTGTCAGGTAGCTGCGGAAGGTGCCGGCCGGATTCTGATCGTTACTGACGAGCCGGAGAAGTATTCGGAGCGCAAAGGCTTGCCTGAGCACGTGACTGTGCACCATCGAGACGAATTAGATGCGCTGCAGAAGCAGTTGCGCGAGTTGCAGGGTGTGTCGATCCTGATCTACGACCAGACTTGTGCCACCGAAAAGCGCCGCCGCCGTAAGCGTGGTGAGTATCCCGACCCGGCACGTCGCCCCTTTATCAATCCAGCCGTATGCGAAGGCTGCGGCGACTGCTCAGTGGCGTCCAACTGCCTGTCGGTGGAGCCGGTGGAAACGCCACTCGGCACCAAGCGCAAGATCAACCAGAGTTCGTGCAATAAGGATTTTTCGTGCCTTAAGGGTTTCTGCCCGAGCTTCGTCACGGCCGAGGGCGCCCAGTTGCGCAAGCCGCCTGCGGTTGAAGCGAGCCGCACTGGGCAGTCGATAATGGTTCCCGAGCCAGTTCTTCCGTTGCTCGACAAGCCTTGCGGAATCGTCGTGACCGGAGTTGGTGGGACGGGCGTCGTCACCATCGGTGCACTCATCGGCATGGCCTCGCACCTCGAAAACAAGGGTGTCACCGTACTCGATATGACTGGTCTGGCACAGAAGGGCGGGGCGGTGATGAGCCACGTTCAGGTGGCGGCGACACCGGAAGAGATTCATGCCACCCGGATCGCGACCGGCGAAGCGAACGTGCTGATCGGCTGCGACGAGATCGTATCGGCCTCGGGCGAGGTCTTGTCGAAGGTGCGACAAGGATTGACCCGCGCGGTGGTCAACAGTGCAAGGACACCTGCTGCGGAGTTTCTCTCCAATCCGGACTGGAAGTTTCCCGGGGTGGCTGCAGAGAATGACATCCGTGCTGGCGTTGGCGAGGACTGCGAATTCATCGATGCGAATGCACTCGCGCTCCAATTGCTCGGCGATACGCTTTACGCCAATCCTTTGTTGCTTGGTTATGCATGGCAGAAGGGATGGTTGCCGCTGGGCAAGGACGCGCTGTTGCGCGCAATCGAACTCAACGCGGTTGCCGTAGAGAAGAACAAGCAGGCATTCGAGTGGGGGCGGCTTGCTGCGCATGATCGCTCTGCACTGCCTGCTGCACCGGCCGCCCGCACCACCGAAGCGGTGGTCATGGAAATGCCGGTATCGCTCGATCGTGTCATCGCGCGCCGGATCGAGTTGCTGACTGCCTATCAGAATGAAAGGTATGCACGGCGCTACAGCGATGCAGTTGCAAGCGTGC
Organism: Parazoarcus communis; assembly: GCF_003111645.1. Classification (NCBI taxonomy): domain Bacteria; kingdom Pseudomonadati; phylum Pseudomonadota; class Betaproteobacteria; order Rhodocyclales; family Zoogloeaceae; genus Parazoarcus; species Parazoarcus communis. The sequence continues at coordinate 519,721 of NZ_CP022187.1, forward strand.
GCGAAGCAGAGCAGCGCGTGGTCGGGACTGGCAAGCTGCAATTGACCGATGCGGTCGCTCGCAACCTGGCCAAGCTGATGGCATACAAGGATGAATACGAGGTTGCACGTCTGCATGCTGACCCGGCTTTCCTCGACCAGTTGCGCCAGCAGTTCGAAGGTGAGCCCGGCCGCGACTATCAGCTCAATTTCTATCTGGCACCGCCCCTTAGTGCGAAGCGTGATGCCGACGGGCATCTGCTGAAGCGTCGCTATGGCAGCTGGATGATGGGCGCCTTCAAACTGCTTGCGCGCTTCAAAGGCTTGCGTGGCAAAGCGCTGGACCCGTTCGGGCGAACAGAGGAGCGTCGTCAGGAGCGTCGACTGGTGGCGGACTACCTGGCCTTGATTGAAGAATTCTCCACCTCACTCACTGCAGAAAATCTTTCCTTTGCGATCGATCTAGCACGCGTGCCCGAGATGATCAGGGGCTATGGCCATGTCAAAGAGCGAAACATGCATGAGGCGCATGTTCGGCAAACGGCGCTGCTGGTCAACTACCGCAAACACTCCCCAGGTGGCGCGGCGCCATCAGGACGGGGGGTACGGGAGGCACTGCGGGCCTGACTGTTTGAGCGGGGTCCCCTTACGTTGTTTCCCCTTTCGATTTCACCGACTGAGAGAACCATGAACAAAGTTTTTGCATCTGCGTCAGGCGCGCTCGCGGGCCTGCTTCATGACGAAATGACGGTTGCAGCAGGCGGGTTTGGGCTGTGTGGCATCCCTGAGAATCTTATCGTTGCCTTGCGCGACAGTGGCGTAAAAGAGCTGACTATCGTCGGTAACAATGCCGGTGTGGATGACTTTGGGATGGGTTTGTTGCTTCAGAACCGGCAGGTCAAGAAGGTGATTGCCTCCTATGTTGGCGAGAACAAGGAGTTTGAACGTCAGGTTCTCTCTGGAGAGCTTGAGCTGCAGCTCACGCCTCAGGGCACTTTGGCCGAAAAGTTCAGGGCGGGCGGGGCCGGCATTCCCGGTTTCTACACGCGGACTGGTTACGGCACGCTGCTGGCCGAAGGGAAAGATCTGCGATCTTTTGGTGGCAAGGAGTACGTCCTAGAGGAAGCCATCTCAGCGGACGTTGCCATCGTCAAAGCGTGGAAGGGCGACAAGGCGGGCAACCTCGTCTACAGGAAGACCGCACGCAACTTCAACCCGATGATTGCCACCTGCGGCAGAGTGACCGTGGCTGAGGTCGAAGAACTGGTCGAAGTCGGCGAGCTTGATCCGGACGATATCGAAACGCCTGGCATCTACGTCGACCGGATCGTCCTTGGCCCCAGCTACGTGAAACGCATTGAGTTCCGGACCGTTCAGGGTGCAGCAGCGTCCAGGAAGGAATCGGCTATCAGGCTGATGATGGCGCAGCGGGCTGCCAAGGAGCTGCGCGACGGTTACTACGTGAACCTTGGAATCGGAATTCCGACCCTGGTGGCGAACTTCATTCCGCCCGGAATCAACGTCACCCTGCAGTCCGAGAACGGCCTGCTGGGTATTGGTCCTTTCCCGTCTGCTGAGGCGGTAGATCCCGACCTGATCAACGCCGGTAAGCAGACCATCACCGCGATCCCGGGAGGCAGCTTTTTTTCCAGTGCTGATTCTTTTGCGATGATTCGCGGCGGTCATGTGGATCTGTCAATCCTTGGCGCACTCGAAGTCACGGACCAAGGTGATATCGCAAATTGGATGGTCCCCGGCAAGATGGTGAAGGGGCCCGGCGGTGCGATGGATCTGGTGTCTGGCGTGCGGCGCGTAATCGTGCTGATGGAGCACTGCTCCAAGGACGGCATGCCCAAGATTGTTCCGCACTGCACCTTGCCGATTACGGGCAAGGCCTGCGTCAACATGATCATCACCGATCTGTGCGTCTTCGACGTCATTCCCGGTCAGGGGCTTGTGCTGAAGGATCTCCATGAAGGCGTCAGCCTCGAGGAAGTTCGAGCCAAGACAGGTGTGCCGTTTGAGGTGCTGGCCTGAGCGTTCGTCATGGCCGGTTGAATATGAAAATTGCTTGGAGCAAACAATGAAGATCCTCGTACCCGTCAAGCGCGTGGTCGATTACAACGTCAAGGTGCGCGTCAAGGGTGACGGCAGCGGCGTCGAGCTTGCCAACGTAAAGATGAGCATGAACCCCTTCGACGAGATCGCGGTGGAAGAGGCCGTGCGGCTCAAGGAGGCTGGTATTGCGACCGAGGTCATCGCAGTGTCCTGCGGCGTTGCCCAGTGTCAGGAAACCCTGCGCAACGCCATGGCCATTGGCGCGGACCGCAGCATCCTGGTTGAAACAGAAATCGAGTTGCAGCCGCTTGCTGTGGCAAAACTGCTGAGGGCGCTGTGTGACAAGGAAGCGCCGCACCTGGTCATCCTGGGTAAGCAGGCGATCGACGATGATGCGAACCAGACCGGGCAAATGCTTGCTGCGCTTGCAGGCTGGCCACAGGCGACTTTCGCCTCCAAGGTGGTGTTTAGCGGCGAAAAGGTCACGGTAACCCGCGAAATCGACGGCGGTCTCGAGACGCTGGAGATGCCGCTGCCAGCTGTCATAACCACGGATCTGAGACTGAATGAACCTCGCTATGCGACCTTGCCCAACATCATGAAGGCGAAGAAGAAGCCCTTAGAAACAATCGTGCCAGCGGACCTCGGTGTCGATGTGACGCCACGCCTGAAGACGCTTCGAGTGGGAGAGCCACCCAAGCGTAGCGCCGGTGTGATGGTGCCAGATGTGGCTACGCTGGTCGAAAAACTAAAGAACGAAGCAAAGGTGATCTGATGACAATTCTTGTTATTGCCGAACACGACAACCACACGCTGAAGGGCGCCACACTTAACACAGTTGGGGCCGCGGCGAAGATTGGTGGCGAAGTACATGTGCTCGTTGCCGGTAGCGGCTGCGCCGGCGTTGTGTCTCAGGCGGCGGCAATTGCAGGCGTTGCGAAAGTGCTGCATGCAGAGGCTCTGCATTACGAAGCGCAGACTGCCGAGAACATCGCTGACTTGGTCGTGGCGATCGCAGAGGGGTACAGCCATATTCTTGCGGCCGCGACGCCAGCAGGCAAAAACCTTTGCCCTAGGGTCTCTGCAATGCTGGATGTTGCGCAGATCTCCGAAATCAGTGCAGTCGATTCGGCTGACACCTTTCAGCGTCCGATTTACGCAGGAAATGCGATTGCAACTGTGCAGAGTTGCGATTCGGTCAAAGTGATCACGGTACGCACGACCATGTTCGAGCCTGCAGGATTAGGCGGGAGTGCCGTCGTTGAAGCGGTGGCCGAACGCGACGACCTGGGGATGACACGCCTGGTTGTTCGTGAGCTGACTAAGAGCGAGCGTCCGGAGCTTGGCGCGGCGAGCATTATCGTTTCGGGTGGGCGAGGGCTTGGAAGCGGTGAGAGTTACCGTGAGATGCTTGAGCCGCTCGCAGACAAGCTTGGTGCAGCACTCGGCGCCAGTCGTGCAGCCGTTGATGCTGGCTTTGTGCCTAACGATTATCAGGTTGGTCAGACCGGCAAGGTTGTTGCGCCTCAGGTGTATTTCGCAATTGGTATTTCCGGCGCGATTCAGCACCTTGCCGGCATGAAGGACAGCAAGGTGATCGTGGCGATCAACAAGGATCCCGAGGCTCCTATCTTCCAGGTCGCTGACTATGGTCTGGTCGGTGATCTCTTCGCTGTCGTACCTGAACTGCTCAGGGCGCTCTGAAATCGGATTCTTCGGTGGGGCAGCGATCCCTCTCCCGCGAATTGCCCACCGAAGATAGCTTGACCCATCGGCCTGCGGCCGGTGGGTTTTTTTTGCTGAACATGATTGGTCACCGCATCCTCAGCGTGGAATGTATGCGTCGATGATCACGTCAATTTGCATAAAAATAGACGCAATACAGAAAAGTGTGCAAAAAAACTTGTATTCTGCTATTTGCTGAACTAATCTGACACAGGAATCAGTATTCCACATAAAGAATCTGCCGCTCGCTAGAAGTGGTGATCGATCGGTGACAGGAGGAGGCGTGATGATGATCAGGACACTGGTATTAAGCGTTGCAGCAGGGGTGATGCTTGCTGGGTCGAACGGCATGTTCCCCGGCTTGTTGATTGGTGAGGAGCTTGGATGTGATCGGTTGGCGCCTTGTGATCTTCAGGCTGTTCTGGACAACCATCATCATGCTTATCATCCGCATACGGAAAATACGCCCGACGATTTTTTCCGGCTCGCAAGCTTTGCGAGGTGAGCGGGACCTTCACTTCATTTTTCAGTACAGAATCGGGTGCTGTTTCGTTACTCAAGCTTCGGCGATGTAGCGTCGAGTCTCGCTCCGTCCATCGTGGCTGAGTGCTAGGAGTTGCTCTTCCAGTTCCTGGTCACGACGAGTTATCCGGTCGCGCTGGCGTAGATAATCGAGCCATGAGTCGACCAAGAAGCGTTCAATCTGCTGCTCCGGGTGTTCAAGGTCGCGATAAAGCCGCCATGCGATCGCACCATTGCGTTTGCGGGCAAGGCCGAGTTCGCGAGCCACGGCAATGAAATTTTCGTGGTGCTCTGCACGAATCGAATAGCGAATTTCGACCGCTACCGGTCCGGCGTTGTGGTCCAGCGTTTCCGCCTCGGCTGAGACGCAGTCTAGTGCAGCGCCTTCGACAGTACCGAAGTCATTCTCGGACCCGAGATGCATGTGGGCGCGTCCAGTCAGCATCAAGCCAACAACGATGCAGGCAGCAGCAATCCACAGACTCCCGGCGACCCCTGCGCGCTCCGCTACTGCGCCCCACAGGACGCCACCAGCCGCCATTGCTCCCATGATTACCAGCAGGTAGACGGAAGCCACGCGTGCGCGCACCCAAGCAGCCGCCGAGGTCTGGATGACCGTGCCTGAACTGGTGTTCACCGCCATCCATGCCATTCCGCCAATTGCCAAAAGTGCGCATGTCAGCGCTATGTCAGTGACAAACGGAATTAACGCGGTGACGGCAGCGAACGTTAAAGCGCCAATGGTGACGATTCGACGTACAGAAAATCGTTTGTAAAACCGTGCGATCTGGAGAGCCGCTACAACGGCGCCGACGCCAAGGCTGCCCAAAAGCAAGCCGAAGCCACCTGGCCCCAGACCCAACTGCTCTCGTGCCACGAGTGGAAGCAAGGCCCAGATTCCGCTGCCTGCGGTTACAAAAACAAATACGAGGCGCAAGGTCTGGCGAATCTGCGTAGAGTGCCGCATGTAACGCAAACCGCTGCGGATGCCGTTCCACATCCGTTCTGGGGGAAGGCTTGGCCGCGCGGTCGAGTCAGGCATTGCGCGCAGCAGGAGCAGCGAGAGCAAAAAGCCGAGTGTGACGAGTGCGAACAGGGTGGGTGTACCGGCCACGGCAATCAATGCGCCGGCGACTGCCGGGCCAACCACTCTGGCGATATTGGGCGTTACTGTGGATAGTGCTATCGACGCCGGAATTTGGCCTTTCGGAGCGCTGTCAATATTGGATGCCACCCATGCCGACATGCCAAATGCGTTACTTGTGCCCAGCGCAAACGTAAGCCCGAGCAATAGCCACGAGCCCATCACGCCCCCATAAGAGAGTGCGGTGAGGAGAGCAGCGCTAGCGAGAGAGCAGGACTGGGTGATGATCAGGAAGCGCCGCCTGTTAACCATGTCCGCGAGCACGCCGCTGGGCAGGCCAAGGAGAAAAGCGGGTAACGCCATGGCTGTCTGCACAAGCGACACCATCAGCGGAGAGTCGGGTTCAAGCTCGGTCATCCGCCAGGCTGCACCGATGTTCTGCATCCACATCGATAGATTGACAACGATTGCGGCGATCCACAGTGCGCGGAATGGAGGATGCCGCAACGGCGCCCAGGGGCTGTCGTCCTTCACTGGCGGGCGGCACCCATACGTTTCAGACTTTGATGCATGTTGGCGATTCGGGAGTAAATGCGCCGATAGAACTCGCGCTCACCGTTGTTGAAGCGCGGGTCGCCGTTGCGGCCGAATGCGGCGGAAATTTCTTTCCAGTCTTCTTGCTGGAGATGCGTACGTGCGCCGGGGATGATCTCCTGCTCTTCGACTGCGATGTGTTTGAGTTGGCCTTGGGCGAATGCGTCGACAACGCTTGCAAGGTTGTTAGCCTCTTCTTCGGGCGCGGAAACATAGCGGCCGAGCGCTTCCCTGACGCTACTCAGGTGCCCGTCGGATTCGCGGTGCTGTCGCTGAAGATCGGCGATAACCGGATCGAGTGCGGAGGTTCGACGCTGGAGCGCGGCGAAAAGATAGGCATCCTCCTTGGGATGATGGAGTTTTGCCGGGAACTCGCCAAGGTAGTTCAGCATGGAGTCGAGCAGGGTGACGTCTGCAGCTTCGCCTTCACGCAGCGTGCCTGCAAGCATGCGCATGCCGTATGACACAACCGCGATCGCTCTGTGCTCGTCCTTGATGATGGCGCACACCTTGGTCATGTCTGGGTTTGGATCGTTCTTTTCGACGGAGGAGACAAGCACCGGGACGCGGCTTGCGGCAAGAACTTTCAAAGTTTCCGATCCCAGCATCAGTCCTCCAATGCTGCGCGGACCGTGCGAGGCCATGAAGATGAGGTCACACCCCAGTTCGGTGGCTGCGGCGAGGATTGCCTCATGTGGGCGATTGCTCGGGCGACTGACGCATTGGCAGTCTATCTCGCTCGCACGTGCGGAGACTTCAGCTTTTGACAAAATCTCGCGCGCGCGACCGCCAAAGTCATCTTGGTAAAGCGCCGGATCAAGCAGGTGAATCAGTGCGCCATCTTCCGTGAGCGAGGCACTGGCGTCGATGTCAGCGTAGAAAAAGGTGATGCGCGCACCCACGCTGCGGGCGAAGTCAATCGCCTGGGAAACCGTCTGGCTGGAGAGATGCGTACCATCGGTGGGAACAAGAATATGGCTGTACATCGATGACTCCGGTGATGGATATGTGCGTCATCGCACGAGAGGAATTCGAGTAGGCGTGGGCGCGATCTGGCCGTCCTTGCAGACGCGGATGTTCAGCGCTTGAGGGCGAGAACTTCCGGGTCGAAAATCTCCTCAGGCGTCTTTACGCTGGGGCCGAGAATCGGGCCGACAATCTCATGGCCCCATGTCGACAGCTGCTCAGGGTTGAGTTCAAAGCCGTCTTCGTGCCACGGTTCGAGCTCCGTGATGCATTCGATGGCAAAACCCGAGGGGGTGAAATGATAGAAGGACATATGCGGGTCCTGAGTGTGCTGACCCAGCGTCATCATCATGTCGTGTCCGTGCTTCTTCACAAGGTCGTACGTTTCGCCCACATCACGCACGTTGCTCACAAAGAGCCCGATATGCTGCACGCCAGCACGACCCGGACCAAAACCGTAGGCGATGTCATGGCTGGTCTGGTTGTTGAGCTTTGAGCGGAAGAACCCGGTTTTGCCCTTTCCTGCCCCCGACCCGTACCAGTGCATGCCCATGATGCCGGTGAGAAAGTGATCAAGCTCCGGCGTGTATTCGGGCGTGATCAGCACGACGTGGCCGACGCCGCGGGCACCGCAGACGAATCCGCCGTGTGGCCGACCTGGAACGAAGGAACGCGGCGACCATTTTTGCGCATAAAACAGCTCATGCTGGTAGCCAACAGGATCGCGGAACCGGATGAGCTCCTTTACGCCGCGTGTCGCGCAGAGTTCGGCGTCTCCTACAGTGATCTCGATGTTGTGATTGCGAAAACGCTCAACGGCCGCATGAAACTCCAGTTTGCCGCGAGCCTCCCAGCCGATATAGGCAATTCGGTCAATCTTGCCGGGATGAAGCGCGATTCTGTGACGCCGGTCATCCAGCTTGAAATAGAGCGAATCAGGGTCGGATTCGGGAGCGTTACCGATCTGGAAACCCATAACCTTGGGGCCGTAATCGCGCCACTCGTCGAGTTTGGTGGTCTCGAAACCAAGGTAGCCAATGCCGATGATGTCCATGCTGTCTTCCTCCTAAGTTGTGAAGCCTGCGCTCGCGAATTCCACCGCGATTTGCACTGATTGCTTTCAGTTCGTTTGTGCCGAGAGGGCATTCATTCGCTGTTGGGCGGGAGAGGGCTGTCGGTGCAGTCAGACCGCCAGCAGCCCTCCGTCGATGACAAGATCAGATCCCGTCATGAAGCCGGCTTCGTCCGATGCAACATATAGTGCGAGGGACACGACCTCGTCAGGCTCACCCGGGCGATCCTGTAGTACGCCGTCGAGAAGGGCCTTGCGCATCACTGGGTTGTCCACGAACGCAGCCGTCCCCGGGGTTCGGACAAAGCCCGGACTGATGCTGATCGCACGGATGCCAACTGGAGCGCCCTCCACCGCGAGTTGGCGGGTAAAGGACACGACCGCACCTTTGGCCGCGCAGTGTGCGCTGATGCCGGCGACCCTCGAACCGGCCCACGCCGCAGTCGATGCGATGTTCAGGATCACTCCACCGCGAACGGCGAGGTGATTCCATGCGTACTTGGTGGTAAAGAAGATCAGGTCGATCTCGTTGCGGATGGTGTAGTGCCAATCCTCGATCGACATGTCTGCGACCGGAGCGAAGCGTGCTGCGGAAGCGTTGTTGTAGAGGATGTCGATCCGCCCGAACTGGTCTGCTGCGGACTGGACCCAGGCCTGTGCCTGGGCATGATCGCCAAGGTCGACAGGGGCTGCTCCATGAAGCTCGAAGCCTTCTGCGTTCATCAGACGGCGGGTCTCTTCGTGCGCTGCAGCGTCGGTGTCGCAACCAACTACGAGGGCGCCTTCGCGCGCGAAGCGTAGTGCGGCGACGCGACCCTGGCCACCGCCCGTGCCCGTGATAAGGGCAACTTTTCCTGAAAGGCGACTCATGTGCTATCTCCAGGGAACTGTGCAAGTCCGCGTGGTGGTGCCGGGTTCAGTCCGCGGGGGCTTCGATCTGAATCGCTTCCGCAGGGCATGCGGCAGCTCCCTCGATGGCAGCCTCTTCCTGGCCCTCGGGCACATACTCACTCTCAAGAAAGACGATACCGTCGGCATCCAGCTTGTAGACGTCGGGGCACAAGGCGGCGCATAGGCCGTATCCGCAGCAACGGCTGCGGTCAACAATGACTTTATGTTGTTTTGCGTTCTGTTCGCTCATGGCGTGTCTCCTGTTCTATGCACGATCTTCAAGATCGATGAAAAGATTATGCACAGAATTTAGAAAACTGTCACGTTTAACAACGAGCGAACATGGATCTACTTATCGGCTGTGTTGGAGGGGCCGGTGAAGCGCTAGATCAGGAGGTTGGAAAGCTTTTCCGCCAGACGGCGTATCTCCACGCCGATCTTCGTCGCTTCGTCGCCGATGTACTGACCGCGAAACATGACTGCCGATATGGTGAAGGACAGTTCACCGTATCGGTCATGGATGGGAGCCGCGATGGCCATGATGCCAGCTGAGAAGTAGCCGTCGTCCATTGCCCAACCGTGTTCGCGCGCGTGCTGAACCTGATCGCAGTATTCGCTGAAATCAAGCGGACGTGCCCAACGCATGCGATCGAATACGGTTCGCATGGCGTCCTCGTCGAGTTTCATGTGCGCCGCAAACAGTCGCCCACTCGCGCCCATAAGGATCGGAAGCCGTTGACCAATGGCCATGTCGATACGCAGATCGGTTGGACTTGTCTCCGATTTGACCAGGACGATCCGTTCGCTGCTCATCTGTCGCCACAGGGTGACCGTGACATGAAATCGAGCTGCGAAGTCCTGCATCAAGGGCTGTGCAACATCAAGCCGCTGGCCCTGGCTGACGAGATGCCCCACCAGTCGTGCGAGACCAAGACCCGGGGTGTACGTCTTTGACACGGGGTCGAAAGTGACCATTTCCTCACTGGCCAGCGTTCGCAGAATATTGAAGCACGTGCTTGGATTGATCGACAGTGCGCGCGCCATATCTGACGATCGCTCCGGCGAGCCGCTCTCCGTAAGGTGTTGCAAAATACGTATGGCATTAACGACCGGCTTGACGATCACTGTGCCCGTGCTGCGGGTTCCACTGTCGTCGTCTTCTCGCTCTTTCATCGCTTCTCCTCGACATGGTCAGCGTTTGACCGAATCGATCTTCAGTTTTATCTCTTTAAAGAATTTTATTCTGAATAAAGAATACTACGAAAGATACGAAAAGGCGATTCAAGATGCTGTGTGGGTGGATTGGCTGGATGTTTCCTGTAGCGTTCAGGGCTTGAAATAGCCGACAGCAACGATGTATCGATCCACAATCTTGAAAACCGTGCGTTTTGGTTCGGTCTTGCGGGTTACGGGATTCTTCCAGAGGTAGTCGAGTTCTCCGCTTTTGTCGCGCGCGGCTTGATCAAGCATTGGACGAATGATCGGTGTGCCAGCCTTATCGCGTAGTTCGCTCCCATCAGTGCCGACGAGGCGCGGCATGCTGCCGTGAGCGACGAAGTGACCGCTCTCCCGATCGATCACGAAGACATACAAATCGTCCTGTACGAACCGTCCGTCGAGCCGGTTGAATTCTCTGATTGCGCTTGACGGCTCGATTTCCATGGCTTCGACTGCGCGGTCCAGAAATGCGCGTGTCTGTTCGGGTGAGGAGCGATTGATGTAGTAGCCGACGGAGAGGATCCGATCCCCGACTTTCTCGAAGTAGGCATGCTTACGCTGCACCGAATTGTCGGCCCAGTTCAGCCAGCGATAGTCGACCTCTCCGTAACCAACAGTTCGCGCCTTATCCAGTATCTCTGCGAAGAACGGTTTGCCCGTGACGTCTCGCATCTGCGAGAGGTTGCGGCCGATCAAGGTCGCTGACGAACCGCCGCTGGTGAGCATTGTTCCATTGGTATCGAGCACGTAAACATAGAGTTCCTTGTCGGTGAATTCCCCCTGCCGTCCGAATTCCGCGAGCGCGCGGTCGCCGACCTCTTTAATACGTGATACGGCACGGGCAAGCAGTGCCTGCGCACGCACCGCATCAGAGGAGGTTTCAGTGATCCCCGCTGCGGAAGAGGTTGGTTCCTGAGCCGAACTCACTTGTGGTGTGGCGGCAGCGAACAGAATGAGTAATACGGCAAGCGTTGCGCGTTTCATTGTTGGTTCACCTCTCACGGTGTTTTTGTTCGGATGCAAATGAATGAAGAGACGTCTGGGCGTCTTCGTTCATTCCCTAACCAACAGGAGGCTTCCACCCAGGGGGCCTCCGCCGGCAGCAACAACTGAAACGTTATGCGGTTTGACCTGGCGATCTCCGGCACGTCCCCATAGTTGGCTGCATGCCTCGTGAACATAGCCAAGGCCGTGGGTGCGACCGCCGGAGAGTTGTCCTCCGTTGGTGTTGATCGGTAGCTCTCCATTTCGGGCGATGCGCTGCCCGCCTTCAACGTAGCGACCGCTTTCGCCGCGGGGGCACAGTTTCAAGCCTTCCAGCCAGAGCATCGTGAGAATCGAAAAGCCGTCATAGAGTTGTGCAGACCCTACATCGGACGGCTTCAGGTCGGTGCGCGCCCACATCATCTCGCCGACATCGCGGGCTGCAGTAGCGGTGAGGTCGATCTGATCCCATGACCATGGCTGGTGGAGTGCTGCACCCATGGCTTCGATGCGGATCGGACGGTTGGGGCCATCCTTTGCTGCGTCGGCACGCGACAGGATGATCGCGGTCGATGCATCGCAATGTACGTCGCAGTCGAGCAAGCGCAGTGGCGTGGAGATCATCCGTGAGGACAGATAGTCGTCCATGCTGAGTGGCGTTCTGTAGATCGCTTTTGGATTGAGCGCAGCGTTGGCGCGACAGGTCAGAGCGATCTGTGCAAGTTGCTCCGGAGTCGTGCCGTACTCATGAAAATGGCGTTGGGTGTAGAGCGCCATCAGATTGATTGCCGAGAGCACGTTAAACGGCGTATACCACTGCCAGAAGAAACTGCTGTCGCGCCCCACCGTCTTGTTCGTGAGTGCGCCGGCGTTCTTGTCGACCTGTCGCCGGCTGGCTTCGGTGATCGTGCGAAATACCAGTACGTGCCGACAAAGCCCGGCAGCAATGGCCATGGCGCCATTGATCACACCTGCCAGGGGGCCGGGGCCTTCGTATCCACCGCCATACCAATTGACCTTGAGCCCGAGCGTGCCGATCAGCGCATTGGGGCCGACCGGTGAAAAGGCATCACCATTATTGTTGTCACCCGGCCAGCAGGCGACGCCGTCAATATCGTCACGGGTCAGGCCCGCATCGGCGATGGCCTCAAGGCAGGCGTCCAGGGTCAGTTGCATCCCGGAGCGCGCAAGTGGGCGCCCAACGGCCGATTGACCGACGCCGCTGATTGCGACGTCTTTTTCGAAAATACGATCAAACATTACTCGTCCTTCTCGAACACGGGGAGCCATACGTCTTCTTGTTGTTCGAAGCGCACGCGTACCGGCATGTCGATGCGCACGGCCTCCGGAGGCAACCCAACGATATTGGTTACGAAACGTAGTCCCGTCTGCTCAGGCAACTCAACAATTGCCACCACGTAGGGGACATCGAGGTCGGGGCGCCAGGCCTGATGGTTGATCGTAAAACTGAGGACCTTGCCTTTGCCCGAAACCGGTTGAGGTGCGACCTCCCGGCTGCAGCAGCTCGGGCAGATCGGCGCGGGCGGGTGGAAGTAACGATTGCAGGCTGCGCACTTGTGTATCTGCAATTGCCCGCTTTCGCCGCCTTGCCAGAACGGCGCGCTATCCGCAGTAATCGCAGGAAGTTTTCGAGTCATGGATGTGTCCAGTCGATGTTTGACCCGTGGTCAAGCAGGGTCACACATTAACATATAGACAGAAGTTTAAAAACTGTCTAAAGTTTGTTCGTCAATGGTGCCTTCAGAGATTGAACGTTGAGGGCCATATCAGGATGAAAACGCACATGACTTGCAGACTCGAAGGCCGTTCTATTGTGGTAACAGGTGGGTTCGGCGCGCTTGGCCGCGCACTTGCCCGTCGCTTGATCGAGGATGGTGCGCGCGTTGCTCTGATCGATCGCGCAGTTGAGCCCGCAGGTGCGCTTCCGCCTGGGGTCTCTATCGCTATTGGTGCCGTCGATCTTGGTGATGAGTCTGCTTGTACTGCTGCATATGAGCAGGTCCGCGAAGCATTGGGTGCGATCCATGGGGTCGTGAATGTTGCGGGCGGCTTTACATGGGAGCCGGTCGAAACTGGCTCACTCAAGACATGGGATCGCATGTACGAAATGAATGTGCGCACCGCAGTGGTGAGCTGTCGGGCAGCCCTGTCTCACCTGATCGAAACGGGAAACGGACGCATCGTCAATGTCGGCGCACTTGCCGCACTCAAGGCGGATGTGGGTATGGCGGCGTACGCTGCATCGAAGTCTGGCGTACTCCGCCTTACCGAGTCGCTTGCTGAAGAACTCAAGGATCGCGGTGTCACGGTCAATGCGGTGATGCCGAGCATCATCGATACGCCAACTAATCGAGCCGATATGCCGGAGGCGGATTTCAGCCGTTGGGTGCCATCGGAGAAGATCTCCGCGGTGATTTCATTTCTGCTTTCGGATGATGCGTCCGCCGTGACCGGCGCAAGTGTGCCGGTGGCCGGAAGGGTGTAGGCAGGCTTTCACGGCCCCAACGGGTCGGCAGTCACCATCATCCAAAGACACAACAACGAAGGCCTGACCGGATTACCCGGTACGGGCCTCGCAAAAGGAGACACAGATGAGGTTGGTTACTTTTCGCGACGCAGTTGGCCATCAGCGTGCAGGCGCATTGATCGAGTCGGATACGCTGATCGTAGACCTTGCGCAGGCGAGCGGCATTCTGAATGGCTCGGCCTTGCCTGTGTTCGGAAGCACACTGGCGCTGGTTGAGGGCGGCAGCGAAGCACTGGCTGCGGCACGCGCGCTCGTTACGCGTGCCCCGACTGAGGCGGTCATTCCACGCAACACGGTGAAACTTTGTGCACCGATTCAGCCGCCACCGCAGATGCGCGACTGTTCATGTTTCGAACTGCATCTGAAGCAAGCCTTTGCTGCCGCTCGGCGGTCCAGGGTGGCACATCTGCCGGATCCGGAAGAGGCCTTGAGGCAGATGAACACGCGTGCGGACGAGCGCGTCATCGACACCTTTAACCGCCAGCCGATCTATTACAAATGCAATCGCTTCGCCGTGATCGGGCCGGATGATGAAGTGATCTGGCCGTCGTACAGCAAGGCGATGGACTTCGAGCTTGAGTTCGCTTGCTACATCGGGCGCAAAGCGAAGGATGTGCCGCGCGAGATGGCGCGTGACTACATTGTTGGCTACACGATCTTCAATGACATGAGTGCCCGCGATGCTCAGGCATTGGAGATGCCCGGAATGCTCGGGCCCGCCAAGAGCAAGGACTTTGATACCGGAAACGTGATGGGGCCCTGCCTCGTAACGGCCGACGAACTGCCTGATCCCTATGACCTGACCATGATTGCGCGAGTAAACGGCGAAGAGTGGGGCAGGGGGACGACGCGCGACATGCGTTGGACGTTCGAGGATGTGATCGCGCATATCTCCCGCTCGGAAACCCTGTACCCGGGCGAGGTTCTCGGATCTGGCACCGTCGGAAACGGGTGTGGACTTGAGCATCTGCGCTATCTGAAACCCAATGATGTGGTCGAGCTTGAGGTTGAGGGTATCGGTGTCCTGCGCACTCGCGTAACGCGACCCTGACTTCCCACAGCCGTCCCCCTGAGTTGAACGCAATTCATGCGTACCCGGCGTGATCCGGACAGACAAGTAAAAGTGGCCGGAAAGGCCTGATGAGTCGATCCCGTCCTTGTGGCGGTCTCTAACCCTGAGAGGAGATATCAATGTCAAGTAACGCAGGCTATACGCTGGCGGATGGCACCCGTTTGGAGGATCTCGTTAGCGTACCCACGCGCGAAGTTCAGATGCGTGCATTGTCCGATCCTGAGATCTATCAACTGGAGATGGATCGCGTCTTTGGCAGGACTTGGCTGTTGCTTGGCCATGAGTCGGAGATTCCGGCATCCGGAGACTTCATCGTTCGTGACATGGGGTCCGATTCCGTGATCGTTGCGCGGGCAAAGGATGGCGCAATTCATGTCTCGCTCAACGTCTGTCCGCACCGGGGCATGCGTATCTCCACCGTCGACGCGGGTAATACCCAGATTCACAAGTGCATTTACCATGGCTGGGCGTTCCGGCCAAACGGCGAGTTCATCGGTGCGCCGGTCGAGAAGGAGTGCATGCACGGCCGCATGATGCCCAAGGAGGAGCTCGGTCTGCCCCAGGCACGCGTCGCGTTGTATGGCGGAATCATCTTTGCGACGTGGGATATCGAAGGTCCGTCCTTCGATGAGTTCCTTGGCGATGCCAAATGGTATTTCGACACGCTGTTTGAGCGCAGCGACAACGGTCTTGAGGTGCTCGGCCCACCGCAGCGCTTTATCGTAAGAGCCAACTGGAAAGCTGCTGGTGAGCAGTCTGCTGCAGACGGATACCACACGCTCACCCTGCACCGCTGGTTGGGTGAGGTTGGCAACTATTCCAAGAGCGGCGATGGCGGCAGTGCCGATCTTTCTCCCGAGATGTATGGGGTAGAGGTCAGCTCGCCACACGGACATGCACTGCGATGCATCGATCTCGGCCGCAAGATCAAGAAACTCACCGGACTCGATCCGGCGGAGCTGAGCGTGGAGCAAAAGCTCGAGGCACTTCCGCCGCCTGGTGTAACGCGCGAAATGCTGCCGCAGCTGATGAAGCGACTGAGTAAGGAGCAACTTGAGGTCGTGGTGTCGATGCCACCTCAGGTTGGCGGGATTTTCCCCAATGTGCTGTTTGCTTTCGTGTACATCCCCCAGGCAGACGGAACGGTACTCGGTCTCACCCTGTTGCATGCCTATGTACCGAAGGGGCCCGATCAGCTTGAGTTCGTGAACTGGGTGCTGGCAGAGAAGGATGCGCCTGCCGAACTGAAGGAGAAGATGCTGATGCAGAGCATTCAGCTCTTCGGTACGTCTGGCATGGTCGAGCAGGATGACTCCGACACTTGGCCGCACATGACTCTGGCGGCAAAGGGTGCGCGCGGACGGCGCTCTACGCTCAAGTATCAGGCTGTGTATGAGACGGGTGCGCCGAAAGGCTGGCCGGGTCCCGGCATCGTCAATGAGGGCTTCACGAAGGACGACACCCAGTGGCACTGGTGGTTGTACTGGAATGAGCTGATGAACGCCCGCACCTGAACCAGACGAATTCCTAGGAGCCAGACATGAACGCTGCACAACACGAAGCTGAAAACACCGCCCCCACGCGTGGCGAATCCGTTCCGTACGGGAGCGAGACCTATAACCGCATCGTCAGCTTCCTCTATCAGGAGGCCGCGCTGCTCGACTCGATCCGACTTAAGGAGTGGGGATCAATCCTCGCGACAGACCTCGTCTACACCGCACCGCTGCGCCAGACTCGTCCGATGTCGCAGCAGGCGCAGTCGATCATCCGCACTGTCCAGCACTATCACGACAATTACCGCTCGATCATGGGGCGCATCATGCGGCT
Source organism: Parazoarcus communis (assembly GCF_003111645.1). Classification (NCBI taxonomy): domain Bacteria; kingdom Pseudomonadati; phylum Pseudomonadota; class Betaproteobacteria; order Rhodocyclales; family Zoogloeaceae; genus Parazoarcus; species Parazoarcus communis. Next base: position 536,260 of record NZ_CP022187.1, read on the forward strand.
CACCGAGACCCGGAGCGCGTGGGCGGAGGATCCTCCGTCACGCACCCGCCGGATTGTCGGCAACGTGCAGGTTTTTGCGACCGCAGAGAGCGAAGAGTTCGAAGTGATCAGCAATCTGTTGATGACGCGCAGCCGTTTCGACTCGCCCGACATGGACCTCATCAGTGGCGAACGGCACGATGTTCTCAGAGCTGACGGTTCCAGCTTCAAACTTGCCCGTCGTGAGGTGATCCTCGATCAGGCGGTGCTCGGCACGCCCAACTTGGCGATTTTCCTGTAATGAGGGCGGGCGCTTTCATGGAGTGTCCAGCGGCGCCCGCAGTCAGCGCGAGGGGAGCAGGGCAATGACAGCAGGTGCAAACCGCGCGGCAATTAACCTCGATGAGTTCAGGCAGGGTTGGCAGATCGTCGCCCTGTCTGTGGTGGGCGTTGCGATCAGTATCAATGCGGCCCTGCTCTACGGTTTTGGCGTGCTGGTGATTCCACTTGAGCAGGCGTTTGGCTGGCAGCGCAGCAGCCTTCAGGCGGCCATTACCTTCCTTTTTGGCGGCGCAGTCATTGGTTTGCAACTGGTGGGCTGGCTCAACATGCGTTTCGGCATGAAGCGCGTCACGGTGCTTTCGCTGCTGTCGATGGCGCTGGGCTACCTGGCGACGACCTTGATTGGAGGGTCTATCTGGTCGCTCTATTTCGCGTTCTTCATGTTACCGATCATTGGCATGGGGGCGCTGGCAGTGACCTGGACGCAACTGCTCAATCTGTGGTTTCACCGCAACCGGGGTCTGGCGCTGGCGATCGGCCTCTCTGGCACGGGTATCACCGCTGCCTTGGTACCGCGGCTGCTTAGTTGGGGCGTGGACGCCTGGGATTGGCGTGCAGCCTTCGTGATTCTCGCGTTGCTCAACGTATTCGTCGGGATTCCGCTGACGCTGTGGTGGTTTCGATTGCCGGCCGTCGTGGACAAGGCGGCACACGGCAGGGATCAAGAGCCATTGTCCGACGCTGGCCCGCGGCTTCTGATCACCGGCATGAGCTTTGCGGAAGGCTTGGCGTCGCCTCGCTTCTGGATCTGCAACGTGGCGCTCTCGCTGGTCGTGTCGGCAGTGGTCGGCCTGGTTACCAGTACCGTTCCGATGCTGCGCGATAAAGGGCTCTCTGCTGCAGATGCCGCCGTCGTGTTCGGCTATTTCGGCGTGTCGCTCATATTGGGCCGGCTCGTGGTGGGCTATCTGCTCGACCGCTTGTGGCCGCCCGGTGTGGCAGCGATCAGTCTGTCGCTGCCTGCTGTCGGCTGTCTGATCTTTCTGTCGGGACAAACCGAACTTGGAATGCTGAGCGTTGCCGCAGCGCTCATCGGACTTGGTGCAGGTGCCGAGTTCGATATTGCCGCATTCCTCATCGCACGATACTTCGGTCTCAGAGAGTACGGTCGTCTGTTCGGCCTGCATCAGGGCCTGATTACCGTGGCTTCGGCAGCAGCCCCTTTGCTGTTTGCAGCGATGCTCAACCTCACCAGTACCTATTCGGCAATGCTGGTTTATTGCACTGCCGCCTCGCTATTGGGTGCCGTGTTGTTGCTAGCGCTCGGGCGTAGCCCTCTGTACGAGCTTCAACCCGAAGCGGCGAAGGCCTGAACTCATTCCTGTCACCAAATCGGAGAACCACGATGCCTACCATCAATGTGATTGAACACAACGGGATTGCACATCAACTTTCTGCAGACGTCGGTCAGTCGGTCATGCAAGCAGTGACCTTTGCCGGAATATCCAGCATGTCGGCTGATTGCGGCGGTGCCTGCGCCTGTGCAACCTGCCATGCCTACCTCGACGAAGCGTGGATGGACCGCTTCCCGCCAGTTCAGGAAACCGAGGATGCGATGCTCGACATCGTTCCGGAACGTCGTCCAAACAGCCGTCTGAGTTGTCAGCTGGTACTGACCGAAGGAATGGATGGACTGACATTACATCTTCCAGCAGCGCAGTTCTGAGTTGGCGGTCGAACAAGAACAAAAAACTGGAGGCAGGAACATGTCAATTAAATCAGTCGTGATTGTGGGGGCTGGCCATGGCGGTGTGCAGGTTGCCATATCCCTTCGTCAGGAGGGATTCACCGGTCGCATCGTGCTACTCAATGACGAGGAAGGCCTTCCTTATCAGCGACCGCCGCTGTCAAAAGCCTATCTGCTTGGCAAGATTGGTGAGAGTGCGATGCTTTTCCGCCCCGCGACTTTCTATGCGGAGCAGCGAGTCGAGCTCATTCATGACCATGCACATGCGATCGATCGCACGAACCGGCGCGTTCTGCTTACCTCGGGGGGCGTGCTTGACTACGATCATCTGGTGCTGGCAACGGGGGCTCACAACCGCCCTCTGAACATTCCTGGTGCAGAACTCGCGGGTGTGTATGGTGTAAAAACAAAGGCTGACGCCGACGCACTCTCACCGCTGGTGAAAGCTGCGAAGCATGTCGTCGTGATCGGTGCTGGGTTTATCGGCCTTGAGTTTGCAGCTGTCGCTGCTGCTGGCGGCGCGGCAGTAGAGGTGCTGGAACTCGGTGACCGCCCAATGGCGCGTGCGGTGTCTCCACAGATGTCAGATCTTTTCCGCTCCGCCCATGAATCGTGGGGCGTTCATTTCAATTTCCGCTGCGGTGTTGTTGCACTCGAAGGTGAAGCGGGGCAGGTCACTTCTGTCACGACCACGGATGGTCGCCGCCTGGTGGCCGATTTGGTGGTTTATGGCATCGGCGTTATTCCGAACGTACAGCTCGCGCTTGAGGCAGGTCTGGATGTCGATAACGGAATCCGGGTGAATTCGGCACTGCTGACGTCTGATCCGGCGATCTCGGCCCTGGGTGATGTGGCCGCCTTTCCGTGCGTGCAGAACGGCGAGCGATATACCCGCCTGGAGTCGGTACAGAACGCTGTTGACCAGGGCAAGTCGATCGTAGCCCGTCTGATGGGGAAGGCCGCGCCGTATGTCGCGCTGCCATGGTTCTGGACTGACCAGGGCGCACTGAAACTGCAGATAGCGGGTTTGTCGATCGGTGCCGACAACTATGTGGTGCTCGGTGATGCCGGTGCGCAGCAGATGTCCGTGCTTTGTTTTCGCGGCGAAGAGTTGATCGCTGTCGAGTCCTGCAATCGTCCAGGCGATCACATTTATGCCCGCAAGATCCTCGCGCGGCCACCGGCGCTCACGCCCGTCGTTGCGGCGGCTCAGGGGTTCGACCTGAAAACGTGGGAGGCGGAGAACCGCCGCTGAAATTCGGATTCGACGGCTTACTCCAGCGGCAAGCCGTCATCAAGCGGGCGAGGCGGTTCGTGGAGTGCCGCCGTCCTGACCGCGTGTATGTACCAATTGAGGAGATTGTCATGAAGAAAGTAATTGTGTCCGCTGCATTCTTCGGAGTGCTGGCAATGCCGGCGTGGGCCGGGGACGTTGAAACACTTGCAAAAGAGAAGGAGTGCATGAGTTGTCATGCGCTCGACAAGGATGCGATCGGTCCTGCTTTCGCCAGCATCGCGAACAAGTACAAGGGTAACGAAAGAGCCGAGGCCATGCTGGTGAGCACGGTATTGAAAGGATCGCCCAGTGCCGGTGGATATCACTGGGGTACCAAGAAGATGCCACCCCCCAGCGTACGCCAGAGCGTCAGTGCAGATGAGGCTAAGGCGCTGATTGACTGGATTCTCGCAATGTAGCGTCGTGGCGGCGTGAGTGCGGGGTCTGACTGCGGCGCTCACGTCATCTCCAGGGCTGGGTTGGCCACTGATTGCAATGTCGGTTGGTCAGCTCTTGATCAGAGGGCACGGTCAGCCGACAGAAGTGCCCGGAAGCATTGCTTGTCGGATATGTGCGACATGCGGTGTAGGTGATGTGAGTGGCCTCATTCATCCGGAAAAGCGTTGAAGCCATTCGCTGTCGTCTTGGCAAAGTGCCCAGCGCCGCTCACTGAAGTCCCAAGTCGAGCCCACGATGCGGATTGCCTGTTGGGCGCGTTCAGGCTGTTGGGCGTAACAGCGGCCGCTCGGTCGTGCATGCACTTCCTGATCAATGTCCTTGTTTCGCCCAAGCGAGATGATTGCACAGCGGCGAAGTACCAGCGCTGCTTCCGATTCGTCGGCTGGAAGTGTGCTGAGTGCCCAGCGAGCCATCCCTTCGCGAATGCTCACCCCAGTGTAGGGGGCGGGGCTGAGGATGCATGAATTGTGAATGTCCCACTTGAGCTGTAAGCCGTCGTCGCGCGCAAGCCTAGCCTGGGTTTCGCCGTTCTTGTAACGCGGAACCTCAATCTCGTAACCCCTGTAGTCATGGCCGCGCGCGGCCAGTGCGATCGCAAGCCCGGCCAAGTCGAACATGTGCGTGCACTGCAGGCTGGCGTCGGTATGGCGGCTGACTGAGTTCGCTATCGGGTTCAGCACCATGCCGACGAGTCCGGCAAGCGCGGCAGACGCTTCTGGACAGGCGCTGAACGGATGACGTGGTGCTTCCGCGCTGATTTTCTCGACGATGCCGTTGTGGTGGATCAGGGCGACCCGGAAGTGATGGAAGTCATCTTCGAGCACCGCGCGCACCTCTCCACCTTTGGGCGAGCGGCGAGCATTGATCTGTATGCGTCGTCTGAAGCAAAGCATGTTCTCGGTTCCTGTTGGGGGTGTGTTTGTTGTTTTAATGTGTACAATAACATCAATAGTGTTTAACAAAAATTGGAGGCGACAATGGGCTTGCTGACGAACAAGGTTGCGCTGATCACCGGCGCAGGCGGCGGCATTGGACGCGGCGTTGCCCGCCGTTTCGCGCGGGAAGGCGCAGCCGTGGTGATTGCCGAGATTGACGAGAAAAGCGGTGCCGAGGTGGCGCTGGAGCTTGAGTCACTTGGCGGGCGGTCATTGTTCGTTCGGACGGACGTGATGGAGAAGGCATCGGTTCTGGCTGCAGTGGACGCCGCGGTGCGGCATTTCGGTGGCCTTGATATCCTGATCAATAATGCATTTGTGCCGACGCCCAATGTCCGCTTTGAGGACAAGACTGACGAGATGCTTGAGCAGACCTTGACCTCAACGATCAAGGCGTCATGGTGGGCAATGCAGGCGGCCATGCCGCACATGCGCAATCGCGGTGGCGGCAAGATCGTGAATTTCTATTCGATCGATACAGAGATCGGTGCCTGGCTCCATGCCGATTACAACACTGCAAAGGCGGGAATTCTCGGCCTTACCAGGAGTGCCGCAGCTGAATGGGGGCGCTTTAACATCACCGTGAATGCCATCGCACCAACCGCAATGGGGGCGACATTCCACAAGCTGGCTGCCGAGAATCCAGGCTTCGCCGAGCGCGCTGCTGCAATGCGTCCGCTAGGTCGCTGCGGTGACCCCGAAGACGATATCGGCCCGGTCGTGGTTTTTCTTTCGTCGAATCTCTCCCGCTATGTCACTGGTGAAGCAATCCACGTCGACGGTGGCTTGCACTTGCCCGGGTACAACTCGAGACCCGCAGACGTGCCTGTCCGCGAGACCTGATTCAAACCATCACCGGCAGCGTGACGTGCGACCTGAAGTTCCGGGAGGTAAGACCATGAATGAGCCCGTTCGACGGGATGGAGAGCGAATCACCCGTAATCGGCGCTCGGATGCAACTGTCAGCCGAATACTGGCAGCGACCGAAGCGGTTGTGCTGAGTGGAGGCGCGGAGCGCATTTCAATTATTGAGGTGTGTGAACGTGCTGGTGTATCTCGCGGTACGTTTTACCGCTACTTCTCGTCACAGGACGACCTCCTGGATGCCTTTTCGCGTCACAAGCGTGAGGGTTTTCATCAGTCCATGCTGGCCGCAACAGAGCATCTGAATGACCCCGATGAGCGCTTTCGAGCTCTGATTGCCTACCTTGAGAACTACGTGGCTCACGGGCAGGCACGTCAACTGCTACTGGCTGCGCCCGAATATACCCTGCGTTTCTTTCAGCGCATTTTCAATGATTCTCTCGTCCGTCTTCAGGATGTTCTTCGCGTGGTCTTCGATTCTTGGGACGTGCAACTCGGAGTTCGCATCGATCGCGAACTGGTCTGCGAGATGCTGATCCGCTACGTCCTGAGCGAACAACTTGTGCCTCACAACCGAGTCAGTGAGGGAACAGATCGGATCGAGCGTCTTGTACGTTCTCTGGTGATGCCATCGATCGAGAGCACCGGCTTCGTCCCGAAGTAATCTCTGCAGTTGTGATTGGAGCTGATTTTCCTGGCTAGTGAATAAAAACATTAAACAGAATTGCAAAAACTGTTTATGTTTGGCATGATGACTTTCATCGATTCACAGACACCGCACGAGTGTCGCAGGCAGGAGACAACTAACAGCGTCTAGCGGCCACCCGCTGAGACAACGGCTGTCCCTTGTCCGCGAATGCGGCGCTCGCCGGGCCCACAACACGGCACAAGGAGACTCCAATGCTGATCGATCTTCACGCACATGCACCCCATCCCGATTACTACGATCAAGATCCCTACTGGGGCCCCGCATTTGAGTCGCAGCCGGATGGCGACATCAAGCTGCGTGTTGGCGACTGGGTACTCACGCTTGGGGCGCCTGAACGCAAAGCGGCTTTGCGCAAGGCCAAGGCCGAGGGTAACGCGCTGAACGTTCAGGAATACATGGCACGCTGGCGCGATCCGAAGGTGCGCCTCGCAGGCATGGATGCCGCGGGTCAGAATGCGCAGGTGCTGTCCGTACCTTCGCACTGCTACATGTACTGGACGGAACTCGAGTACGCGACTCGATTCTCGCGCAAGGCCAATGACGTTCTCGCGGAATACTGTTCGGGTGCGCCGGACCGTCTCATGTTCTGGGCGCAGGCACCGCTTCAAGACCCGAAAGTGGCAGCAGCGGAAATTCGTCGCGCCTGCACGCAGCTTGGTGCCAAGGGGCTCGGAGCGGGCGGCTCAAACTTTGGCGGGCTTGAGTTCGATTCGCCCGAGATGGATCCGGTTTGGGAGGCGCTGTGCGATCTCGACCTGCCCATGTTCATTCATGGCTATAACCAGTCAGTGACCTGGGGCAAGAAGGCCAATACCGACCGCTACGAAACGACCGCGATTGTCGGCATGAACTACGACGAGACCAAGGCGTTCTGGTATCTAGTCAATGGTGGCGTGTTTGACCGCTTCCCGAACCTGAAGGTCTACATCACGCATGGTGGTGGTTTTGTACCCTATCAGCTTGGACGTCTCGCGCAAACGAACCCCAACCTTGATACCCATCACAACAAGAAACCGGTCCTCGACTACCTGCGCAATTTCTATTTCGACGTCGAACTCCACGAACTGCCGATGCGTCAGGCCTTGATTGACGTGATCGGTGCGGATCGCATTCTCTACGGCTCGAACTTCGGCGGCAGCGATGCTGTTCGGCATGATCTGACCGAGGGCTTGCGTCTGTCTGACGATGATCTGCAACGTATTCGCTGGAAGAATGCCTGCGAACTCTTGCACCTTGATCCGGCAAGCGTTGGCGCGGTCGCCAAGTCTTTGGTGACGGCATGAAGCTCGCCCGTGCGTGTGCTCCCGGAGTGAATGGCGGTGCGCCATTCTGGGCGCTCGTCGGCGAGGGCCAGAAGCTGTTGCCCATCGCCGGGAGCTTCAATGAATGGGGACCGGCGCTGACGCGGGCGATTGCGGCGGGGCAGGCTGATGCCGGCCGAGCGGCGCTCCCGCTCACCGGCCAGAACTGCCCGTTAGATGCTGTTCGTCTGTTGCCTCCCGTGGAGCCGGTGAATCGTGTCGTAGTGGCTGGTGCGAATTACGCCAAGCATCTCGCGGATGACTTCGGCCTCAAGTCGCCCCCTCAGCCTGTAGCCTTTCTCAAGGCTTATGGTGCGCTGATAGGCGCAAACGACCCGATTCGCTATCCACCGTTGACGCGAGAGCTTGATCACGAGGTCGAGTTGGTCGTTGTGGTTGGTGACACGCCCAGCGGCACAGATCCCTTGGCTGCGGTGCTCGGATACGCGGTTGGAAACGACGTTTCAGCGCGGGACTTACAACGCAGCGGGCCACCGGGCATCGGTATGGACCTCTTTGCGGCCAAGAGTCAGGACAAAACGACAGGTGTCGGACCCTGGATTGTGACCCGTGACGAGTTTCCGCAAGGAAGTCCGAAGCTGCGGCTGACTCTGAAGGTCAATGGCGAGACGCGGCAGGACGGTCACACCTCTGAAATGACCTGGGATGTTGCGCAACTGGTGACCTTTGTGCAGATGCGCTCGAGCTTTGCTCCTGGGGACATTCTGTTTACCGGATCACCGGCTGGCGTCGGGCAGGGCACGGGCCGCTTCCTCAATCCCGGAGACGTCGTCGAGGCGGGTGTGGAGGGAATTGGCACGATAACCAACATCGTCGGGCCACGTGCCGACGCTTGAGGAGAAAGCCGAAATGGTCGACTTGAATGACAAGGTTGTAGTAGTCGGGGCGGGCCTGATGGGTACCGGAATTGCTCATGCTTTTGCCAGCAGCGGCTTTGAGACGCGCTTGGTCGATACCAGTGAAGAGGCGCTCGCCAAGGCACAGAAATCGATCCATGGCATTCTCGATAGCGGAGTAAAACTGGGCAAAATCACCGATGCCGACGCTGCTGCTGCAAAGGCGCGATTGACGACATGCACGATACTGAAGCAGGGCGCAGAGGGGGCAAAGCTGCTGGTTGAGACCGTGTCGGAGAACCTGGCTATCAAGAAAGCGGTTTTCGCCGAGGCGGTGCCCGTACTGCACGAGGCCGCTGTGATCGCTACCAATACGTCTGCGTTAAGCGTGACCGAGATTGCCGCTTCGGTCGTCACGCCGGAGCGGGTCATCGGCATGCACTTCTTCAATCCAGTGCACAAGATGAAGTTGGTCGAGCTGGTTCTCGGCATCGCCACTGACGAGGCAACAGTAGCCGCCAGCCGTGCGTGGTGCGATGCGATTGGGAAAACCTCCATCCTGGTCAACGAATCTCCGGGCCTGACCACTAGCCGCATGTCAGCGATGCTGGGTAATGAGGCGATGTGGATGCTGCAGGAGGGTACCGCCAGCGCCGAAGATATCGATACTGCGCTGCGAATGGGGTTCAACCATCCAATGGGGCCACTTGAGCTTGGCGATCTGACCGGTTGGGACACACGACTTGCGGTGCTGCGCTACTTGCATTCGACTTTGGGCGAGAAATTCCGTCCGTGCCCACTGATCATCAAGATGGTGGCGGCAGGGCGCTATGGACGCAAGACGGGTCATGGCGTCTACAAGTACGACGACAAAGGACAGCGAGTCCTTGGTTCAGGTTTGAGGGCGAGTAACCTATGAGCGATATCTTCATCGTTGATGCGGTCCGCACGCCAGTTGGAAAGTACAACGGGAGCCTGGCGGCTGTAAGGGCAGACCACTTGGGCGCGCACGTCCTGAATGCGCTTGTCGAGCGCGCCGGAATTACTGCCGCTGAAGTGGATGACGTCATTTTCGGGTGTGTCACACAGGTAGGTGAGCAGTCGGCAAACATCGCGCGGACTTCCTTGCTCGGGGCTGGTTGGCCGGCAACGATCCCCGGGCTCACGATCGATCGCAAATGTGGCTCTGGTGAAGTGGCGGTCCATGTCGCAGCCGGCCTGATTGCGTCGGGCTCCGCGCAAGTGGTTGTCGCAGGCGGTGCCGAAAACATGAGTCGGGTACGCATGGGTGGCAACCGCGAGATCTATGGCGAAGCTTTTGGCTGGATGGCAGCCGAGAGGTATGAGCTGACGAGTCAGGGCGAGGCTGCCGAACGTATTGCCGACAAGTGGTCGCTCAGCCGGGAGGCGCTCGACGCTTTCTCGGTCGAGAGCCATCGTCGAGCAGCCGCAGCAGCCGAAGCGGGGTATTTCCGTCATGAAATTGTTCCGGTGCCGGTCAGTGCGCTCAAGGAGCGTATGTATGCCGAGCCCACACCTGATGTTTTCGACGCGGATGAAACGATCCGGCCTGCAACCCGTCCCGAGAAGCTTTCAACGCTCAAGAGCAGCTTCCGGGAAGACGGCAAGTTGACTGCGGGAAACTCTTCTCAGATCTCCGATGGCGCCGCTGTTCTTTTGCTGATGTCCGGTGATGCGGTGAAACGCCTGAAGGTGAAACCGCGCGCGCGAATCAGGGCATTCACCACTGTAGGCTCCGATCCGACGCTGATGCTGACGGGGCCCATCGGCGCAACCCGCAAGGTTCTGAGCATGGCTGAGGTCTCAGTCGATGAGGTTGAGCTCTTCGAAGTGAATGAAGCTTTCGCACCTGTGCCCATGATCTGGATGAAGGAGCTTGGGGTGCCTCACCACAAGTTGAATGTAAACGGTGGGGCCATTGCCCTGGGGCATCCCCTTGGTGCGAGCGGTGCCCGAATCATGACCTCGATGTTGCATGAACTCGAACGTCGTGGCGGGCGATACGGTTTGCAGGCGATCTGCTGTGCGGGTGGTATGGGCACGGCGACGCTTATTGAGCGCCTTTAGGCGTTTTTCCCATCAGCCCGCTGCGGGAAAAGTGCCACGCATCGGATTGATTGTATGCAACGACAGTCAGTTCGTACTTCCGCAGGGGCCAGTAACGGAGGAAACGGGTCATGCATATTGATCTGAGCGACAAGAGAGTGATCGTCACCGGAGCATCGCGTGGCATTGGACGTGCAATAGCACGTGCTTTTGCAGCAGAAGGGGCTCGGGTTGCGATCTGTGCGAGAACCGCTGTTGCCGTTGAGGAAGTGGGACACGAATTGGCCCTGAAAACAAAGTCGGTGATCGCCCGTGCAGTGGATGTTACCGATACGCTGGGAGTGAAGGCCTTTGTTGATGAAGTGGCGGCGGAATGGGGCGGGGTCGACGTCCTGATCAACAATGCCGGCCAGGGCCGAGGCGGCAATCTCGATACGCTCACTCCCGAAATGATCCTCGAGCACGCGAACATCCTGCAGATGGGGCACTTCCGCTTCGTTCAGGCAGTAGTGCCCCACATGCGCAAGCAGCGCTGGGGGCGCATCGTGGAAATAAATGCATTGGCAGGTGTGATTCCCACACCTGACGGCATCCCTTCTGTCATCAACCGCGCCTCATGCGTGGCGCTTTCGAAGTCTCTAGGCATGTCCCTTGCCAAGGACAACATCCTGGTCAATTCGCTCAACATGGGATGGATTGACACCGGCCAGTGGGACCGTCATTTCCAGGAAGCCGGGCCGGGCGTATCGCGGGAAGAGTTCGATGAGATGGTCCTCAAGGTCGTTCCTCTGGGCCGGTTCGGAAAGCCAGAGGATGTAGCGGGGATGGCGCTTTTTCTTTCCAGTGATTATGCAAGTTTCATCAGTGCGGCATCGATAGACATTGCCGGTGGTCTGCAGGGTCAGATTGCTTATTACCCAACGCTAAAGCGCGAGTTCGCCGAAGCGGTCAAAAGACGTGCCGAACACGCATCGGATCTGTGATCCATTGCACACGTGAAGCTCGCCGGCAGCGATGTTTGGGGTCCGGTTAGCGTGAGAAATGGAGACGGGCGGGGGGCTTCGAGTTTGTGTTCCGATCCTCAGGTGCATCTGACTCAGTCAAAATTCTGAAATTAGAAACAAAATCCGGTGGTAGAATTTAAACAGAAATGGGATTACAATTCAGAAACCGTACAAAAGTATTGTTCGGACGCGCATTCCGAACCTGATGCGTAGCTGGCAAGGGTGCTTGAGGCAGGCAAAAACGATCCGATAGACGGGCGACCCGGATCGTAATAACGAGAGGAGACAGATTCATGATCAACAGGAACGAAACGACGGGCCGACGTTACGTGCTGCATGGCGTTGCTGCTGCGATTGCGCTTGCTTTTGGCGGGCAGGCGCTTGCATTTGAGATAGACACCGGAAACGATGACCTCAAGATGCGCTTCGACAACACGATTCGTTATACCGCCGGCGTTCGTATGGAAGATCGGGATTCGCGTCTGATGCGCAACGCGATCTACGACGAGGGTGATGCGAAGTTCGGGCGCGGCGATATGGTGACCAACCGTATCGATCTGTTCACGGAAATCGACCTAAATTACCGCGGGGAGTTTGGTGCGCGGGTCAGTGGCGCTGCCTGGTATGACCAGGCCTACGACGACGACAAGGTGACTGCGCCTACCGGAACGGCAACGGCTTACCGGGATAGTCGTTATAACAGCACGGTCAAGCGCTACGTCAATGGTCCGTCGGGCGAATTGCTCGATGCCTTTGTCTGGTCCAACTTCTACCTCGGTGATATCCCGGTAAATATCAAGGTTGGCCGTCAGACCAACGTCTGGGGTGAGGGCTTGCTGTTGGGGGCACATGCGATTTCCTACTCGCAATCGCCGGTTGATGGTGTAAAGGCCGTTTCGAACCCGGGTATTGAGACGAAGGAGGTATTCCTTCCGATTGGTCAGGTATCGGTGAATGCGGTGGTGACTGACAGCGTGACGCTGATGGGTCAGTACTTCTACGAATGGGAGCCGACGCGCGTTCCGCATGCCGGAACCTACCTGATGGGCGCGGATACTGCGCCGAGTTCCGACTTCCTTGCCTTCCCGATTCCGGGGGACTTCAAGGCCACGATTATCGACGCTAAGAAGCCCAAGCAGTCTGGTAACTGGGGTGTTGGCGCGCGCTGGAACTATGAGCCGCTGGAGTCGACCTTCGGCGCCTATTACCGCAAGTTCGACGACTACTCGCCGGAGCTCGGAGTGCAGCTTTCCAGCTTTGTTCCTTTCGGGCCGAGCTTTCTGCCGACCAAGGCCCGCTTCCTTTACCCCGAAGACGTCGAGATGTATGGCGTGAGTTTCGCACGAGTGATCGGCGGTGTGAGCGTGGGTGCAGAGCTCTCTTATCGCGTAAATGGGGCACTCAACACGCCTTCATCGCATACCCTTGATACTGGCGCACGCGGCGACACCTGGCATGCAGTGCTGAACGGAATCTACATGCTGCCGAAAACGGCATTCTGGGATACTGGCTCACTGATTGCCGAGATTGCCTATAACCGACTGGACAAGGTTACGAAGAACGAGCAACTCTATCGTTCCGTCGGTTCCAGCACCTGCGTCGACAGTCGCACCGGTGTGGCTGGGTCGGGAAACGAACGTGATGGCTGTTCCACTCGCGATGCGACCCAGATCGCGCTCAAGTTTTCTCCGCAGTACCTGAACATTCTGCCTTCATGGGATCTGACGGTGCCTGTGAGTTTGAGCTACGGGTTGTCCGGCAATTCGCCGACCTCAGGCGGTGGCACGGAGGGCGAGCTTCGCTGGTCGATCGGTGCGACCATGAACTACGCATCGAAGTACGAGTTCTCCTTGCTTTACTCTGATCGCACACTGCCGGTTAGGACGAGGATGGGCGCATCTGGCGAGGTGATTACCGGTGGTCAGGCCCATAGCAATTCTTCGGTCGGTGCAATCGATCGCGGCTGGCTGGCATTCACTTTCAAGACGGCATTCTGATTGACCGTATAGAGGAGACAAATAATGATCAAGAAGAAGCATCTAATTTGGGTGGCGATCGCTGCCATGGCGAGTCCGGTCCTTGCTGCTGTCAGTGCTGATGAAGCAAAGCAGCTCGGTACGACCCTGACCAAGTACGGCGCCATCAAGGCGGGAAACAAGGAAGGCACGATCCCTGAATATACGGGAGGCTTGACCACGGCGCCGGCAGATTTCAAGCCGGATAGCGGCTACTGGGCTGATCCCTACCGCGACGAAAAGCCCGTGCTGCGTATTGACGGCAAGAATGTCGACCAGTACGCGGAAAAGCTGAGCGCGGGTCAGCGCGAAATTCTCAAGAAGAATCCGTCGTTCTACATGGATGTGTACCCTACACATCGAAGCGCAGCCGTGCCCGACAAGGTGCTGGCCGCGACCGTGCGCAATGCGACGACCTGCAACACACTCAAGGACGGTCTCGCGGTCGATCCTGCGTGCCGGGGAGGTCTGCCTTTCGCGGTTCCGAAGACCGGTAACGAAGTGATGTGGAACCTGCTGCTGCGTTACAAGGCGGAAACAACCACAAAGTCGTCGCGCTCCTGGGTGGTCGATTCCAACGGCAAGGCTGTGATGACAGCTCAGCAGAAAACCCTTGAGGAGCATCCGTACTATCAGGACGATCTTGATGGGCGCGATCCGCAGATGTTCTGGCGGACCTATTCCGTGACTCAGGCTCCGATCCGCAAAGCGGGCGAACTGACCGGTCTGATGGATTTTCTTGATCCGACCGAGAAGCCACGCCGTGCCTGGAGCTACACGCCGGGCCAGCGCCGTATCAAACTTGCGCCCGAGTTCTCCTATGACACTCCCGTTTCGAGCATGGGGGGCGTGACACTGTTCGACGAGTTGTTTGTGTTCTCAGGTCAGATGGATCGCTTCGACTTCAAGCTTGTCGGCAAGAAGGAGATGTATGTTCCCTACAACGCCTACAAGCTCTACTTTGGCTGCGGTGTTCAGGAGCAGTTCATGGAGAAGCACCCGAATCCGGCTTGCTGGCGCTGGGAGCTGCACCGAGTCTGGGAGGTAGAGGCGACGCTCAAGCCGGGCTTCCGTCACGTCTATACCAAGCGGACGTATTACATCGACGAGGATAGCTATGGCGCCATGCTCTATGACGCTTACGACCAGAACGGTCAGCTATATCGCTCGATCTTCAATGCAATGATTCAGATGTATGACGTCAAGGCTCCCTATATCGTCAAGAACGTCGTGTTCGACTTCAACAAGGGGATGTATGCCCTGGTGAACGATGCGATCGAGGGCGGTTATGGCGTCATGAGCGAACCGTTGAAGAACCGGGAGCTCAGTCCCGAAGCGATTGTCGGACGCGAAACGGCGCGCTGATCGCTTTGACGATTGCGAAGGGCATCAGCGCACCGATGCCCGTCTTCAAGTTTTCCGGAGCGGCCATCAATGATGATCGTTCCGGGAAGGCTGGAAGCATCAATCTATCGTGACTGGAACGCATCCCTTGAAAAATTATCGAAATCGCATTCTCCCGCGTTTTGCGCGGATGGGCGTGGCCTGTGCGTTATTGAGCGCCGCCGCAGTTGCGATGAGCCTGACGCCGGTTGTTGCCGATGTGCTCGACATACCTGCGACCCTCTCGCCGCTCGCGTTGCGCAGTCCTGTGACGGGAATCGCGTCCTCTGGCGGTGTTGCGATCGCGGTGGGTCCTCGTGGCGTCGTGCTGCGGTCGACTGACAGTGGAGAAACCTGGAAACAGATCCAGGTGCCGAACAGCGCCGATCTTGCAAGCGTGCGTTTCACCGATGACAACACCGCATGGGTCATGGGGCATGACGGCATTGTGCTGCGCTCGACCGACAAAGGTGAAAACTGGACCCGAATACTTGATGGTCGCGTCGCGTTGAGTCTGATTGATGCTTACTACGCCAAACAGGCCGCCGCAGGTGATGAGGGCGCTGAGCGAGTGCAGGTCGAGATCGAGCGTGCAGCTGCGCAGTCGGCGACACCGGGTGTGCTGTCGTACCCTTTCTTCGATATCGCGTTGAATGCGGATGGTGAGGGTTTTCTGGTTGGTGCATTTGGTTTGTTGCTGCATACGACCGATGGCGGCGCAAGCTGGGAGCCCTGGCTTGAGCGGGCCGAGAATCCCAGAAGAATGCACCTCTACATGCTGAATACGGTCGGAAATGAGGTCTATCTTTCGGGTGAGCAAGGTGTAATGCGGCGGCTGGATCGTGCGTCAGGACAGTTCGTCACCATCGAGACGCCTTATGGCGGAAGTTTTTTCGGCAGCCTCGCCTCGAATGAGACCCTGATCGTGTACGGACTTCGTGGTACTGCCTTGGTAAGCACGGATGGGGGCCTGGAATGGAAACCAGTGAAGCTTAATGTCGATGCTTCCATTGTCGCCGCCTTGCCAGCAGCGGATGGGCGATTGGTGTGGGTATCGCAGGATGGACAGGTTCGCTTGAGTGATCGTGACGGCTCTTCTGTCACGGAGCTCGACATGCCCCGCGCCGGTGAAGTGCTGTCCGCTGCATTGGTTGCACCGAGACGGCTTGCGCTCGGCACTCACCAGGGTATTCGGTTAGTGGACATCCCAATGGGTCGTCCTTAGGCCGGATTCTCCTCAAAAAATCATCTATTCAAGAGATCTCCATGGCAGGCCATAGCGAAAACCCGGCAATGCCCATTGTCCGCGAACTGAAGGATTTTGACCTGCAGTCCGGAAATGGACTCGAACGGTTCATCTTCAACAATCGGGTTCTCGTGTTCCTCGCGTGCCTGATTGCTACCGTCCTTCTCGGCGTTGCTGCTTCGCGCATTGAGGTCAACGCGAATTTCGAGCGGATGATTCCGATCGGCAGCCCGTACATCCAGAACTACCTTGACAACAAGAGTGAGTTGCCCGGTCTTGGCAATACTGTGCGGGTCGTGGTCGAGAACAGAACGGGCGATATTTTCGACCGCGAATACCTCGATGTTCTGCGCAAGATCAATGACGACCTCTACCTTATCCCTGGGGTTGATCGTTCGTGGATGAAGTCGATCTGGATGCCGATCGTGCGCTGGCGTGAGGTCACGGAGGATGGCATCAACGGCGGAGCGGTCATGCCGTCAAATTACAACGGCGACGCGGAGTCGATCTCGACGCTCAGAGCAAATATCGCAAAAGCCGGCATTGTCGGTCGCCTGGTGGCGACCGATCTGAAGTCCAGCATGATCGTGGCCCCTTTGCTGGACATCAACCCCGATACCGGTGATGCCTTGAACTATGGGCAGTTCTCCAATGAACTGGAGCAGAAGATTCGCGCTTATGAAAGCGATCGGATCGGCATCCATATCGTTGGTTTCGCAAAGATCGTCGGTGACCTGATCGATGGTTTGCGCGAAGTGATGATGTTCTTTGCGGTTTCTGTGGCTGTGGCAGCGTTGTTTGTGTACATCTATACCCGGTGTGTGCGCAGTACGCTGTTGCTGGTGACGGTCGCCGTTATTGGTGTGGTCTGGCTGCTCGGCTTGATGCAACTGCTTGGCTACGAGTTGGATCCGTACTCGATTCTCGTGCCCTTCCTGATTTTTGCGATTGGTCTTTCCCACGGTGCGCAAAAGATGAACGGCATCATGCAGGACATCGGGCGCGGTACGCACAAGTATGTAGCCGCACGCTACACCTTCCGCCGCCTGTTCATGGCAGGGCTGACCGCATTGCTTGCGAACATCGTCGGATTCGCTGTCCTGATCATCATTGACATTCCGGTTATTCGCGATCTCGCACTGACCACCAGCGTTGGCGTTTCAGTCCTGATCTTCACCAAGCTTGTGTTGATCCCCGTCGCACTGTCCTATATGGGGGTCAGTGAATCGGCCGCGAAGCACGCCATGAACGATGGCAGCAATGATTCCGGGAAACAATCGTTAACGAGCAGGGTCTGGGTGCTTCTTGACGAGCTGACCGAGCGTCGCTGGGCACTTGTTGCGATTGCGGTTGCGGTGCTGATTACCGTGGTCAGCGGAGTGGTGATGCAGGATCTTCGTATCGGTGATCTGGATGCAGGGGCTCCGGAGCTGCGCCCGGACTCCCGATACAATCGTGACAACGCCTATATAACAGATAACTACGGGCTTTCGAGCGACCAGTTTGTCGTCATCATGAAGACGAGTGACGAGGGGTGCCGACTGTATTCCTCACTGCAGAAAATGGATGCTCTGTCCCAGGCTTTGCGGGCCGATCCGGCGGTGCAGACGACAACCTCATTGGCAGAGACGGTAAAATTCATCACTTCGGCGATGTTCGAAGGTAATCCCAAGTGGCTGACGTTGAGCCGCAATCAATCGATTGTCGACTCGGCTGTTTCAGCTGCGATCATTGGCACGCCCGATATCACCAATCAGCCGTGCTCGGTTTCGCCCTTGATCGCCTATTTGTCCGACCACAAGGCCGATACGGTCGGTCGTGTGCTGGCGACTGCCGAAGCATTTGCAAATGCTAACAACACTGCAGCGGATGCCAATGAGCCCGTTCAGTTCTTGCTTGCGGCGGGTAGTGCGGGGATTGAGGCCGCGACCAATATCGAGGTGCAAAAGAGCATTGTCACGATGTACCTCGCCGTCTATGGCGCGACGGCGTTGCTATGCCTGATTACCTTCAAGAGCATAAGAGCCACCATTGTTGCGCTCATACCGCTGGTGATGACGACGATCATTTGCAAGGCCTTGATGGTATGGCTCGGGATCGGTCTCAAGGTGGCGACACTGCCGGTTATTGCAGTCGGGGTCGGGGTGGGCGTTGACTATGCGCTTTACCTGCTTAGTGTCCAGATCGCGGTTCAACGTCATGGTGGCAGCTTGCGCATGGCTTACCGGCGCTCGCTGGATTTCACCGGTAAGGTCGTTGCGCTCGTTGGCCTTACGATGGCGGCAGGCGTTATCACCTGGGCGTGGTCGCCAATCAAATTTCAGGCGGACATGGGCATTCTGCTGACCTTCATGTTCCTGTGGAACATGCTGGGTGCATTGATCCTTATTCCAGCCCTGTCCCATTTCATGCTCAACCCGCAGCGCGGGAAAGCGTCGCATCCTGCATGACGATTATCTGAACACCCTTTCCGCGCGGTATCGCGAGGAAGATTCCGGATGAGTGCAGGGCGTGTGCTCCTGTCGCTCCAATTTTGGTGGTTTGCATGAGCTGCAAAAGGCAGTAGGGACTCGTGCGGCCAGATTGATCACGAATGGAGACAAATATGTTCGATCTGTTAATGAGTGCCGACATGATGGTGCCAGATCCTGATGGGATGGCCGACCTTCTTGCCGACAAGCTGGGTGTTCATAAGCATGAGCGTTGGCGCCAGGCTTTCGACAACCATCCGTATATTGCTCACTTTCTGAGGGTGCACAAGTCGCTCGCAGTCTCGCCGACAAGGGTTGAGCCACAGTGGCACCTCGACTTCGAGAACCCCGGTGATCCAATGTTCCACGAGTTCCTCGAGAGCCTGAAGGACTTTCAGGGGCGCCATCGTCCGATGATCACCCACTCGGTTGTGCTCGCACTGCACGGGCCAAAGTTCGACACTTTCGTCGAAAGGCTGATGCGTCGAGGCCTGGAATTCCGTATGGCCCAGCGCACGCCGGAGATGCCATTCGACCGACTGTGGCTGGGTGCAACGCCAGAGCGCCCGCGTTATCAACCGACGGTTGATGGCGGTCTCTGTATTGAAGTGATGCCGATGGAGCCGCTGCAGATGCCGGCGGAGACGTTCTCTGTACCGCCTGCGCAGCCGCGCGATGCAAAGCCAGGTGACATGGTGCGTGTTACTGCCCGAGGATTCCTTGTTCGAAACCTGAACGAAACCCTTCGCAAGTGTTCGGTGAATCTCGACTGGGAGCCGAGCGGCGAGATCGAAGCCCTGCACCGCGAGGGCTATTGTCGGGCAACCATGCCGTTTACCGTCGCCAACAGCGCGTCGCTCGACATCATCGAGCCGACCCGTTGGGACAGTCTTGCCGGGCACTACCTCAACAACTGGGGGCCGGGCTTGTACTACATCCGAATTGGTGTCACCGACCTGAAAGCCAAGGCTGAGGACCTCAAAGCTCGCGGGACGCGTTTTACCTGGGTGGAGGAGTCGGAAGCTGTTGGTGGCGGGTCATTGATTCGAGTCGACCCTGACCAGCTTCGCGGCCAGGTGTTCGAGTTTGAGGAGTGCTGAAATGGTGACGAGCATTGAGAAGCAGGGCGAGGCTGATCTGGAGACGACGCGGGTACGTGCGATAAACGCGGCGGTGACAGTGGAGCAGCGTGGCAGTGTCGGTTGGATCGTCCTTAACCGGCCCGCTCAGATCAATGCCATCAACGACCACATCCGAGTCGGTGTACCCGAGGCTTTGCGCGAGCTAAACGCGGATGCTGAGATACGGGTCATTGTGATCCGCGGTGAAGGGCCACGGGGGTTCTGCGCTGGCGCTGATATCAAAGAGCAACGCGGGGCGGAGACCGCAGTCCAGGTCCGCGGGCGAATGGAAGGGGCGCGCTGGATCGAAGCGTTAGATGAAACCGAGAAGCCTGTCATTGCTGCTATTCACGGATATTGCATGGGTGGCGGGTTGGAACTCGCGCTTGCATGCGATATCCGCTACGCGACGCCAGATGCGATTTTCAGCCTTCCAGAAACAGCCTTGGGCCTGATACCTGGCGGTGGGGGAACCCAGCGTCTTCCTCGTGTGGTCGGTCCCGGACGTGCGCTCGACCTGTTGCTGACGGGAGACAAGGTCAACGCGGAGCGCGCACGCGAGATTGGCCTCATTACCCGGGTTTCTACTAAGACTGAGTCCCTGCTTTCAGAGGTTGCTGATTTTGCGGCCAGCATCGCGGCGCGGTCACCGCTTGCGACCCTGTTTGTAAAGAGGGCCGCGCGTGCGGCTCTTGATCTTGATCTCAAGAAGGGGCTCGACCTCGAACTCGATCTGTTTGCACTTTTGAAGCCGAGTGAAGACGCGGCTGAAGCCGCGCTTGCCTTCAAGGAAAAGCGACCGCCGCACTTTGCTGGACGCTGAGGTGGGCATCACAGGTTTGACAAGAACAAAGATATTTGGAGACCGCAGTCATGAGTGATCGAAAACTTGAAGGGCGCGTGGCGATCATTACCGGCGCAGGTGGCGGACTTGGAGCCGAGTCAGCCCGGGTCCTGGCGATGCATGGTGCTAGCGTGGGTGTTATCGATATCAACATGGAGGCGGCCGAGCGCGTCGCGGCAGAGATCGTTGCCAGCGGCGGCAAGGCCTTGGCCGTGCGTACCGACGTCTCCGTAGAGGCGGACGTCAAGGCCATGGTTGAGGCCATTGTCGTCCGTTTCGGGCGTGTTGACGTGCTGTACAGCAACGCGGCCTTGTTGAGTGTTGATCAACGCCGACTTGATCGTGATGTAATTAATATGGACGTCGATGCATGGGATCGCGCCATGGGCGTGAACCTGAGGGGCGCGATGCTGTGTGCGAAGTATGCGGTGCGCGAAATGCTCAAGAACGAAAAGGGGTCGCTGATTTTTGCAACCTCCGGCCTTGGGGTTCAGGGCGATTTGTCGCTATCCGCATACGCAGCATCCAAGGCCGCATTGATCATGCTCAGCCGGTCCATCGCTACGCAGTATGGCAAGCAGGGTATTCGCTCCAATGCGATGCAGATCGGGTTGGCGCCGTCCGAGAATGCTCACGGCAGCATGCCCGCCGAGGTCATCCAGATTCTTCGCGACAACCATCTGACACCGGATGTGGGAACACCGCGCCAGATCGCGGATGTCGTTGCCTTCCTCGCCAGTGATGAAGCTGCATTCGTGACCGGGTCGACGCTGGTGGCAGATGGTGGGTTTTCCGCCCACACACCTTCACTGGTTGCGATGAAAGCGCTGTTTGCGCAGACCGGCGCGAAGGGCATGTGAGGAGCGTATCGTGAAAGCAGCCGTCATTAGCGAGCGGGGCGCAGCCCCCGCAGTGCAGGAGTTTCAGGAGCCGGTGCCACTGGATGGTGCCGTGCTGATCGAAGTCGATACCGCGGGTTTGGGTGGTTGGGACGTGTTGGGTGCTTATCGCATGGGGGTTGAATACCCCTGCGTGATTCGCGGCGAAGGGGTTGGTCGGGCCACAGATGGGAGGCGGGTCTATTTCGGCGAACGCTCGGTCATGCCTTTCGGGGCCTGGGCGGAGCGTACGCTGGTGCCCGAAGCCGAGGTCTGGAATGTACCCGACTGGGTGGACGATAGGACTGCGATCACGATGGGCATTGCTGCGACGGGTGCTCTGGTGCCGCTTGAGCATGCAAAAATCCGCAAAGGGGAGCAAGTGCTGGTGCTGGGTGCTACGGGTACGCTCGGGCAGGTAGCGCTTCAGCTCGCACGTTATCTTGGCGCTGGCAGGGTGGTGGCTGCAGCACGATCTGCGGAGAGTCTGCAGCGGCTAAAGGCCCGTGGCATTGCCGACGAGGTCGTTGTGCTCGGTGGCGAGGACGATGTCGGTGCGCTCAAGGCAGCGGCTGGCGAAGGCTTCGATGTCGTGCTTGATCTCGTCTGTGGTCAGCCGATGCTCAATGCGCTGAAAGCGACCCGCTGGGGGGCGCGCATTCTCACCATCGGAACCGGCGCTGGGCGTCAGGTCAATCTGGATATTGCCGATCTGCTGTTCCGAAGTCTCGCGTGTATCGGTACTGGCCAACGCCCCCCATCTGAGCGCAGGGAGATCTGGGAGCGCCTATTGCGAATTTCACGCGACGAGAACATTCAGGTCGACTACCTCGACTACACCCTGGATCAGGCTGCAGAGGCATGGGCTTCGCAGGTTGCCGGGCCACACGCCAAGATCACGGCACGTATCCGTGCCTGAGTTCAACGAAATGTTCGAAAAGAAGGTCGGACGTTGGTGGGCCGTCGCGCTGGCTGAGGCGGTGAAGGGCGACAAAGCCCTCGCCGTAACCTGCGAGGGTGAGCAACTGGCACTTTTCCGCAACGACGCAGGCGGGGTGTTCGCGCTGGAGGATCGCTGCCCCCATCGCCGCGTGCCCTTATCGCCCGGGCCGGTGAAGGCGAACGGTCTGCAGTGTCCCTATCATGGCTGGACTTTTGATGGCGCAAGCGGGGTGTGCGCTGACATTCCCAATCTGCGGCGGGATGAAAAAGTGCCGGCTCGTTACGCCGCGCGCGCTTTTCCAGCCATCGAGTGCAACGGCTTCATCCATGTATGGCATGGCGAAGGGAGGCCGCACGGGGAGTTGCCATGTTTTGGTTACCAGGCTTTTGGCCCCGAACGCAAGGGCGTTGCGGTTGTCGGGCTGGCTTTGCATGACTATCTGGATATGATGCTCGACGGCCCGGAGTGTCTGCTCCGCTTCCCCGGCGTGCAGATCACCGATTTCTTTCTTGGCGACCCGAGACGGCAGGGGCGGCATCTGGTGCTCGACCGCGGTGCAGTATGGACGGGCAAGGGGCCCGGGCCGGCCTTTGTGAGGGATTATCCTCTATGGTTGCGGACGCGGGTGCCGCTTGACGGCGGCGATATCCAGGTTGAGTTGATGACCTCGGACGAAGTCCTGCTCGTCAGTATCGTGATCGCCGCCAGTGCCAATCGTCGCGGCACAACCAGTCTGTGCTGGCGCGGCTTTCAGCGCCGAAACCCAGTTGCTGGGACATCGCTGAAATGGCGCGTGCGTCAGGCAATAGGCATGACCTTGTTCGATGTCTTTGGCGCCGTCGACGGCCGGGCGGTCGCTGCTGTCGAGGTGGCGCCTTCGATTGAGCGTCATGCCTTCGTCGTTGCAAGCACCTCACCGAATCCACCGACCTTTCTCAAAAAGAGTGCGGCATGAACGAGCAGGTTAATCAGAAGACCGTGCCGCACGAAGGTGAGGCAATTTCCAAGCGCGATTGGGTGCCGATCAACCTTGATTTGCGCGATACCTGGTTTCCTGTAGCTTACAGCGCCGATGTTGGTTCAAGACCCGTAAGACGGGTCGTTCACAACCAGGATGTCTATCTTTGGCGCGACGGTTCTGCGGTGCGCGCTGCCGAGTTTCGTCCAGACCGTCTGGAGGCGATGCGTTCTTGCGCAAGTGCTTTCACTGGTGGCTCGGGGCGTTATCCGGTCGTGGAGTGTTATGGCTATGTGTGGACCTGGTATGGCGATCCGGATCACGCTCAAGAGGAATTGATTCCGAATATTCCTTTTTTGCCGCGTGACGGTCAGGGCATTCCGCGCTACACGCAGCGCGCAGTGCGTTTCGACGCGGCGTCGCCACTGTCGGTGGAGAATCTCATCGACCTGACCCATGCCGACTTTCTTCATGCCAATGCGATTGGCGACGGTCAGTCGGAAAGTGATGAAGTCGAGGTGTTCTCGACCTCCGAGACGGTGACGCGCATCCGCAACGTGAAGCAAAAATCGGTAGCGCCGGTGATGCGCTGGATTGGCGGCGTCCGCGCCCGCTACCAGGATTTGCGTGCGGTGCTGCATGTGCATCTGCGTAATAGTGTGTGCGTGTCGTATCCTGAGTTCACGCCGGGATATGCGATTCCAAACGTGCAACCTTTTGTTCCGGTTGGGAAGCACCGCTCGAGGGTCGATCAGACCAATTACACGGTACATGCGCCTGCTCCTTTCCGGTGGTTGATGCCCAGGATCTCCTATGTCATTCAACCGCAGGACAACTCGGTGCTACGCCAGCAGAACGCACGCTATTTCGAATCAACCGAGCGACGTGATCTGAGTTCGCGCTTCGATGGGCCCGGCAATCGATATCGATTGTTGATGGCAAGGTTGGCTGAGCGTCAGAGACAAGGTGATTTGAGCTATGGACCGGATGCCGATCCTGGCGCAGATATCTCCGAAGTTCTCGGGTTCCGGGGCTGAAGACCCTGATTTCAGACCGTGCTTCGCCGACAAGTTACGCGGGGACGACCCTGATCCTGGCGGGCTTGGCGATGCTCGGGCCCTTCTCGATCAACACCTATCTGCCGTCGTTCGGCGAGATGGCGCACGTTTTCGCGGTTGATGTCGCAGCGATCCAGCAAACGGTAGCAATCTATTTTGCGGCGTTTGCTTTCATGTCCTTATGGCACGGCTCTCTGTCCGACGCCTTGGGGCGCAGGAGAGTTGTGCTGGTCGGATTGGCGATTTATGCGTTTGCTTCGCTGGCTTGCGTATTTGCGACACGTGTGGAAGAGCTTTGGGTGCTGCGCGCTTTTCAGGGATTCTCTGCGGGTGCCGGCATCGTCATTGGTCGGGCGGTGGTGCGCGATCTACACGACGGCCCGCAGGCACAGCGGATGATGTCGCATGTCGTGATGATGTTCGGGCTTGCGCCAGCGATTTCACCGCTGATTGGTGGGTGGTTGCAGGCCGCTTTCGGTTGGCGCTCGGTCTTTCTGTTTTTGTGTCTTCTGGCATCCGGTCTATTCGTCGCGGTACTACTGCGCCTGAATGAGACGCTCCCCATTTCGCGTCGGCAACCACTGCGGGTGAAGTCGCTCGCCTGCGGTTACCTCGCAGTGTTCGGTAATCTGCGCTTCATGGCGTGGTCGCTGTCGTATGCATCCATGTTTGGCGCTTCGTTCATCTATGTTCTCTCCGCACCGGTCTTCCTCATGCTCCATCTTGGGCTCAAAGAGACGGATTTTCTTTGGCTGTTCGGCCCTGCAACTGCTGGCATGGTGCTGGGTTCGGCACTGTCCGGCAAGATGACGCAACGTTGGTCGCGTGGCGCGACGATCTGGCGCGCGTTCATGATCATGAGCGGCGCAGTTGTCTTGAACATCGCGGTATGCCTGGTCGAGCCGGTCGGGATCGGCTGGTACGTGGTTTACATCCTGATTTTCAATATGGGGATGTCGCTGGCAATCCCGACGGTCACGCTGCGCGGACTCGATTGTGCGCCGGACAGGCGAGGCATGGCATCGTCTGTCCAGCTATTCGTGCAGACCGGGTTCAATGCGATCATCGCTTCGGTGCTCGCCCCTGCGCTGTGGGGATCGCTCATCTCACTGGCTTACGGCGCAGCGGGCCTTTTGCTGTGCGCAACTATCGGCGTAGTTGTTGCGTCGCGCATATCCCCGGCTGATTGATTCATGTGGCCGGTTTCGCTGCCTTGGTTCGGTGACGACTCTGCAGATAACCCCTGAACAGCAGACCCGGCATGCGGAGCAGGGTGCTCCAGCCAATCAGCTTGACCGCCTGCCAGCAGTCCTCGGGCTTGATCAGTATGGTAGTGGCCATCGAACCCATGATCTTGCCCTTCATGATCAGGGTCTCCCCGTCGCGCTGGATCGACTTGACTTCCATCATCTCGACCCCGTCCTTGCTGAACATCTTCATGGTGTGTTCCCGTGATTCCGAGCGTTTCCGCTCGCTCTGAAGGTGCCGGAGGGGCGTTGCGATGCGCCTCCGGCAGGTTCGTCAGGCGTCGATCAGTTTGTCGAAGTCCATGCCGAGGTTTTCCATGAGCACGCGTGCAACGTTGCGTCCGGACGATGCGGTGACGCCACCACCGGGGTGCGTGCTCGCTCCAGACAGGTACAGGCCTTCCACCGGGGACACGTATTGACCGAAGCCCGGTGCTGGACGGTTGCCGCCAATCTGCCAGTTGTAGGAGCCGAAGTGCAGGATGTCGGCACCGATCATGGCGTTGTTGTGACGCTCGATATCAAGCGGGGTCATCCATGAGAATCCGATGATGTTGTCATCGCTCATATTGGTGGTGAGCTTGCGCAGGTCGTCGAGGAACCCATGAGCGACCTCCTTGCCGATCTCGTCCCATTTTTTCGCCCCGCCCTTGACGTTATACGGAGCAAAGCCGTACATGTTGAGCACGCGCTTGCCTTCGGGCGCACGTGTCTTGTCAAAGACGTCCTGCATCACGTAGGCAATGAAATCTCGCCGTGGGATGCCGTATTCGAGATCGGAGAAGGCTCGGGCGAATTCTTCCCAGTTCGAATGCGAACGCTCGACCCAGAAGAAGTCGTCGACTGCCGGACCGACCTTGTACTGCGGGGCCTCGTGCAGTGCGAGATGAAGGTTGAACGGCTGAAAGCTGTTGCGCTTCAGACCGTGGATGCGGCGCTCGAAGCCTTCGGGCAGCGTTGCACCGGGAACCATGGCGGGGAACACCTGTTGCACGTGCATGGTCGAGATGACCGCCTTGCGCGCGACAATCTCTTCGCCCGACTGAAGCACGACACCGGTAGCCTTGCTGCCCTGCATGCGCATCTGCTTGACCGGGGCATTGGTGCGCACCACGCCACCATGAGACTCGAGGCATTCGCGCAGCTTGTCGGCAAATGCACCCGATCCGCCCACCGGGATGCCGACGCCGTAGCGGTGCATGAAGGGCAGGATGATGTAGAAGCCAAAGCCGGTGCCATTGTTGAACGGGTTCATCATCGCTTCGGACGCATAGCGCGCAAGCGCGATTCTGATCTTGTCGTTCTCGAACCATTCGCAGATGAAATCCCACGCGCTCATCGCCTGGGTGCGCATCAGGTCCTGCCCCACGGCGCTCTGCTCCATCATCACCGCCTGCGTACTTGCGCTTGGCGGGGTGTGGAACATGCCCATGACCATCATGTCGAGGTTCTGGAAGACCTGATGATTGAAGCGACGGTATGCTTCGGCGTCCTTTTGCGAGAACTTGGCGATGGCCTCACATGTTCGCTCGAGATCGGTATAGAACTCGAGAGTTGTGCCATCGTCATAGAAAATCGCGGTCATCTTGTCCGGGTTGATGTAGCGCAGTCCGAATTTCGACTTCAGCTCCAACTCGTCGTTTCGCAGCAGTGGGTTGGCCTGCAGCAGCGTGTGGGCGACGGAACATACGTCGTGCTTGAAACCCGGAACAGTCAGTTCGCGGGTCATTACGCCGCCGCCGACCTTGTCATTCTTCTCTACGACACAAACCTTGAGACCGGCTTTTTGCAGGTAGCATGCCGCGACCAAGCCATTGTGGCCGCCGCCGGCAACCACAATATCGAACTGATCACTCATTTTTCATCTCCCCCAAGTGCAAGTTGCAATGTGCGTGACGATGCGTGTCGCCTCCAGCAGGAGGCGACACCTTGCGATTGAATCGAATGTTGATGGGCCCGAGCTCGGGCCCCGGGCTTACAGTGCGGTTTCGGCGTCGGCCTGCTTGAACATCGCGTTGATGTCGCCCGAGGTGACCGGCTTGCCCGCTTCGCGTTTCGGTGCAGCGCCGCCCATGCCCTGGGTGGGCGCGGTATTGACGCCTTTCGCGGCCGCTTGAGCGCGAAGCGCGCCGACGGTGCAATTTTCGCGGCCGAGGATATCGAACGGCGCGTAGCTGTATTCACGCATCACGTTGAGGTGGGTCACCTTGTCGATGGTCGCATCGGGCAAGTGCTTGAAACTCTCCCAGACCACTTCCGGCGAATTGGGCCAGGTGCAGTCCGAGTGCGGGTAGTCACACTCCCAGCCAACCATGTCCTCGCCGATGTGCTTCAGGTTCTGCAGGCCGAAGTCGTCCTCGATGAAGCAGGTGATGATGTGCTCCTTGAACACTTCGCTCGGCTTCTTGCCGCCGAAGTCGGCATTGGTCCAGGCTTTGTGATGACGATGGGTGAAGTCCGCACGCTCGAGCAGGTAGGGAATCCAGCCGATGCCACCTTCCGACAGCGCCATCTTGAGTGTCGGGTATTTCTTCCACATCGGGGCCCAGATCCAGTCAGCAGCCGAGTTGGCGATCGAGATTGGCATCGAGGTGATCCAGGCATCGATCGGCGAGAGATCGGATGCGTGATCCGCTTTCACACCGGTGCCAATGTGACAGTTGATCACTACCGCGTTGTCAGCACATGCCTTCCATACTGGATCCCAGTATTCGTCATGGATCGAGGGGAAGCCGTGAAGTGCGGGGTTGTCAGACAGCGAGATGGCATGCACCCCGCCTTTTGCCATGCGGTTGATCTCGGCTGCGGCGGCTTGCGGGTCCCACCACGGAATCAGCGCCATCGGGATGAAGCGGCCGGGGGCTGCGTTACACCAGTCGTGAAGGTGCCAGTCGTTGTAGGCCTGGATTGCCGCGAGCGAGACGTCGCGCGCGTCAGGGTACTGCTGAAAGCGCTGGCCTGCGAAGCCGGGAAAGGTCGGAAAGCACAGTGAGCCGAGCACGCCGTTCGCGTTCATGTCATCTACGCGGGACTGAACGTCCCAAGTGCCGCGGCGCATGTGCTCGTAGCCGAGTGGCTCCATGCCGTACTCCTCCTTCGGGCGGCCAACCACTGAGTTCAGGCCCATGTAGCCCGTGGCACGACCTTCGAACACCCACACATCGCGACCCTTGAGGGTCTCGATATGGGGTTCGCGACCCTTGAACCTGGCCGGCATGTGGCGCGCAAAGGCGTTTGGGGGTTCGATTGCATGGTCGTCGATACTGACGAGGACGAGGTCTTCGAGTTTCATTGCGTGTCTCCGGTTTTTTTCGATCGTGCGGCCATTTATAGGGACGCACAGAGCCAGCCCCACCGCTTCCGGGGGGCGTGGATGTTCTTTGGACAGATCTAGAGAATGATTCCGAGGTTGGGCGTGCCAATGACGACCTGATCGAGCAGGATTTCACGGCGTGCCAGCATCAGCGAGTCACCCTCGCGGCGCAGGATGTCATGACGTTCGCAGGGGATCAGGTCGAAATAGTCGAAATCGAAACGGCTGCGGGTTACCAGCAGGTAGCTGTCGACCTTGAGTTCGTTGGGTTTGTCGGTTGTGTAGACGCGGACGTTGCTGACCATGCGCTTGACTCTGGACGGAGGGTCTTCGCCCCACGCACTTTTGGTGTCAGTAATGCGCTTCACCCGCATCATCATCGAGCCATAGTTCTCGTGGAGATGCTGAACGTTTCGCGAGTAGGTCTGTGCGAAATGGGCTGTCGATCGCGTGTGACGCAGGGGCGCGTTGTACTCGAGATCCTTGGTCAGCAACTCGGCCCATTCGCCGAGACGAAGATTGTCGAGCATCTCCGCTTCGTCGTAGAGGAAGTTGAGAACCTCGTTGTAGGCTTCACTGCCGATGGCAATGCGGTTTTTCCTGACGGAAGGCGGTAGCGGGGTGGGCTCGAGAAGTTCTTGAAGCATGGATGTCTCCAAATAGTCAGTCGTGTCGGACGTCATGTCGATCAGTTCTTGGCCGTCATGAGTTCGTGCCAGTACTGCCACCAGCGCCACTGCGTGTCGTCCTTGGTGAAGCCATCGCCGACGTCGCCGGGTCCGGGCCAGCCTTCGGGTTTTGCGTTTTCGTACATCGCCTGATACTTCAGGGTGATGTTCTTGCTGACTGCGCCCTTGGCGGCAAGGGTTTGATGTGGCCAGGTGTCGGAGTCGTCCTGTTCCACCATGCCGGAGGTGCCGAGGAGCTGGACGCCAAGTCGCAGCATCTGGGCCTTGAGTTCGGGCGGCGTGTCCTTTTCAGCGAGGATCCAATTGACGAACTCGAGCTTGTCAGGCCCCTTTGGAACGTAGGCGTGCAGTGCCATCACACCGATAACGCCATCGGGCGTGGGGATGTACACGAACTCAAAGAGGCCGTTGGGAAAGAAATTTCCGACTTGAGGGGGCCGCCAGGTCATCAGCTTGAGCTGATCCTCGCTGAAGCGCTCCATCATTTCAGGGAGCATGGCTGGCGTGATGCCGGGGGGGGGCAGGGCTTCGAGCTTTTCCTTGACTGACAGCTCGGATGGCTCCTTGCCTGTTAGCCGGCGGATTTTTCGGTCCAGTTCGATGCAGCGCATGGTGTGTGCGTGTGCCGTGTAGACTTCCGATCCATACATTTCGGGCGTCAGATCGCCGCCGCCACCTTCGCTGCCCGGCTTGCGGTACGGACCAACCTCAGAGAGCCAGCGGTGCAGGGTGAGCACATGGAAGCCGTCGGAAGCGGATTGTTCGCAGGCCGTTTTCCAGTTGGCTCGGATGGTGAAGCGCTGCGGGGGGCCGAGCACCTCCATGCCCTTGTTGGTGCGGCACCAAAGGGTGTCGAAATACCATTTCGCGTCGCCGAGGAAATCGTCAAAGCTCGGGCCGTCAATGTTCCAGGTCGCGAATACCAGACCGCCGTAGATCGCCACGCGGGCCTTCTTCAATCCCAGTTGCTCCTTGGTGAGCAAATTGCCGTGCATGCACTCCTTGTCCACCGGGGCGCCGATGAAATCACCGTTCGGCTTAAAGGCCCAGCCGTGATAGATGCAGACATGTACCGGGGTGTTGCCGACGTCGTGGGTGGAAATCTTCATCCCGCGGTGCGGGCAGACGTTCAGTGAAACGTATATGTTGTCGTCACTGCCCCGCGCCATCAGGACCGAGTCCGAGCCCATGTCCCGAACCACGAAGTCACCCTTGTTCGGGATTTCTGTTTCGTGTCCGAGGAAGACCCAGGTCTTGGCGAAGATGCGCTCCATCTCGAGTTCATACAATTCGGGATCGGACAGGGTCCGCATCTTTACTTCCCGAGTTTCCAGGTTGATGAGATCGGATAGCAGAGTGCCATCCGAGAGCCTGGGGTTTGTTGATTCAGTCATTCGTCCCTCCTCCTGAAGATTGCGGCGTTTCTTTAACAGTTATACACAAATTAGAAAAGTGTGTAACTTAAAGAGATTGTGCTCTCCAGAATCCTGCTGAGATTTGATTTAGGTCAACTAGAATTGCTACGTATCACTTCTTTTTCGTTCAGAAGAGGGATGGGGGGGCGTAAGGCCATTTATACGATCGGTTGAACTTGTTGGACAGTATGCTCAAATGTGATCCGAACTATTACTCGCTACCGGTGAGAGTCAGGTGGGCGGGTCAAGTCCGACAGGGGAGCTCGATTTTGTGGCGCGGCCAACTTCGACGCGAACTGCGACAAGATCAGCAGCGCGTAGCAACGAATCTGAGGAGTTCTCTATGGATCTTGGACTGAATGGTCGCAAGGCAATTGTCTGTGCGTCATCGCGGGGGCTTGGGAAGGCCTGTGCCATTGCACTCGCAAACGAAGGCTGTTTCGTCGTGATCAACGGGCGCGAAGCACGACAGCTTGAAACCACGGCGGACGAAATCGGAGCGATGACGGGGCGCCGCCCGCTCACGGTTGCAGCAGATCTCTCGACCGCAGAGGGCCGTCAGTTGCTGCTTGCTTCGTGTGGTGAGCCCGACATCCTAGTGACGAATAATGGTGGGCCGAAGCCCGGTCGGCTTGGCGATTGGGATCATGCCGCCTGGGTGGGCGCGCTCGAGGCCAACATGCTTTCCGCCATCCTGCTTATTCAGGCTGTTGTGGGTGGGATGCGGTCGCGGCGCTTCGGTCGGATCATCAACATCACCTCTGCGATGGTGAAGTCACCACGACTGCCGCTGGGCTTATCGACTGCAGCCCGTGCCGGACTGACCGCTTTCTCCAAAGCGCTCTCGACGGAGACCGTGCGCGACAACGTAACGATCAACAACCTGCTGCCCGAGCGGATTGAAACCGATCGTCTTCGCTACATGATCGACACGCTGGCGCGTGCGAAGGGAACTGGTCTCGAAGAGGCGCGTGCCGAGATGCTGCGACCCGTTGCAGCAGGTCGTTTCGGCCGACCTGAGGAGTTTGCGGCCGCCTGCGCCTTTCTATGCTCCGTTCAGGCTTCCTATATTTGCGGGCAGAATCTGCAGATCGACGGCGGCTCCTACGAAGGCCTGATCTAGCTTGTATCTGCACCCGAAGCTGTGACGCGACCGCGCACTTTCCAGTCAGCAGGTGCGCGCTCGGTCGCTTCGAAATCGAGTTCAACCTCGACGCCGTTGGGGTCGAACATAAACACCTGCCAAGTGCGGACGTCGCCAGGCGCACGGATAATTCGGTATGGAGTATCTGAGTGATCAAGGCGGTCCAGCGTCTCTGAAAACCCCTCGGCATGAAATGCCATATGATCAAGCGCACCGCGCCGCGGCTCAGGCATCTGGTCGACGCCAACGACGTGCAGCACGGCTTGCTTGCCCGCGTAAAGCCAGTAACCAGGCACCGGGAAGGGGGGGCGCGGGCCTTCTTCCAGTCCGAGTAGCTCAGTGTAGAAGCGGTGTGTGTTGTCGAGTTGATCTGTGACGATGGTGAAGTGATCCATGCGCTTTATCACATCCGCTCCTTGGCGTCGTCTCGTGTTCGAGCGCTTGCAAGTTCAGGCTCGACTAATCCTAATCTGATTGGACACGATTCTAATGCGGGTGACGAACTGTGTCGTCGTTCGCGGAGATGGCCGTTATCGCTCTGCGCACATCAATTTGTCCCACACCTTGTTTCTATCTGACGTTTGGACAAGCAAACAGGCCCGCTTGAAAAGCCTGTGGGCCTGTGTCAGTATTCGTGCGCTGCTGGTGTTACAGGTTGGTGTTACAAGGCGTCGAGGTCGTTAAGTAAGCTATTGATTTTTATATGGCTTTTTGGTGATCCTGAAGCATCCCACCCTCTCCGCCAAATATTCAAGCACTGAGCCCAATTCCGAAAGGTTTTGGGCTTTTTGTTTTTTTGCGACTTGTTAGGTGCTGGGCAGGAAGTGGGCAGGGATTCTGAAGATCTGCTGCTGATTTTCGGCGTGCCATTCATTGTGCGTACCCAAAAAAGCGCTTCCGCTACAGTGCCTGCATGCATGCATGGATGCGCGGTCAAAAATCCTTACCCCTGAACAACAGATCTTGGACGCAGACGATTCTATCTGCCAGTCTTCGTCCATCGCCCACAACTAGGCACTGCGATGGAGCGCTGCTCGAAAGACCTCCAGCACTCAGTGAGACATCGGGCGCGCAGCAAAGAATGTTTGCCTGCTGGCTGAAGGTTGCCGACACTACGACATTGTCAAACGGGAGCGAGGTC
The DNA here is from genome assembly GCF_003111645.1 of Parazoarcus communis. Taxonomy (NCBI): domain Bacteria; kingdom Pseudomonadati; phylum Pseudomonadota; class Betaproteobacteria; order Rhodocyclales; family Zoogloeaceae; genus Parazoarcus; species Parazoarcus communis. Next base: position 569,606 of record NZ_CP022187.1, read on the forward strand.
GAGAATGCCAGCATCTATTCCGCGCAAGATCTGCCAGACACGCTGCCCGAGGCGAACGAGGATCGCGCATCTCGAGGACTCAAGCCACAGTCACAAAAGGGATTGGGCAGAATCTTTGGAGCGCAGTATCGACTCGACGACGCTTCAGTTATTGCCCAACGCGGAGACGGACTTATCACTCGAAAGGGAGATGGACGGACGACATCTTTACGACCTGATAAAAGCGGTGCCGACCCGCTCGTCGCAGTTCGCCAGAAAGCCGATCAAGCACTGACTGCCAGCCTGAAGGGGGGCGTCGTTCAGGCGGGCGAGGAGTTCTTTGTGGAGCAGGAAAATGGACAAGGGCTGTAACAAGGAAGAAGCACTCGAGCAGAAGTCGATGCAGGAACAGGTCGACACGGCGATCAGCGAGATGCCCCTCAATCAGGAAGCACTCGAGGCGATCAACCGCAGACGCGTCAAGGCCGGGTTGTCGCTAATATCGAAGGTCGAGTACGACGCAGCGCACAAGGCGGGGTAAGCCTCACCGGGGGGTATTTCAGTCGGGCGCGTGACTTTCCCAGATGCTCTGGACGGACCTTACTCCTCGCCACTGCGCTGCAGCTCATTGGCATCACAGAATGATAAGCGCGCGGAAGTCGTTGACGTTTGTACGTGTCGGGCCGGTTACCACTGTGTCGCCGAGCGCTTCGAAGAAGCTGTGGGCGTCATTGTCGCAAAGGCTGTCGGCGGGGCGCAGCCCCAGCGCCCAGGCTCGGGACAGGGTGTCAGGGGTGATTATCGCGCCGGCGATCTCTTCTTGGCCGTCAACCCCGTCGGTGTCACCGGCAAGCCCGTATACGCCAGGCGTATCGTCGAGGGCGAGGGCGAGGGCGAGAAGGAATTCGACGTTGCGGCCTCCGCGTCCGGCACCGCGCACCGTGACGGTCGTTTCGCCGCCGGAGAGCAGTACGCAGGGAGACGTGAAGGGCTGGCCGCGGCGGATGATCTGGTGCGCTATGCCGGCCATGACCTTGCCCACATCTCGTGCTTCGCCTTCAAGGCTGTCACCGAGGATATGCACAGCAAGTCCGGCCGCACGGGCGACCTCGGCTGCGGCCTCGAGAGCGTGTTGCGGAGCGGTGACGATGCTGGTTTCGTTACCCGCAAAAACGGCGCTTCCGGGCTTGAGGCTTTCACCGCGGGCGCTTTCAAGCGCCTCGCGCACTGTGTTCGGCAGTTCGATGCGATAGCGGCGGACGATCGCGAGTGCGTCCGCACACGTCGTCGGGTCGGGGACTGTCGGGCCAGACGCAATGTTGATCGGGTCGTCGCCGGGAACGTCGGAGAGTAGCAGAGTGATGACGCGCGCCGGGTGGCAGGCGGCGGCCAAGCGGCCGCCCTTGACTGCGGAGAGGTGGCGCCGGACGCAGTTCATCTCGGAGATCGTCGCGCCGGATCGCAGGAGCTCACGATTGACGGCCTGCTTGTCCGCCAGCGTCAGACCTTCAAGCGGGGCGGTCAGCAGCGCTGAGCCGCCGCCGGAGATCAGGCATAGCACCAGATCGTTGGGGCTGAGGTCGCGCACTTTTTCTAGCATTCGCGCAGACGCGGCCATTCCCGCCGCGTCTGGGACAGGGTGGGCGGCCTCGACGATGTCGATGCGATCACATGGCACGGCGTAGCCGTAGCGGGTGATGACGAGGCCTTCGAGCGGCCCGGTCCAGTGATCCTCGACTGTGCGTGCCATCGCCGCCGAGGCCTTGCCAGCACCGATCACCACCAGTCGGCCGTTCGGTGGCCGGGGGAGGTGGGGTGGGACGCAGTGGGCTGGCTGTGCGGCGGCAATGGCCGCGTCGAACATGCGGCGCAGCAAGTCACGGGGGGCAGGCATCATCAGTAGGCGCCCTCGACGAGATTGCGCGGTGTGCCGGCGACGAATTGCTCGATGTTGTCTATCAACTGGTCGGCCAGCGTTTTCTGTGCTTCGTCCGACGCCCAGGCGACATGGGGCGTGAGAATGACGTTGGGGCGCGCGGCGATACGCATCATCGTGCTGTCGGCGGCGGGGGGTTCGCCGACGGTGACGTCGAAGCCGGCGCCGCTGATCAGACCCTCGTCGAGCGCCTGTACCAGCGCCGCTTCGTCGACGAGGCCGCCGCGCGCTGTATTGACGATCAGCGGGCGGCGGGCCATGGCGCGGAATTCGGGCATCGAGACCATGTGGCGGGTGTCGGGCGTTAGCGGGCTGTGGAGGGTGATGATGTCGCTGGTGGCGAGCACCTCCTCCCACGGGGTGTATAGGTGGCCGAAGCCGCACTTGCCTTTGTGCGCAGCGAATAGCGGCACCATGCCGAAGGCGCGGGCGAGTGCGGCCACACTCTGGCCCAGTGCGCCTTCGCCGATGATCCCAAGGCGGGCACCGGCCAAGTCGTGGATGGGGTGGTTAAAGAAGCAGAACTGCCCCGATTTTCGCCATTCGCCCCGGATCACGTCGTCGCGGTAGGCGACGATATTGCGCCGTAACGCCAGGATCAGCGCGAAGGTGTGCTCGGGCACGGTGTTGACGGCATAGCCGCGGATGTTGGCTACGGCAATGGCGTGGCGCTGGCACCAGGCCTTGTCGACACAATCGGTGCCAGTCGCCGCCACGGCGATGAGGCGCAACTCGGGCAGTTGTTCGAGCACGGCGGCAGTCAGCGGCACCTTGTTGGTGATGGCTATCGTGGCGCCGGTGAGGCGGGCGACCACCTCGTTGGCGCCGGTGTGTTCGTGAGTGACCAGTTCATGCGCAAAGTTTGGCGTGCGCAGCGTGATCTGCGGGGCGATGGTGGCGCGGTCGAGAAAGACAATCTTGTGCATGGGGTAGCGTTCCTGAAGGGGGTCAGAGGTGGCGCTTGGCCTCTGCAACGATGGCTGCAGGGGTGATGCCGAAGAGCGTGTACAGCTGCTCCGCGGGGCCGGAGGCACCGAAACCGCTCATGCCGACGAAGCCGCCGCGCTGGCCAAGGTACTGGTCCCAGCCGAAGCGCATGGCGGCCTCGACGCCTACGCGAACGGTGTCATTGCCGAGCACGGCGTGGCGGTAGTCGGCGTCCTGAGCATCGAAGAGCGACCAGCATGGCATCGACACCACGGCGGTGGGGATGTTGTCGGCTTGCAGCAGATCGCGGGCGGCCAGCGCCAGGCTCACCTCGGAGCCGGTGGCCAGCAGCGTGACGGCGCGAGGCCCGCCTTCGGGTTTGGCGAGCACATAGGCGCCACGGCGCGACAGATTGTCGTCGCTGTGGCGGGTGCGTACCGTGGGCAGCGCCTGGCGAGCGAAGATGAGGCTTGCCGGGGTGTGGCGACAGTCGAGCGCGATTTCCCAGCATTCGGCGGCTTCGACCGCGTCGGCCGGGCGCATCACCAGCATGTTGGGCATGGCGCGCAGCGCGGCGAGGATTTCGACCGGCTGGTGTGTCGGTCCGTTTTTGCCGACGCCGATGGAGTCGTGACTGAACACGAATTTGACCGGCAGGCCCATCAAGGCTGCCATGCGCATTGCCGGACGCTCATAATCGGAGAAAGCGAGGTAGGTCACGGCCAACGGGATGGCTCCGCCGTGTGCCGCGATGCCGTTGGCCATTGCGCCCATGACATGTTCGCGCACCCCACAATGTACGTAGGCGCCGGCACGGTCTTCGGCAGTGAAGGCGGCGAGGCTGCGCTTGTGGGAGGTGGGGGCTTCGAGGTCGGCGCAGCCGACGATGCGCTCGGGCAGGATCTCGACCAGCAAGTCGTTGATCTCGGCCGAGGCGAAGATGCCGGGCTTGGGCTCGGTGTCGGCGGCGGCGCGTTGCTTGTAGCTCAGCAAGACCTCGCGCCATCCGGCGGGCAGCTCACCGGCCTGGACACGCTCGAACTCGGCGCGATCGTCGGGGCTCAGGGCGGCGAGGCGTGCGCGCCATGTGGTGTGGTCTGCCGCGCTGCGCCGGCCGGCAGTGCGCCAGGCCGCCAGGAGGTCGGCGGGAATCACGAACGGCGCATGAGGCCAGCCGAGCAGTTCGCGCGCGGCGTCGGCATCGTCGGAAAACAGGCGAGCGCTGTGCCCGCCGCGCTGGCCCTGTACGCGTGGGATACCCCTGCCGATCGTAGTGCGGCAGGCGAGCAGGGACGGGCGCGAGTCTTGTTTGGCGAGCGTGATGGCAGCGGAGACAGCATCGACGTCGTGGCCGTCGAGCTCGATCACCTGCCAGTCGGCGGCGCGGAAACGGGCGGCGACGTCTTCGCTGATCGACAGCGCGGTAGCGCCATCGTCGGTGATCTTGTTGTCGTCCCAGAACAGCACCAGTTTGCCGAGGCGCAGGTGGCCGGCGAGCGAGATCATCTCCTGACCGACACCCTCCTGCAGGCAGCCGTCGCCGACGAAGGCGTAGGTGTAGTGGTCGACCACTGCCGTGCCGAACCGGGCGCTCAGGTAGGCCTCGGCCACCGCCATTCCAAAGGCGTTGGCGATGCCCTGGCCGAGCGGGCCCGTGGTGACCTCGATGCCGCAGGCCGGGTCGATCTCGGGATGGCCGGCGCAGTGCGAACCCAGTTCGCGGAAGGTCTTGACCTGATCGAGGCTGATCTTCTCGTAGCCGGTGAGATAGAGCAGCGAATAGAGCAGCATCGAGCCGTGGCCGTTGGAGAGTACGAAGCGGTCGCGGTCGGGCCAGGTGGGGTTGGCCGCATCGAACTTCAGGTGGCGGGTGAACAGTGCGGTGGCGATCTCGGCCATGCCGAGGGGCACGCCCTGGTGGCCTTCGCCGGCATGGACAATGGTGTCCAGGGAGAGAAAGCGGATGGCGTTGGCCATCGCGTCTGAAGTGGTGTTCTGCATGGACGTAGGTCTCCTGGGGCCGGCGTCAAGGGCTGGCGGGCCGCGTTGTCGTGAGAATTCGGGGGCGGAGGCGGGGGCGTCAGCCCGGGCGTGGCGGGTTCATGATGAGAGCCGGATCGCAAGGGCGAACGAGATGGACAGCAGCGCCACCAGGTTGCCGGCAATCACGATCGCGGCCACCTTCTCGGGCTCCTGGCCGTAGCGCTCGGCGAACATGTAGTTGAGCACTGCCGGCGGCAGCGCCCCGAACAGCAGCAGCACGTCGGTTTCCGCCGAAGACAGGCCGAAGATCCAGCAGAACAGGGCGGCCAGCAGCATGCCGGTGGCCGGCGTGGCGATGGCACCAACCAGACCAATGCGCCATTCGGAAAAGGGTGCGGCATTGAGCCGTACCCCCAAGGCGAAGAGCATCAGCCCGGCGGATACATCGCCCATGACCTTGAAGGAGGACAGCACGGGTGGCCACAGGGTGGCGCCGGTGGCACTCACGAAAATGCCCCCCGCGCCGGCGATGAACACCGGTTCGCGCAGAACCCGCCACAGTTTGAGGCTGTTGCCCAGCCACATGCTGGAGATGGTGAAGTGCAGAACGTTCTCGATCAGGAACAGGATTACCGCCGCCGGCAGCGCCTCGTGTCCGAAGGCCAGCAGCAACAGCGGCAGGCCCATGTTGCCAGCGTTCTTGAACATCAGCGGTGGCAGCAGTGTGCGCGGCGCATAGCCGAACGCACGTGCGACGGGCAGGCCCAACAGCCCCGAGCCCAGCACGATGATCGTGCCGCCGATGGCCACCATCTTCACGTCGGCGAACGAGAAGGACTGGCTGGCCAACGCCGAGAAAATCAGCGCCGGCACGAAGATGTCCATGTTCACCTGATTGGTGGCGAGCATGTCCGGCCGGTGGCGTCGACCGTAGAGGAAACCTACTACGATCACCGAGAAGACGGGGAAGACGATGCTGGCAATGTCGAGGAACATGGCGGTCGGGGTCGGCGCGGTGCGCAGACCGGGTGGCATCTGCGCGGGTGGCCATCATCGGGTGCCGTTGAGGGCGTAGTAGCTGCGGATCACCTGACTGTCGTCGGCGCGGCCTTCGCCGCGGCCCGAGGTGGCCAGGAACAGCTGGTGGGCGACAGCCGCAATCGGCAGGGCGGCCTGGGCTTCGCGGCCGGCCTCAAGGACGATGCCCAGGTCCTTGACGAAGATGTCCACCGCGCTGCTGACCGCGGGGTCGTCCTGCAGCATGCGCGGTCCGCGATCCTTGAGCATCCAGCTGCCGGCGGACGAGCCGCCCATGATCTCGAGCAGGATGTCAAGATCGACGCCCACCTTGGCTGCCAGGGCGAAGGCCTCGGCGACCACGGCGATGTGCACACCGCACAGCAGTTGGTTGACCGTTTTCACCGTGGCGCCCTGGCCGGCCCGATCGCCGACATGGAAGAGGCGCTGGCCGAGCGCCTCGAACACCGGATGGATGCGCGCGTAATCTTCGGCGGCCCCCGCGGCCATGATGGTCAGCGAGCCGGCGGTGGCGCCGGCCGTGCCCCCGGACACCGGGGCGTCGATGAAGCGGCAGCCGGCCTCGGTCACGCGTTCGGCGATGCGTGCGACCGCGCCCGGTGGGCAGGTGGCCATGAGGCACACGATCGCGCCCGGCGACATCGCCGCCAGGGCCCCGGCGCCGAAGAGGACGGCTTCGGCCTGCGCGGCGTTCACCACCATCAGGATCAGCGCGTCGGCGCCCCGGGCGCCCTCGGCAGCACTGAACGCGCGCACCCCCCCGGCCGCTTCCAGCCCGGCCAGTGCGGTCTCGTTCAGGTCGATGCCGCGCACCTTGAAGCCGGCGCGGAGAAGATTGTGGGCCATCGGGAGCCCCATGGCCCCGAGGCCGGCGAAAGCGATGTCGTTCATGTGAGCGCTCATGTCAGTAGATGATGATGCTGGGTACGTAGGAGACCAGACCAAGGACGATGAGCGCCACCAGATAGAACGGCCACAGTTCCTTTGCGATGGCGCCGACGCGCTCCTGCGAGATTGCCGCGGCGATGAATAGCGTGGTGCCCACCGGCGGGGTGAAGAGGCCGAGGCTGAGGTTCACCGCCATCATGATGCCCAGCTGGATCAGGTCGAGACCGATGGCGTTGCCGATGGCGACGAAAGTCGGGCCCAGCAGGAGAATGGCCGCGGGCAGGTCGAGGAACATGCCGACCACGATCATGATGATGTTCATCATCAGAATGATCAGGAATGGCGACTCGAGCGTGGTCATCGCCCAGTTGGCGACCGCGGTGGGCACCGACTCGACCGTGAGCACGAAGCCGACCAGGTTGGACGCCGCAATCACCAGCATGACCACTCCGGTGGTGACCGAGGTGTGGACCAGTGCATCGTAGAAGCGCGCCCAGGTCAGATCGCGATACACGAACAGGCCCACCATCAGGCCGTAAAAGACCGCCAGCACGCTCACTTCGGTGGGCGTGGCAATGCCGGCGCGCAGCAGGACCACGATGAATGCGGGCATGGCGAGTGCTGGCAAGGCGGTGGCTGTGGCGCGCAGGATGTCGCGCAGCGTGACCGTCTGGGCCAGTCGCTTGAAACCGCGCAGGCGCCCCGACAGGTAGCAGGTGAGCATGAAGCCGCCGCACAGCAGCAGGCCGGGCACGACCCCCGCGAGGAACAGCGAGGCGATGGATTCGTTGGACACCGCGGCGTACAGGATGAGGGGGATCGACGGTGGGATCAGGCCGGCGATGACCGAGGACGAAGCGGTTGCCGCAGCGGCGAAGGCCCCCGGGTAGCCCTCGCGCTTTTGCCAAGGGATGAGCATGGAGCCGAGCGCCGAGGCCTCGGCCACGGCGGAGCCCGACACGCCCCCGAACACCGTGGAGCCGACCACCGTCACCTGCCCCAGTCCGCCGTGGAAACGCCCGACCAGCAAGGTGGCAAAGTTGATCAGCCGGCGGCCGAGCTCGCCGCCCATCATCAGGCTGCCAGAGAGCATGAAAAAGGGAATGGCCAGCAGCGGGAAGCTCTGCGTAGGCTGGAAGATCTTGACCACGGCAGCCACGCTCGGCATGCCGCCGACGGTGATGGCTGCGAGGCCGGAGCTGACGATCAGCGCGTAGCCGACCGGCAGGGCCAGCGCCAGCAAGGCGCCGAAAACGAGGATCATCATCAGAGTCATAGGTCCTCCTCGATATGATGGACGCGAACCGAGAGCGGATCGGCGGCCTGCAGCACACGCACCATGGCGGTCAGTGCTGTGATGCCGAGCCCGACGAAGCCGAAGATCATCGCCAGATAGGCCCACTGGGCCGATATGCCTGTGACCGGGTAGGCCTCGCTGCCGGTGATCTCGATTACATCCATACCGACCCAGGCGAGGTAGAAGAAGGTGGCGGCAATGAGGATCTGGTGGGAGACCAGCAGGATCCGGTTGCCGCCCTTGCCGAGCATGCCGTTCAGGGCGGTGACCGCAATGTGCTGGCCACGTTGAGCCGCCATGACGACCCCGCCCATGACGAGCCAGGGAAACAGGATGTTGGGCATCTCGGTTGGCCAGCCCATGCCCTGATTGGTGAGGTAGCGGACAATCACCTCGGCCATCAGCGAGACGAACATGACGGCCAGAGAGCCGATCGCGAGCACCGTGCTGATGCCCACGATCGTGTTGTCCACCCACCGCACCACCAGGGCTGCAGGGCTTTCGGGCGCTGCGGCCAGCGGCGTGTGGGTGGTGTCCATTACTTGGCCGCCTCGGTGACGATCAGCTTGACCATGTCCGGGAACTTGGCCGCCCACTCGTCATAGACTGGCTTGGTCTGGGCGACGAACGGGGCCTGATCCACCGTGTTTAACTGGACGCCAGCGTCGGCCAGCTTCTTGCGAAGGTCCGCATCGGCCGCCAGGGACATGTTCCGGTTCAGCGTGCCGGCTTCGACCGCCGCTTCGCGCACCGCCTTCTGGTCGTCCTTGGACAGAGTGCCGAAGATCATCTTGCTGGCCAGCAGCGGCGTGGCTTCGTACTTGTGGCCGGTCAGGGAAATGTACTTTTGTACCTCGAAGAGCTTGGAGGAATAGATGTTCATCAGCGGGTTTTCCTGGCCGTCGAATACCCCCTGCTGGAGGGCGATGTACAGCTCGGAGAAGGCCAGCGGGGCCGGGTTGGCGCCCAAGGACTTGAAGATGGACAGGGTCATGGGGTCAGGCGGCGTGCGCAGCTTGACGCCGGCCAGGTCGTCAGGTTTGGTGATCGGGCGCACGTTGTTACTCACCTGACGGATGCCGTTGTCCCACAGGGCCAGCAGTACAAGACCTTTTTTGTCGGCGTATTCGCCGAGTTTCTCGCCCACCGGCCCATCGACCACCTTGTAGGCATGCTCCAGGTCGCGGAACAGGAAGGGCAGGCCGAGCAGGCCGAATTCCGGCACGATGTTCGAGGTGGTGCCCTGGGAGTTGGCGCTGAAGGCCATGGTGCCCAAGCGCATGTTGGTGAGGGACTCGGCGTCGTCGCCGAACTGGGCGCTGCCACCGACTTCGACCTTCACGCGGCCGCCGGTTTTCTGCGCCACCAGTTCGGCGAATTTGAGCGAGGCTTCGGCCTTGGGGTTGCCTGGGGCGGCATTGTGCGACAAGCGCAGGACGGTCTGCGACCACGCGGCGGAGGAGGTCATGGCCAGGGTGGCGGCCAGTGCGATCAGTGTTTTTTTCATCATGTGTCTCCGTTCTCTTTCTGAAGTGTGGTGGGCCTGTCGTGCCGGCCGGCCCGTTGCTGATCCGTTGGGATCGGGTGGAGGCCCCGGAAGAGGATGGGCCGAGGCCTCCGGCTGAACAGCGTCAGCCGTGAATCAACATGCCGCCGTTTACATCGACGGTGATGCCGGTGCAGTACTTGGACAGATCGCTGGCGAGGAACACCACGCAACCGGCCACGTCGTTGGGCTCGCCGATGCATCCCAGCGGGATCGAATCGAGGATGGCGGCGCGCTTGTCCTCTGGGATCTTGCCCTTGTTGATGTCGGTGGCGATCAGGCCCGGGGTGATGCAATTGACGCGGATGTTGTCACCGCCGAACTCGCGTGCCATGGCCTTGGCCAAGCCGAGCACGCCGGCCTTGGCGGCCGAGTAGTGCGGGCCGCCGAGAATGCCGCCACCGCGCTGGGCGGATACCGACGAGATGCACACGATGGCGCCCGACTTCTGCTCGCGCATGGAGGGGATGGCCGCCTGCGACATGTATAGCGTGCCGCGCAGATTCACGTCGAGCACTGCGTCGTAGTTGGCGCCGGTGATGTCGAGCGTCTTGATCGGCTGGGTGATGCCGGCGTTGTTGAGCAGGACGTCGATGCGGCCCAGGCGCTTGAGCACCTCGCCGGCGGCGGCCACGCACGAAGCCTTGTCGGTCACGTCGGCTACCAGGCCGATGTGTTGCGGCCCCAGTTCGGCGGCGGCGGCGGCCGGGTCGGCCTGTTCGAGGTCGAGAATCGCGACGCGGGCGCCGTGGGCGGCCAGCATGCGGGCAGAGGCGTAGCCCAGGCCGTTGCGGCCGGCGCCACCGGTGACGATGGCGACCTTGTCTTGGAGAAGCAGCGGTTGAGTCATGGTGAGGTCCTTGGTTGGGGTCGGGGGCGTCAGGCCAGCCACATCTTGATGGTCTTGGCCATGGCTTCGGTCGAGATGCCGTATCGGTCGTGCAGGGTGGGCAGCGCGCCGGCGTCGAGGAAGGCGTCGGGCAGGGCGATCTGGCGGAACTGTGGGCTCACGCCTGCGGTCAGCAGCGCGGTGGCGACCGCCTCGCCCAGACCGCCAACGGAGGTGTGGTTCTCGGCCACGACCACCAGGCGGCCGGACCGGCTCGCCTCGGCCAAGATGGTGGCCGTGTCCAGCGGCTTGATGGTGGGCACATGCAGCACGGCCACGTCCACCTGGTCGGCGGCGAGCGCGGCAGCAACCTCGAGCGAGCGCATGGTCATGATGCCGGAGGCGATCAGCAACACATCGTTGCCGCCACGCAGCAGCTTGGCCTTGCCCAGCTCGAATTTGTAGTCGTATTCATCCAGCACCAGCGGCACGTTGCCGCGCAGCAGACGCATGTAAACCGGGCCGTTGTGGGCCGCGATGGCGGGCACTGCCTGTTCGATGTCGAGCGCATCGCAGGGATCGATCACCGTCATACCCGGAATGGCGCGCATCAGGGCGAGATCTTCCGCGGCCTGGTGGCTAGGGCCATAGCCAGTGGTCAGGCCCGGCAGCGCGCAGCACAGCTTGACGTTGAGGTTTTCTTCGGCGATCACCTGATGCACGAAGTCGAAGGCGCGCCGGGTGGCGAACACCGCGTAGGTGGTGGCGAAGGGCATGAAGCCTTCCTTCGCCATGCCGCCAGCGGCAGCCATCAGCAGCTGCTCGGCCATGCCCATCTGGAAGAAGCGCTCTGGATAGGCTTGCCCGAACAGATGCAGGTCGGTGTACTTCGCCAGATCGGCGGTCAGCCCGACGATCTCGGGGCGCTGCTCGGACAGTTCAACGAGGGCCTTGCCGAACGGTGCGGCAATCGTTCGCTGCCCTTCGGAAGCGATGGACGCAATCATCGCCGATGTAGTCAGTCGCGGTTTCTTGGCGGTGGAGGTACTCATCAGGCGGCTCCTTGGGCGCGGTCGAGGATGTCGATGGACTCTTGCCATTCGGGTGGATCGACGCGGATAAAGTGATTTTTCTCACGGGCTTCAAGAAAGGGCACCCCCTTGCCCATGAGCGTGTCGAAGAGGATGACGCGAGGCTTGGCTTCAGCCAGCGCACGTGCGGCATCGAAGGCGGCGATCACGGCCGGCAGATCGTTGCCGTCCACCCGCTGCACATGCCAGCCGAAGGACGCCCACTTGTCGGTCAGCGGCTCGAAGCCCATCACCTGACTGGAGGGGCCGTCGGCCTGCTGATTGTTGATGTCCACCAGACAGATCAGGTTGCCCAGACCGTGATGAGCAGCGCCCATGGCGGCCTCCCAAGTGGAGCCTTCGTCAAGTTCGCCGTCCGACATCGAGTTGTAGACGAAGGCCGGGTTGCCCTTGAGGCGCAACCCGAGGGCCATGCCTACGGCGATCGGCAGGCCTTGGCCGAGCGACCCACCGGAGATTTCCATGCCTGGCGTGTAGGTCGCCATGCCGGACATGGGCAAGCGACTGTCGTCGGAGCCGTAGGTGTCCAATTCGTCCTCGGGAATGATGCCTGCCTCAATCAGGGCCGCGTAGAAGGCGATGGCATAGTGACCGTGGGAGAGCAGGAACCGATCGCGTCCCTCCCACTTCGGATCCTCTGGGCGGAAACGCATGGCATGGCAATAAGCCACGGCGAGGACATCGGCGTAGCCGAGGGCCTGGCCAACGTATCCCTGTCCCTGCACTTCGCCCATGCGCAGCGCAAATCGGCGGACCCGGTACGCATGCTCGGTGAGCTTGGCCTCAAGGGCGGTGTTGCTGTGTGTGTTCATTCAATTCTCCTCATCCCCTAGCCGTCAGGTGTAGTTGGCGTCATGGCATGGATCGCGTTTTGCGAGATCGCTCTCGGTCGCCGGGACCAGGAATTCAGCCCTGCCTCCGACCACGCCGGTCAGTGATTACAGCTTACGGACTTGAAAAATCAGGCTCAAACGAATAAAAGAGGCAAATAGATGAATTGAATTTATGGATCCGTTGCGATGCACAATCGAATATCCCTCAAGGCCATACAGGCTTTTGAAGCCGCCGCGCGCTTCGAATCCTTCGCACTTGCTGCAGACGACCTGTTCGTAACACCGTCCGCGATCAGCCATCAGGTGAAGCTACTGGAGGAATTAGTTGGTGTGCGCCTGTTCCATCGGGTGCATCGGGCAGTAGTACTCACCGATGCCGGCAGACGGTACGCAGAGGAGATTTCGGCCGCTTTCGGGCACATCGATGCAGCAACCCGGAGCGTGGCGGAGGCGGAGAAGAGCGACATTCTCTCCATTCACTGCACGCCGAGCTTCGCCACTCAATGGTTGATGCCACGACTGGCGCGCTATAGCTCGTTGCAATCAGACGTGGATGTGCGGCTGAACGCGTCGGTGTCGCCGGTCGATCTAATGAAAGAGGAGTTTGACTTGGACATCCGGTACGGAATGCGGCAACTTCAGCCAGCGGGTACCCTGGTGCTGCCGTTACCGCCGGAGACCATTGTGCCCCTGTGCTCGCCCGCACTGATCACCGAGGATCGGCCGCTGCGTTCTGTGGAGGACCTGGAAAAATTCATGTTGATACATAGTGTTCGTTGTGTGGTGACTTGGCGCGATTGGATGCGGCAACATCGGAAAGTGAAGCTCGACATTTCGCGCGGGCTGCGTTTCGATCGTTCGTTCATGTCCATCAGCGCGGCAGTCGATGGACTTGGTGTCTGTTTAGACAGCCTGCTTCTTGTCGAACGGGAAATTGAGAGTGGGCGTCTTGTTGCGCCGTTCGGTCGCGAGGGTTTGCAGGTGCAAGCCTATACGTTCAATGTATTGAAATCGAAGGTCGATCTGCCAAAGATTCGGAGCTTTCAACATTGGCTTTTCAGCGAGCTCGCTGAACGTGACTCGACCACTCAGGCTCGGTTCATGCCGGTCTGACTTAACATGATTCAAATGTCAGGGGCCGACATTAGCGGTGTGGCATCGCCCGTTTCCATATCAGCCTGTTAGACGGTCACCGCTAGGATGCGTGTTCGTCAGGGGGCGGCCGATGGATTGAACTCGCGTTGATCCGTTTGTACTCGGCAACCGTCTCCAGAAAAGCGGCGAGAATGGGTGACTGGTCACCCTTTCGATAAATGCAGCTCAGATCGACGAAGAAACCGGGTGGGGTATCGTGCATCGGGAGATAGACAACCCCAGGAAACTGCAGGGTCGTGGCCGAAGTGGACACGAGGCATACACCGAACCCTCCCGCGGCAAGCGCCACCCCTGTGACGGCATCTCCCACCTCCTGTGAAACGAGCGGCTCGAAACCACTGTCCGCACACTGACCTGCCCCGATTCTTCGGACCACGAGTTACTTGAGACGAATGGCCTCATGGTCGTTGCCTGACTGGTTCTGAACGTACTGCGCCGGGGGCAGGTATCCCAGCGCAGAATGCGGTCGTACTTCGTTGTAATGACGGCGCCACTGCTCGATGACGACGCGCGCCTCAAGGCGGTTGCGAGAGTATTCCATGGATAGGCACTCGTCGCGGAACTTGCCGTTGAAGCTTTCGTCGGTGCCGTTTTGCCATGGCTTGCCCGGCTGCGACAGCGCCATCTGCAATCCCTCATCGGTCGCCCACTGGAGCAACCGCGTCGAGACGAACGCCGGGCCGTTGTCCGAGCGCAATGCTTTCGGCGCTCCGCGTTCGCTGATCAAGCGGCTCAAGACATCGAAGACGCGCTCCGAGCGGATGCTGCCCGCGACGTCGATCGCCAGCGCCTCGCCACCATTTTTTTGCCGTGATCTCCTTCATCACGTCGATCTCCAGATCCCGCTCGGCCAGCATCTTCTTGAGCCGCGCGTTCTCGGCCTCCAGCTGCCGCAGTCGCTTGACCTCGTTCGAGCTCATGGCGCCGAAGCGCTTGCGCCACGTGTAGATCGTCTGCTCGCTCACTCCGTGCTTGTTTGAGACATCCGCGACCGGCGTGCGGTCGGCCTCCCGCAGGATCTTGACCATCTGTTCATCTGTAAAACGGCTCTTGCGCATGACTTCCTCTTCTTCTTGGAAGCCATCCTCTCAAGTTTCAGCTGGCCCGAAAAGCCTGGAGCAGGTCACTCTGACGGAAGCCGTCAACCGCGGCGCCGTCATGAAAGTGCTGCTGAAACCTTGGGAGGATGAGGTTCTGCGTCGTCACGTGCAGGAAGCCTTTGAGTTTCAGTTGCGACAATTAAACGAATGAATGGCAGGGTGCGGAGGGGGAAGCCGAAGTTCAACGAGACGGAGGAGTCCTGAACTGGTTTGGGCTGTCTGCGGCGCAGGCTGCGTCCTCACTGCCATACGGACAGGCGCACGTCGCCGCCAAGTTCATGCGGATTTACACTGCCGCTAACACGGTCTATGCTTTTTTAGACGCACGGCATGGTTTGAAGCCTTTTTTCAAGGGGACCAGGGCAGTGATTCTGAGAGGGACTTTTCGATTCGATTTGCATGCACTCGTGAGGATCGGCTTATTGCTGATGTGCAGTGCCGTGCTCGCATCCTGCGCGATACAAAGACCGATGGGTCTGGCGGCACAGACGCCGCCGACGTGCGAAGAACTGGAAAACGCCTGTCGCTCGACCTGTTCCGGCCCCACGCGTTGCAATATCGATTGCGATGCGATCTGTATACAGGATGTCCACGCCACGCATTGCCAGTACGATAGCGGGGACCACAGCTGTCGTTACACGCCCTGCAACGACGGAACATGTGAAGACTCGGGTTCCACGCAACCCACTTACAGCGATTGCCTGGCGCATTGCGCAAACGCAAGTTCGTCGGGCCGGGCTCAGAGCGTGGTCCTGGACCTCGTGCTGTTGAATTGCGCTCATATAGGTGCGCCGAATTGTGGTGGCGGAGACCTTGAAGACCAACAAGGATGTCACTATGTGCCCGCAACCGGAGCATGTCATGCAGTCAGTTGTCCCAGTGACCAAGAACACTGCTCGGATGTCGGCTCCAGTCAGCCGAATGAAAATGCGTGTTTCGCACATTGCTCGGCCAATCCATGACCCTTGCGTCGCTGCTCGTGGGTGCGTGGTCCACGTCAAGGTCGGCTCATGGCCGGATGCTGCCGCAATTCTGATCTTAAGGAACGAGTTGGCTAGCTACGCAGACTGACTAGGACGAGGACGTACCCACGAGAATCTTCGCCAAGGATTGCAGGTGAGATCCTGCTGAAGCAAGCAACAACTCTGGTACAGAACACTGGTACAAATGGCTTTCGGTGTGTATACGTAAGCGTTTGTTTATATTCAGTTGTTGTCTTATTTGAGTGTCCCATTCTCTCCACTATTTTCCCTGGTAGCTGTGAAATCACCGGCATTTCAGGAGGTCAGGGGAAGCAGCACAGCCTGATGTACCACACGCAGTGACCACACGCAGTGACCACACGTCCCACCCGTCCTGGACTGGGCGGGGCCTGTCGTTTCTGGATCTCAGAAGCATCGTGGTGTGGTACGGAGGGAAACGATAGCTCGTCACGATTACCGAGGTTCGTATCTCTAGAGAGCAGCATGCAGGGGCCCGCCTCAAGTGCTGCGGGAAGCCCGAAAAAGATTCAGTTGGGAGCCGGACTCATGCAGTGATCTGCCCAGTGTCCTATGGGGCGGAACCGCTGGAACGGACAGTCGGGATGCAATGCGGGAGCACCGATAACCTCAGTGTTCAGATGTATGTCGTAGGCTTTCTGGGTGTGTGGCGCATGTGCAGCGACAGGCCCAGCGCGCCCAAGTGGCTCGCGTTGCGGCTGAGAATTGTCTGGGATAGCGGGAGTAGTTCGCGCTCTTCAAACTCGGCGTGAGCCCGATACTGGGTAACGAGGCGCTCGATCGCAGCCACATCAAGGTGGCTGTCCTGTCCCTTGGCGACGCGCTTGAGCTCGGGTTCGAGGCGCTTCCAGGTGGATTCCAGTTCGCGGTGTTCGCTGGTGAGTTGTTTCGCGAGGGCCTGGACGTGTCTGCGCTCGTCGCCCTCTTCGGCACTCTCCAAGACTGCCGGAAAAAGCTCCCGCTCCTCGTCCAGATGATGCTCGAAGATGGCTTCGCGAAAGAATTCCAGCGCACTGGCTGCGATCTCTCTCGCGCGCTTGGCGGGTTCCAGCAGCGCGGGGAGTTCGTTAAGCATCTCGAGCTTTCTCAGGATGCCCTCATGACAGTGGGAGAAATCCTCGAGTGGTTCGTTCTCTTTCTTTGTATCGGATGGCTTGGACATGATGGTTCCATTGAGTCTGATTGGAGGATGTATGCGGCGCCCGCTGTGGCGTGGGCGGATTCCATTCAGTTGCCGGCCGTCAGCGCCGGTAGCCAGGTTGAGATCTCGGGTACGGCTGCGATCAGGATCATTACGAGCATGACAATGGCAAGGAACGGGGCGGTCGCGCGAAACAACGGTCCCATGCGGATGTCCGCCTGGACGATGGCGATGTAAAGTCCCGGCCCAACCGGCGGGGTTACCAGACCGATCACCGTGGCCAGTGTGCACACCACGCCAAAGTGAATCGGGTCGATTCCAAGGCTGCTTACGACCGGCATCAGCAGCGGCACCACTACGATCAGCACGCTGATGCTTTCGAGGAACATGCCGAGGACAAGCATCATCGCGATGACCAGCAGCAGGAAGATGAAGGGCGAATCGGTGAGCCCCTTCATGTACTCCACCACCATATCCGGTACGCCCTGGAATGCCAGCACCCAGCTCAGCACCGAGGCTGCAGCGATCAGGCCGGTGATGGTGGCCGTGTTTGTGCCCACCTCAAGCAGGATTCTTCCGAGATCGCGTACATGTATTTCGCGATAGACGAGTCCGAGTGCCAGCGCGATGATTGAAGCGACCGCTCCGGATTCGGTCGGCGTCATTACGCCGGCCATGATCCCGCCGATTACGACCACCGGAATCACGGCGGGCACGAGTCCTTCAAGCAAGACCTTGAATGACGCTGAACGTCCGGTTCTCGTCCCGGAGGGCAGGCCGGGGCCGAATACGCCGTAGAGGAAGATCACCAGCGCAAGTGCGGAAACCAACAGGATGCCCGGTACGATGCCGGCGATGAACAGAGGCGCGATCGGCTGAACTGCGACCACGCCGTAGATGATCATCAGCATGGACGGGGGGATGATCGGCCCGAGCAGGCCGGCGGATACCGTCACCGCGCCCGAGAACGCACGGTCGTAACCCTTGCGCTCCATTGCCGGGATCATCACTTTGCTCATCACCCCGATTTGCGCGACGGCCGAGCCGAGGATTGACGCCGCCATTGCGTTGGTGAAAAGGTTGGCATATGCGAGCCCGCCCTTCAGTCCGCCAACCAGGACCTCGGCAACCGCGATCAGGCGCTGAGTAAGCCCTGCCTTGTTCATGATCTCGCCGACCAGCAGAAAGAGCGGAATCGCGAGCAGGCTGTTGATTTCCAGCGCGCCATAGAACTGGATAGGGATTGAGTCGTAGAGCACGGCCAGATCGCTGGTCGCCATGAACACGATGGCGCTGGCGAGGATGGTGCCGACGATGGGCAGGCCCGCAAAAAGCAGGATAAAGAACACGACCAAGGTGATCACTTTGCACCTCCGGCGAAGGCGCGCAGATCGCGCAGGATTGCGGCAAACTGGTGCCAGCTCATGATTGCGACGGCCAATGGCAGTACCGCGTAGTTGTACCAGCGTGGCAACTGCGTGGTTGCGCCCAGTTCGATGCGCACCTCGGGACGGCTGATCCATTCCCAGCCGAGCCAACTCATGAACACGAATAGCGCCAGCATCACCAAACCGAGTGCAGCGGCAAGGGCGTGTCGTGCCCGCGGCCGCAGCGCATTCGGTAGAAAATCGATTGTCACCAGCTGGTTGTGATGCACCAGCAAGGACAGACCGAAGAGGGTGGCGAAGACCAGCATCTGGACGGAGATCTCCTCAGCCCAGAAGATCGGTGCGCTGAAAAAGTAGCGCATCACGACCTGCAGCATCATGATCGCGGCGATTGCGCCTGTCAGGGTAATGACCAAGCCGCGCTCGATCACTGCCAAGCCCTTGTCGGCTTTTTGAATGGTTTCGTACATCAGGACGGACTCCTTGGTGCGACGTGACAAGGCCAGCGAGGCCCGATTAGGGCTGCCCGCTGTCCCGTCAGGACTTCTCTCGGTACCGTTGCAGGCGCGCTCAGAGGTCCTTGGCCTGTTTGTAGAAGTCCGCGATCAGCGGATTCTTTGCGATGTACGGGTCGCGCACCTTTCCGCCCACGGCTTGGAAGGATGCGATGTCGCCATCGATCACCTTCGCGCCATCGGCCTTTGCCTTCTCAAGATTGCTCGCATCCGCGTCGATCGCGGCCTTGAACCCCCATTGTTCGGCGTCGGTCACGACCTTGGTGATCATGTCGCGCTCGGCTTGTGTGCGACTATCCCACCACTTCTTGGAGACCACGATGACGGCCGGGAAGGCCATATGATTCGTGAGTGTCAGGTTGGGTGCCTGCTGATGGAATTTCAGTCCGACGAGCGCATCCAGATCCACGTCGACCGCGTCGAGCAGTTTGGTTGTCAGCGATGGCGCAACCTCGGACAGCGGCATCGCGGTCGGGGCGGCACCATTGGCGTTCCACCAATCGTTATAGACCGGGCTCGGGAATGAGCGGATCTTCTTGTTCCTGAGGTCTGCAGCCGACCGCACCGGATCCAGCGAAAGCACGTGACGCATGCCGGCGAACGCGTAGCCCAATCCAACCAGGCCGGTCTTGTCCAGCCGCTTGAGCATCTCTTTCGCGGCCGGCGTACTGGCGGCGCGCGTGGCGTGGGCGACATCCTTGAAGACGTAGGGCAGCGACCAGCCCAGGAAGGACTCTTCGCGATTGGCCAGGCCGCCCACGGTGAAGATGCCGAACTGCTGAGCGCCCGCCTGCATCAGGTTGATCATCTGTGCCTCGTTGCCGAGTTTCTGCAGAGGGCTGACCGCAACCTTCATCTTGCCGCCGGATGCGGTGGCAAGGTCGGTGGCGATCTTTTCCGCGACCTGGTTCCACACATGCGTCGGCGGCGTGATGTGGCCAAGTTTGAGTGATTGAGCTCCGGCGCCCAGTGCGGCAGTGGTTAGGGCGATGCCTGCGACAAGAGCACGTGCAAGTCTTGTGAATTTCATCTTTGTCTCCTCGGGGGGTACGGGATTTATATGAGTGTGTCTGTCATTGGGCGTCGGGTTGCACGGCTGGTGCAGCCCGGCGAAACGCTTCAAGTTCGCCGCACGCACGGTCGACCGCAAGAATGCTGGGGTAGGGGCTCAGATCGAGCTTGAAGCGGCGTGCGCTTTCGATCTGCGGCACCAGATACACGTCTGCGAGAGTCGGCGTGGTGCCAAAGCAAAATGCACCGCGTTGCTTGTCCGCTGCCAGCAGGGTTTCAAGTGCATCGAAGCCCGCTTGGATCCAGGTCTGGCACCACGTCTGCACTGCCGCCTCGTCGCAACCCAGCGTTTTCTTCAGATACTCAAGGATGCGGCGGTTGTTGATCGGGTGGATGTCACAGCCGACGATCGCTGCCAGCGCCCGCACTTGCGCCCGTGCGTTCGGATCTGCCGGCAGCAGCGCGGGGGTCGGGTAACGCTCCTCCAGCCACTCGATGATTGCCGGAGACTGGATCAGTGTCATCTCGCCCTCAACCAGCGCAGGCACCAGTGCCTGTGGATTCACCGTTTTGAACGCGGCCCCCAGATGTGCTTCGGTGCGAAGGTCGACGGGTACGTATTCGTACTCGATTCCTTTCAGGTTGAGGGCGATCCGCAGGCGGTGCGAGGTGCCACTGCGAAAGAAGTTGTACAGTTTCACGACGGTATCCTCGGTTCAGCTCTTCGCCAGGCAGTTGTCGACGTTCCATCCGTACAGCCACTCCATCGCATCGTAAAAGCGCTCCGGGCTGCGGCCCTTCCACAGGTCGTTGCGCACGAGGCGCTCGACGTCCTTGGCGTGGTAGATGCGCCCCATCTCCCGCGATGACAGCACGATGCGCGCGGTACGGGCGATACGGGAACGCTGGTAAAGATCGAAGGCCTTGGGGAAGTCGTTGTCCTTGACGCGCAGCGCCTCGCCAAGTGTCACGGCATCTTCCACCGCCATGCATGCACCCTGTGCCATGTACTGCGTCGTCGGATGCGCGGCGTCGCCAAGCAGGGTGACACGTCCATAGGTCCATTGTCCGATCGGTTCGCGGTCGGCAGTAGCCCAGCGCTTCCAGCTTTTGGGCAGGTCGATCAACTGGCGGGCTTTTGGACAGATGTCCTGGAAGTAGCTTTGCACCTCTTCCGGACTGCCTTCGGTGACGCCCCATTCTTCCTTGTTGCGGCTGTGAAAGGTGACGACGACGTTGTACTGCTCGCCGCCACGCAAGGGGTAATGCACCAGATGGCAGTTTGGTCCGACCCAGATGCTGGCTGCGTTCCACTGGAGGTCTTCCGGGAAGTCCTTGCGGTCGACGACCGCACGGTACACCACGTGACCGGTGACGCGAGCGGGGTCACTGACATACTGGGCACGTATCACCGACTTCACGCCGTCAGCACCAATCAATGCGATCCCGCGGTGCGCGACCCCGTTCTGGTCGAACACAGTGACGCAGTCCTCATCCTGCTCGACACGATCGACGCGTGTTGAGGTCAGGAACTCGACCTGGCCCGTCTCCTGCGCGCCTTCGAGCAGCGAAAGGTGCACGTCGACGCGGTGGATCACCGCATACGGGTTTCCAAAGCGCTTGCGGAAGGTTTCATCGGTCGGGATCCGACCAACAAGTGCGCCATCGACTGCGTCATGCATCACCATCTCGTCGGTAAAGACCGCGCGGCTGCGAGCCTTGTCGCCGATACCCAGCGCATCAAATGCGTGGAAGGCGTTGGGACCGAGCTGGATGCCGGCGCCGATCTCGCCGATCTCGGGTGCCTGCTCCAGCACCTTGACCGAAAACCCCTGACGTACCAGTGCGAGTGCTGCTGCCAGGCCACCGATGCCGCCGCCCGCGACGATCACGGGAAGTTGTTGATTCGTCATCCTTCTCTCCTCTCTCTTCTCGAATCGGGTTTCGGGCAGACCAGAGCCCGAGTCCCCGTGACTTACTCGGCTGCGCCGATGCTCAGTTCGATGTCGCCAACATGATCGATGTGACCGACAAGCCTGTCCCCGGACTTCACCGCACCGACACCCTCCGGGGTGCCGGTGTAGATCAGGTCTCCCGGCTGCAGGTGGTAGAACTTCGACAGGTCTGCGAGCAGCTCCGGGATGCTCCAGATGAGCTGCGTGAGGTCGGCGGTCTGCCGACGCTGGCCGTTAACATCGAGGGTGAGGGCGCCGCTTGAGAGCACACCGAGCTTGCCGATTGGCACGATCTCGCCACATACCGCGGAGAGCTCGAAGTCCTTCCCCAGATCCCATGGGCGTCCCTTTTCTCTGGCGACCAGTTGCAGGTCGCGGCGGGTCATGTCGAGGCCCGCGGCGTAGCCGTAGATTAGGCTGGATGCATCGGCTTCTGCGACGCGGAAGCCGGGAGCGCCGATGGCAACAACCAGTTCCATCTCATGGTGGTAGTTTGACGTGCCGGTCGGATAGGGCACGGTGGCGCCCGACTCGACCAGAGTCGACGCAGACTTCGTGAAATAGAAGGGCTGAGCATTTGCCTTGTCGACCGGCACGCCCATCTCCACAGCGTGTGCGTGGTAGTTGCGGCCGACGCAGAAGATGCGGTTGACCGGGTATCGCTCGGCGATGCCGCGTACCGGGAGTGACGGGACGGGGGGCGGGTTCCACAGGTAGCTGACTTGAGTCATTTCAGTGCTCGCTTTCTTTCGTTGGGATTGGAATCAGGTGCGAACTTCATACACACCGAGCTTCTTGTGCAGCGGTGTTTCGTCGGCGACGAAGATGAACGCGGGTTGTTCTGCGGATCGATTGGTCAGCACCACGGGCGTGTAGCCCGGTGCGCAGCAGGTGTCGGCTTCGGCGAGCGTGAATGCGCTGTCCTCGATGCTGATGTCGCTGCATCCCTCTATCTGGTGGAACACCATCGCGGGTGAGCGTGCGGGCAGGCGCAGCGTCTCGCCGGGTCGGAGCATCAGTGCCGAGTAGCCCAGGATGGCCTGGCAGTCGGCGCCGGTTTCCGGATTGACGTAAGCGACCTGTACGGCCTCCAGGTCGGGTTCGGCA
Organism: Parazoarcus communis; assembly: GCF_003111645.1. Taxonomy (NCBI): domain Bacteria; kingdom Pseudomonadati; phylum Pseudomonadota; class Betaproteobacteria; order Rhodocyclales; family Zoogloeaceae; genus Parazoarcus; species Parazoarcus communis. The sequence continues at coordinate 592,326 of NZ_CP022187.1, forward strand.
GCGTTCATCGCGATCAGCGCGGCACGGACTTCAGCCCACGGATAGCGCAGCATGGGGAAGGACTTGCCTGAGCGGGCGAACACCGGTGATGGCACCACTCCGCCACGCTGGTAGGCGCGCTCCGTGGCCTCTGCAGTCACCGTCTGGGCTGTGCCTTCGGTGACGTAGGATGCCTCGACGTAATACACCAGCGGCAGATCAAGCACGTCCAGCCAAACCACTGGGTCTGTGCCATCGTGGCCGTGTTCGTGCCAGAGGCCGGTTGGCGTCAGTATCAGGTCGCCGCGGCTCATCGGGCACTTCTCGCCGTCGACCGTCGTATAGGCGCCGTCGCCCTCAACGATCATTCGTACCGCGTTCGGCGTGTGCTTGTGTGCCGGAGCCCATTCGTTCGGCAGCAAGAGTTGCATGCCGAGATAGATCGACGAGCTGGCCTGCATCTTTTCCAGGCCATGGCCGGGATTGGCGAGTACGAGTACCCGGCGCTCGGCTTTCTCGATCGGCGTCAGCTCGCCTGCCTCGATCAGCAGTGGGCGAAGGGCTTCGTAAGACCACTGAACCGGCTGCGTGCGACGGGCCGGTTTGCCCGGGGGCAGCACGGCGCGCAGGCTGGGCCAAAGCGGAACCAGGTTCTGTGCGGTGAGGGCCGCTCGGTAGGCCTCAGGCAAATCGTCAAGTGTTCCAAGTTCCTGCATTTCGTTCGTTCCTCCATCGGGGAAGGGGGCCGGATCAGTGCTGGATGCTTCGTTCCGGCAGCTGGGCAATGGCTGGTTTGCTGCGATGGGTGGAATTTATCGACGCATAAGTATTCCGTCCATGCAATGCGCGGAATACAATCAAGTCAAATTTCGAATAATGGGGGTGCGGTGACGACACCAGAGTTGCGGTTGCTGTCGGTATTCGATGCGGTCTACAAAACGCGTAGCGTGAGCCGCGCCGCTGATGTTCTGGACCTTGGCCAACCTGCAGTCAGCATTGCGCTGGGCAAGTTGCGTGAGCACTATGCAGATCCGCTGTTTGTGCGCACCTCGACCGGCATGGAGCCGACGCCGCTTGCGGAGGAACTCGTTCAGCCTGTTCGGACGGCACTCAATGCCCTTGATGAAGCGCTTGGCCACCGCCACGTGTTCGATCCGGCCATGTCCGACCGAAGCTTCCGAATCTGCATGACCGACATCACGCACCTGGTTTTGCTTCCCAGGTTATGGCAGCGCCTGCGCGCGACGGCGCCGGGGATCGGGATCGAGATCTCTTCGCTTTCTCCAGACACGGGGCGACTGCTTGAAGCCGGTGATGCCGACCTGGCGGTCGGCTTTATCCCAGCCCTCGAAGCGGGTTTCTATCAACAGGCACTGTTTCGCCAGCAGTATGTATGCCTCGCGAGCGCCGACCACCCGCGTATCCAGGGGGGACTCAGCCTGGCGCAGTTCGAAGCCGAGGGGCATGCGGTTTTCAGCACTTCCGGCACCGGTCACCAAGTCATCGACCAGGAAATGGCCCGCCAAGGCATTCAGCGCCGGATTGTCCTCAAGATCCCCAATTTTCTCGGGGCAGCCTTTGTTGTCGAGCGGACCGACTTGCTGATGACCATCCCTCGTCGGCTTGGCGAGCTTCTTCGTGGTCGTGGTGAGTTCAGCATTTTTCCGATCCCGTTCACGCTACCCGCGTTCACAGTCAAGCAGCACTGGCATGCGCGCTTTCACAATGACCCGGGGAACCGCTGGCTTCGCGGACAGATCGCCGAATTGATGTCAGAGATCAAGGGGCCGCAAGCGGGACCTGGCCTGACGGAGTGATTTTTCGGTCTGAGGATCGGCGCCTTCAGTCTGCTCAATATGTAAAACAGATGACCGCTGAACCCATTGGATTCTGCGACTGGCAAGCTGTCTCACTGAAGGGGCGGGGGGAATCAACCAGGAGCCGCGTTGATTCCCCCTTATCCCACTTGTGATCTCTTTCAGGCTGGCGGCCGTGCGCTCGGAACTGGGCGTCACTGAAAGCCTGTGCCGATATCCACTTCGCTACAGCGGTGAGGACGGCCAATCAAATCCGCGCTTTGCCGTAAGGTTTGGCCGCAACACAACTGATGCGCGTGGTCGTTGGCATGCGGAAGGCACTGGCCATGCTGAGCGCGACGCTACTTCACACACTGTCCATTGTTGACCGAAATTCGTCGTTCCGTTCGAGGCGCGCAAACAAGTTGCGCCCTGCGGCATCAACTGCTTCGAACGCTTATTACTCTTCGTGTGTGAGGCCCAGTGCTTCGCGCAAGGTCTCGGCTGTCGCGGCGTAGTTCACTGCGACGATTCGGTTGTTTTCCAGTCCGATCAAGGTCACCACATCTTCCCGCCGCGGGAAATCCGACAACAGCGCTTCATCCAGCACCACGCCCACCGTGAACGGCTGCTCGCGCAGTGACGGCAGTGCGAAAGTGCGGGTGATGAGGCCGGGCATCCTGCTCATGTCGGCCAGGTAGACGGCATGGCGGGTGGCCAGGAAACCTTTGGGCTGTTGGCCGAGGACCTCCATTGCGATGTTCGACGCCTTGCGGCCGGAGGCGAACAGCACCAATCGGGTAGCTGCGGCGATGCCCCAGGGCTGGTCGTGCTGATCTTTTGCGACCAGCGGTGGCATCGCTTGACCAACCGCTAGCGGCTCGGCCCATGAGATCAGGGGCAAGGTCAGTGCGCACGCGATAAGGAGGTGCTTGAAGTTCATCATTGTGGTGTTCTGACTGAGGCGTTGGCGTTTCTGCAGGCGCTGGGACGCGTCCCTTGTGAGTTTGCCGCGGCGCGCTGCTTACGCAAAATGAGTTGTCCGGTGCAGGTCGCCAGCTGTTCATCCGCTGTCACCATCAGTGTTGATGAGGTGATCTGCCATTTGGGCGAAGACATGGATCAGACCGTCGCGCATCTCGGCGTCGGCCACCTGCTCGGTAAGTGCTTCCGTCATGCAGAGCATCCACTCGTCGCGCATGCGCTGGTCCACCACATAGGGCGCGTGGCGCATGCGCAAACGCGGATGGCCTTTTTGGGCGATGTAGAGGGCGGGACCGCCGAACCAGCCCGACAGGAATTCGAACAGACTTTGGGTGCTGCCAGCGAGGCTTTCCGGGTGAATCTTGCGCACTGCATAGGCTTCGGGGAGCGTGTCCATGAGCTCATAGAAGCGGGTCACCAAGCGGTGCAAGGCGGGCGCGCCACCAAGCGCTTCGTAGGGGGTGAGTGTGCTTGGAGGTGTAGTCATCGATATTTCTTCAGGTAGGTGCTTTCGAAGAGCCTTTTGATCCAGTGAAACAGGCGCGTCGGCGGCAGGATGATCTGGCGCTGAGCATTACGAAACACCAGCGTGCCGTGGTCTATCGCATCGATGATGCAGATCAGCTCAATCTTGAAGGTGTCGCTGGGCGTACCGCCGCGCAAACCTGTCAGCAGATTCTCTGCTGCGGCTGCAGCCTGCAGGTCGGCCATGTGGGCCTGCCTGGGCATCCAGTCCGGGCCGGGGAAGCTGCCAGAGTCGCCGACAACATACACATGCTCGGTCCCGGCGACCCGACACTGCGCATCCGCTTGCAACAGGCCGCCCGGAGAGCGCGCCAGTTCGGTCTGATCGAACCACGCGTTTCCGGTCATGCCGGGCATGAACAGGATGAGATCGGCGGGGAATGAACCACCTTCGGTCAGCACGCGCTTGGCCTCGAACCCCTTCATCTTGTGGCCCAAGTGGGTGCGGATATCGCGCCGCTTCATCTCGGCGAGCAGGTGCTTGACCGCCTTCGGGCCGAGCCGGTTGCCTGGCTCGCTGGATGGGTTGAAGAACACCAGTTCGAATTTGTCGCGCCGGCGTTCGCGCCGGAGTTGTTCGTCAATGCCGAACAGAAATTCGAACATCGGGCCACCGCGCACCGCAGTGGGCTCGTTCGGGTTGCCGGCGAAGCCTACGGCAATGGTTCCTTCCTGCAGTGCCTGCAGGCGATCACGAATCTTCTCCGCGGCCGCAATGCCTTCACAGGGGGTGATGGCGTGTTCGATCCCGGGCAGCTTCTTGATGAACCGCCCGCCGCTGGCGATCACCAGTGCGTCGTTCGGGATTTCACCAACGGTGGTGTCCACCAGACGCCCGCCATTACGCAAGCCGGTCACCTCGGCCGCCATGTGGCGAACGTTCATGCGCTGGAAAAAATTATTGAGGGGCACGATCAGCTGCTCGCGTGTTCGCAGGCCACTGGGGATCCAGATGATGCCGGGCAGGTAGTGCAGCTCGGCTCTGGGGGCGATCAAGGTGATTTCTGCCTCGCGGTCGCGCTTGCGGATTTCGCGAACGCTCGAAAGCGCGCCAAAACCGGCACCGATGATGGTGATTCTGAATGGACTTGTCATGTATTCGGGCCTTGGGAGTTCAGCACGCTTGAGATACGCCGCGCACGGCTGTCAGAAGCGCCGGGTTGCATGTCGGCTGTTGGGTGCGTCGGTCAGGGTGGATCTCGGTGAAGTGCATATCCGGTTCTTGCCTTCTGACCTGTGTCCTGCGCACCCGTGTGCAGGCGAGGTAGCGCCGTGCTGATATGCGCGCAGAGAGCGGCAAAGGTCGGGGCGATGACCAAGGGCCGAATCCTTCAGCGTTGAAAGCTGCTTATCCACGCGAGCCATTCCTGGCAATAGAGCCATTGATCCAACCACTACCCACGCTGGGCTCAAACCAGTCTGGATACAGAGCAATCATGTCCATGTACTTGCTTCCCTGGATGTAGCGCCTGCGGGGGAATGCCCGTCAGGCGGACTATCCCTCCTTAAACAAGAAACATGCCAATGAGCCGATGGTTAATGAGGTGATAAGAATCAATAATTTAAGACTTATCCGCCGCCACTGAGATCTACGGGCTCTACAAATTGCGCCACTATGGCAGATGGCGCTGCCATGAATGGCAGGGCAGAACTGAGTCGAGCGGCTTGATCTGCGGGCGCACCCGCCCGACGTTTGCTGCCAGATCGATGCCGGACCTGAGCAAGTGCAAACCCGGTCAGCACACGATCACGGCAGGGGCGTGCTGCGGGTCGGCGCGTGGATGGTCAGCGATGACGATTCGGCGCCGCCGCTCCATGAGAGCATGCTGGCTTCGGTGATATGGAGGTTGGGGTCGTCGTGTCTGCGACAGTCGGCCTTGGACGCCGCGTTGCGGCTGTCTTCACCCATTCGGTATGTACGGTTTGCCGGGCTCAAGAAAAACGCGCCGACGAGTTGGCACTGGGGGCGATGCGTTGAGAAGGGCAAGGTAGCTGCCGGGTCAGCCAGGTGCGACATCGGCGATTCGTGTGCATCGACGATACCGCTCAAGCAGGTTGGCTCGGGTTGAAGATGGTTGTGCAGGTGAAGTCACTGAACTTACGAGGCACTCTGCCAGCGCGAGAGGTTTGGCGACTGCTCGACCCGGCAGCCGCCGCCGCCCGCCGGGAATCAACAGCCTCGCTGCTTCCTTGAAGAGGATCAGCCCAGGGTGGTGTCGAGCACCATCATCAAGGCAAGGCCGGCCATCAGGCCGAGGGTGGCGCTCGTCTGTTGCGCGTCTGTGCCACGGTTTCGTAACCCGCTTGCAGCAGGCCCTGCGTTCAGTAACGCACGCCGTCCGGCGGCGTAAACGAATCGATTGCGTTGAGGTAGGCTGCGCGGGCGAAGGCGCTCGGGTCGGGCGAGTTCTGCTGGCTCATCGACCCCTTCAGCTGCGCCACCGAGTCGTATTCCCGCTCTTCGAGCCAGCGGCCGATGCCCTGCAGGATGTCGTGCAGGGCCTGCGGTCCGCGCTGCAGCAGTGCGCTGGCAAGATGCACCACATCCGCACCGGCGAGCAGCATCTTGAGGGCATCGTCGGCGCTATGCACGCCGCCGGTGGCCGCCAGCGACAAGCCTGTGCGGCCACGCAGAATGGCGATCCAGCGCATCGTGAGCAGGGCGTCGGCGGAGCTTGAAAGCTGCACGCGATCGACCACCGTGAGTGTCTCGAGGGCGATGTCCGGCTGGAAGAAGCGGTTGAACATGGATACGCCCGCGGCACCGGCCTGTTCTGCCCGCTGCACAAAATTCGGCAGCGACGAGAAAAAGGGCGACAGCTTCATGCTGATCGGCACGCTCACCACTGCCTTCAGAGACTGCAGCAACGAGAGGTAGCGGTGTTCGATTTCGGCCGCGGTCACACCCGGATCGCTCGGCATGTACCAGGCGTTCAGCTCGAGCGCATCGGCGCCTGCGGCCTGCATCTCCTTGCCCAGCTCCACCCAGCCATCGGCCGACGAGCCGTTCAGGCTTGCCACCACCGGGATGGAGAGACGCGACTTCAGCTGCTGGATCTGTTCCAGATAGGTGTCGAGCCGGCTCTGGTAATCATGACCGGCGGGCAGGTGTCCCGCCGACTCGCCGAAAGCGTCGGGGTTGAGCAGAAAGCGGTCCATCATCTGCTCGTCACGTTTTACGTCCTCCTCGAACAGCGAATGCATCACCACGGCTGCAGCGCCGGCATCTTCGAGGTGCAGCATCGCATCCAGTTCGTGGCTGAGCGGCGTGGAGGAGGGCACCAGCGGATTCTTCAGCGCCAGGCCCAGATAGGTGGTGGATAGATCAGGCATCGGGCGTCTCCTTGGTTGCGGCAGCGTCTTTGGCGGTTTCGTCGAGGGCCACCTCGGGCGGCACCATTTCGGAGAGTTCCACGTATTCCTGATGGCGCAGGCGCGCGTCCTTGCCCGCCTGTACGATGAAGCTGGCAGACGCCTTCGGATTGAGCCGCTCGAGCACGGTGAATCGTGCCTCGGTGCGGGCGAAGTCGCCGAACGGAATGCTGGGTGCGGCGCTATCGACCGACAGGGGATTCTTGCCCCGTTCGCGCTGGCGTGGGTCATAGCGCAGCAGCGGCCAGTGTCCGGACTTGACCGCGAGGGCCTGCTGGCGATGGTTGTGCTGCATGTCCACGCCGTGGGCGATGCACGGACTGTAGGCGATGATGATTGATACCCCGGGATAGCTCTCGGCCTCGATGAAGGCCTTGAGCGTATGCACGTCCTTGGCCCCGTAGGCGACCTGGGCGACGTAGACGTTCTCGTAGTCCATGGCGATCCGGGCGAGATCCTTCTTGCGGTTCGGCTTTCCGCCGGCGGCAAACTTGGCGACTGCGCCGCGCGGCGTCGCCTTGGAGTTCTGGCCACCGGTGTTGGAATAGACCTCGGTGTCGAGCACCAGGATATTCACGTTCTCGCCCGAAGCCAGCACATGGTCGAGGCCGCCGAAGCCGATGTCGTAGGCCCAGCCGTCGCCGCCGATGATCCACACGCTGCGGCGGATGAGATAGTCGGCGATCGTCGCCAGTGCCTCGGCGGCCGGCGTGGCAAGCGCAGACAGCTGTGCCTTGAGTGCGGCGACGCGTTGCCGCTGCTCGTGAATGCCGGCTTCGTCTTCCTGGTCGGCCTCCAGCACGGACCGGACCAGCTCCTCACCGAGAACCGGCGTCATCTCGTGCAATTTCACCTGTGCAGCCTTGGCCAGCTGGTCGGTTGCCAGGCGCATGCCGAGGCCGAACTCGGCGTTGTCCTCGAACAGCGAGTTGCTCCATGCCGGGCCCCTGCCTTCGGCGTTGGTGGTGTAGGGCGTGGTTGGCAGGTTGCCGCCGTAGATCGACGAGCAGCCGGTGGCGTTAGCCACCATCATGCGGTCGCCGAAGAGTTGCGTGGCGAGGCGGATATAGGGTGTTTCGCCACAGCCCACGCAGGCACCCGAAAACTCGAACAGCGGCGCCAGCAGCATCGAGCCCGGCACGGTGGTGCGCTTGGCCAGCTTGCGGTCATAGTCGGGCAGTTTGACGAAGAAGTCCCAGTTCTCGGCCTCGTGCTCGCGCAGCGGGGCCTGCTCGGCCATGTTGATCGCCTTGCGCGAGACGTTCGACTTGTCGCGGATCGGGCAGATATCGACGCACAGCGTGCAGCTGGTGCAGTCCTCCGGTGCGACCTGGTAGGTCATCTTCCAGCCGCTCGGGTAGTCCTTGCTGCGGATCGCCATCTGCTTGAAGGTCGGGGGCGCCCCGGTGGCGAGCTCCGCCGGGTAGGCCTTGACGCGGATCGCCGCGTGAGGGCACACGAATACGCACTTGCCGCACTGCGTGCACAGGTCGCTCTCGACGACCGGAATCTGCAGCGCGAGGTTGCGCTTCTCGTAGCGGGCGGTGCCGGTCGGCCAGGTGCCGTCGGCGGGAAACAGCGATACCGGCAGCGTATCGCCCTTGCCGGCGATCAGCGGCAGGGTCAGCCTGCGTACAAACTCGGATGCCTGCGGCTCGCTGCGCGCCTGGGTACTGCTCGCAGCGCTGTCATGGGTCTGCGGCAGGGCCACTTCGTGCAGGCAGGCCAGGGTCATGTCGATGGCGCGGTAATTCAGTTCGGCGATGCGACGTCCCTTGCGACCGTATGTCTTTTCCACCGCGTGCTTGATCGCGGCAATGGCTTCGTCCTGAGGCAGAATTCCCGAAATTGCAAAGAAGCAGGTCTGCATCACGGTGTTGATGCGCCGCCCCATGCCGGCGTCCTGCGCCACCTGATAGGCGTCGATCACATGCAGGTGGATGCGCTTGTCGATCAGTTGTCGCTGCATCGTGGCGGGCAGCGTTTCCCATACCCTGTCCGGCGCGACCGGGGTATTGAGCAGAAACACGGCGCCCGGCGCGGCGTGCGATAGCAAGTCGTGGGTTTCGAGAAAGAGCGGCTGATGACAGGCCACGAACTTTGCATCGCCCGCGCCGGTGAGGTAGGTCGAACGGATCGGTTGGGTGCCGAATCGCAGGTGCGACACCGTCATCGCCCCCGACTTCTTGGAGTCGTAGACGAAGTAGCCCTGTGCGTTGAGCTCGGTCTCGTCGCCGATGATCTTGATCGAGTTCTTGTTGGCCGAAACCGTGCCATCCGACCCGAGACCGTAGAACACCGCGCCAAAGGTCTCACGCACTGCGTCGGTACGGAAGCCCGGGTCGTATGGCAGCGACAGATGCGTGACGTCGTCCTGAATGCCCACGGTGAAGCGTCGTTTCGGGCTCGGCTCGTCAAGGGCGGCGAACACCGAACACACCATCGCCGGATTGAATTCCTTGGAGGCCAGCCCATAGCGGCCGCCGATGACCTTGGGCAAACGGGCAAACCGTGGCGCCTCGCCGGAGGCGTTCTCGGCCAGTGCCACCATCACGTCCTTGTACAAGGGTTCGCCCTCGGCGCCTGGCTCCTTGCAGCGGTCGAGCACCGCAATCGCGCGGGTTGTGGCGGGCAGGGCGGCAACCAGCGCTTCGGGTGCAAGGGGCCGGAACAGACGCACCTTAAGCAGGCCGACCTTATCGCCCAGCCGATTCAGGTGCTCGACGGTTTCCTGTGCGGTTTCAGCGCCGGAGCCCATGAGCACGATCACGCGCTCGGCATCGGGCGCACCGACGTAGTCGAACAGCCTGTATTCGCGTCCGGTCGCCGCGGCGAACTGATCCATGCAGGCCTGCACGACGGCAGGGAAGGCATCGAACCAGGGGTTTCGCGCTTCGCAGGCCTGAAAGAACACATCGGGGTTCTGCGAACTGCCGCGCAGTACCGGGTGTTCCGGCGACAGCGCACGCTCGCGCTGGGCGGTGATGCGGTCCTGCGGCAACATGTCGCGCAGCAGCGCATCATCGACCGGAACGATCTTGGCGACTTCGTGCGAGGTGCGGAAACCGTCAAAGAAGTGCAGCACCGGGATGCGTCCGGCAAGGCTGGCTGCCGAAGCGATCACCGCCATGTCCTGCGCTTCCTGAACCGAGTTCGAGGCCAGCAGCGCGAAGCCGGTGCCGCGCGTCGCCATCACGTCCGAGTGGTCGCCGAAAATCGACAGCGCATGTGTTGCCACCGCCCGCGCCGCGACATGAAAGACCGTCGGTGTGAGTTCGCCGGCGATCTTGTACATGTTGGGGATCATCAGCAGCAGGCCCTGCGAGGCGGTGAAGGTCGTCGCGAGTGCGCCGCCCTGCAAGGCGCCATGCACGGTGCCGGCCGCACCGCCCTCCGACTGCAGTTCGACCACACGGGGAACGCTGCCCCAGACGTTGGTCCTGCACTGTGACGCCCATTCGTCCGACAGCTCACCCATGCCTGACGAAGGGGTAATCGGATAGATGGCGATCACTTCCGAAACGCGATACGCCACATTGGCAACGGCTTCGTTGCCGTCGATGGTTAGCATGAGGTTCATGTCAAATCCCGCCCTGAAGAGTGTGCGGCGTGCGCGCGGAGAAGTGTCCGCGCCGTGAATGCTGCGTCGCAGCATCCTCATTCTACGAGGATTTTCGACCAGGGTCTGGTTCAAATGTCATTATTCGACCACTGGTTCGGGAAAACGAGCGATGCAGGATGGGTGGACTGCCGTTGGCCGGCTTTTGAATGATGTTGCGAAGCAATGCGCATGACCCGGAGGCATGCTGGGCCGCTCTGCAGCCCATTCGGTCAGCCTTGAGTTGTCTGGCGCCCGCAGCGCGGGCGGTCCGGTATCTCTATGGGGATGTGCTGAAAGTCAGTCTTCGGGCGTACCCCATTCCTGAAGAAATCTGGCGACGAAGTCCTGCATGTATTGCGTGCGCTCCTCGGCGCGCGCGCGGCCGCTGGTGGTGTTCATGCGGTCCTTGAGCAGGAAGAGCTTCTCGTAGAAGTGGTTCAGACTCGTTCCCTTGGCAGCCTTGTAGGCCTCGGCTGTGGCGTGCATGACCGGCGCCTCGTCCGGGTCATACATCAGGCGCCCGGCGTGGCCGCCGTAGGCAAAGCAGCGCGCGATGCCGATTGCGCCGATGGCGTCGAGGCGGTCGGCATCCTGCACGCACTTGCCTTCGAGGGTCTTCATTTCGGTATGGACGCCCGCACCCTTGAATGAGATCGTCGCAACAATGTCCGTGACCTGATCGATCACGTCCTGCGTCACGCCCTCCTGCCGCAGCAGGCGCGCGGCCTCGATGGGGCCTTTGGTGTCATCGCCGTCATGAAATTTCCAGTCCGCGATGTCGTGGACCAGCGCGGCCAACTCCGCCATGTCCACGTCCGCGCCTTCCTGCGCTGCGATCTGCCGCGCGAGTTTTCTGACCCGGTTGATGTGGTGCCAGTCGTGACCGGAGCTTTCGTCCGCGAATTTTGACTTGATGTGTTCGGCGACGCGCTCGACGAGCCTGCGTTGGGGTGTGTTCATGCTGGGGAGGAGTCCGGATCGGTCAGCAGTTCAGTGCTGCGCGGATGATACCAAGCGGAGCCACCCCGGCCGGCACCCGTCTGCAGACGGATTCCCTGACAACCGGGGGCGGCCAACGCGCATCGGGTGTCACGCTAGTCCTGACGTACCGCCCCGGCCAGGGTGACGGGCAGCAGGAAAGATGTTTTCTCCACCACCCGCGTTTCGGGGGCTTCGAGGTCGTGAATCGTGAAATGGATCTGCTGGCTGCCGCGCAGGGACGAATCTGCCGCGCCGGACACGCTCACCGACAGGCTTGTGATGCTGCCCGCGGCTGCTTCGAAAGTGTCGCTGCTCTCCAGACGGATGTCCGCCGGGCCTTCAACCTGCACGCGAAAGCGGCGGGGCTGCTCAAGCATGTTGGCGACCTTCAGGATGTAGTCGTTCTCGATTCGCCCCGCATCATCCAGTCGCATCAGGGCGTGGCGGTCGCGCAGGATATCCACCGCAAGCGGGGTGCGTTCGATCAGCATCCACACGCCGGTCACTGCGAAGAGCACAAGCGTGGCCAGGTAGACCTGGACCCGAGGACGGAGCAGGGTGGGGCGCGGGGTGGCCTTCGGTGCGGACAACTCGCGTTCTGTTGCGAAGCGGATCAGGCCCTTGGGTGCGCCGATCCGTGTCATGACCTCATCGCAGGCATCGATGCACAGCCCGCAGTTGATGCACGCATATTGCAGGCCCTCGCGGATGTCGATGCCGGTCGGGCACACCTGAACACATACGCCGCAGTCGACGCAGTCGCCCTGAGGTGTGCGCTCGGGCTGGCGCCTGGAAAGTGCTCCGCGTGGTTCGCCGCGCAGCACGTCATAGCTGACATTGCGCGTGTCGGGGTCGCCCATCACACCCTGGAAGCGCGAGTAGGGACACATGTGCATGCACACCACCTCACGTGCGAACCCGGCCAGCAGGTAGGTGAATGCGGCATAGAAGAACACCCAGAATCCCTCCCATGGGCCGAGTTCGGCCGGCAGGCGCGCGAGCAGGTCGCGAATCGGGGTGAAGTAGCCGACAAAGGTGATCGCCGTCCACAACGCAATCGAAAGCCAGATCACGTGCTTGGTGGTCTTGATCGCAAGTTTGCGCAGGCCGGGCGGGGACTGGTCCAGTCGCATCCGTGCCAGGTGGTCGCCCTCCACCCTGGTCTCGACCCAGCGAAAGATGGCGGTGTAGACGGTTTGCGGGCAGGCAAAACCGCAGAACACCCGCCCGGCCAGTGCCGTGGCGAAGAAGAGGCCGGTTGCGGCGACGATCAGCATCACCGCGAGCAGCATCGCGTCCTGCGGCCAGAGGACGAGCCCGAACAGGTGGAACTTGCGTTCTTCGATGTCGAACAGGACGGCCTGCTGGCCGCCCCATTCCAGCCAGCACAGACCGTAGAAAATGATCTGCGTGATCCACACCATGGACCAGCGCAAGGTGTTGTATCGGCCGGCGGTGGTGCGAGGGTGAATCTTCCCGGTCTTGTTGTAGAACTCGATCCGGGCGCCTTGGGCTTTGTTGACGCGCGCGTGCATGAGGGCTTTCTCCGTTGCGACCCGAATCACCTTCAAAATGAGGTGTTCCGGGCGGTGGCGCGAGTAAACCATCGGGCTGGCGAGCGTTACAGTCTCAGATTGTCGCTAATTCGACCAGAACAGTTTGGAGGGCTGCACCGGTTGGAAGCGAACGGGGCCGGATGCGCCGGAGCCCGGGTCAGCGCTTGATCAGCTGCCCCAGCTTCATCACCGCTGCCTCCACACTTTCTGACCAGGGATGGCCGAAGTTGAGCCGGATACAGTTGCGGTAGGCCTGTTTGGCCGAGAACAGCGGGCCGGGGGCGATGCTGATGCCGGCGTCGAGCGCGTCGCGATGAAGAGCGAGGGCATCGACGTCGTCCGGCAACGCGACCCACATGAAGTAGCCCCCGCGCGGCCGGGTGATGCGCGTGCCGGGCGGAAAGTGGCGGTCGAGCGCGGTCGCCATCTGCACTTCCTGCATCTCGAGGGCTGAGCGCAGTCGGCGCAGGTGGGTGTCGAACGCGCCCTGTTTCAGAAAATCGGCAATCGCGATCTGTACCGGGATTGTCGTCGCAAGGCTGGCGGAGAACTTCAGGCGCTGGATCTTCTGTGCAAATCGGCCGGCAGCGACCCAGCCCACGCGGTAACCGGGCGCAAGGCATTTCGAAAACCCCGACACATGCAACACCAGGCCGTCGCTATCGAGCGCCTTGGTCGCCAGCGGCGCCTCACGCCCGAAATAGAGTTCGGCATAGGTGTCGTCTTCGATCAGTGGCACCGCGTGGCGACGCAGCAGCGCGATCAAGGCCTTGCGCGAGTCGTCAGGGACCAGGCTTCCCATGGGGTTCTGGAAGTTGAGCATCAGCAGGCAGGCTTTCACCGGATGATGGCGCAGGGCTTCTTCGAGCGCGCCAAGGCTGACGCCCGTGCGCGGATGGGTGGGAATCTCGATCGCGCGCAGGCCGCGGCGTTCGATCATCTGCAGACTGGCATGGAAAGTCGGGGATTCGATGGCGACGAGGTCGCCGGGCGAGGTCGTCGCTTCAAGGCAGAGATTCAACGCCTCCATTGCGCCGTTGGTGATGACGATCTCGCTCGGCTGCAATGATGCGCCACGGGACAGGTAGCGCAGTGCGATCTGACGTCGCAACTCCTCATTGCCCGGCGGCAGATCGGTCACCGTTGCACGCGGATTCATGTGACGTGCAGCGGCGGCAAGGAAGCGCCCCAGCTTGTCCAGCGGGTACAGGTCGGGGCTCGCGAAGCTCGAACCCAGCGGCACCACGGATGGATCCTTCACCGATTCGAGAATCTCGAAGATGAAGTCGCTGACCTCGAGCTTGGTCGCAGCGCCTGCTGGCCGCGTGATCTCCGGTTCCGGCATCCCGGTGAGCAATCTTGGCCGCACGTAATAGCCCGACTGCGGGCGGGCCTCGATCAGGCCGCGACTCTCCAGCAGATAGTAGGCCTTGAGAATGGTCGACGGGCTCAGGCGTTGCGACTTGCAGGCACTTCGCACCGACGGCAGGCGGTCGCCGACCCGAAGCACGCCGTCGGCGATGCGCCTTTCGATGTCGGATGCGAGCTGTTCGTACAGGTTCATGGCTGGTGCACTGCGTGAATATTGGTGATGCGTCAATGCGTCTGAGACTTGTGGCGCCGGGTCTTCGCCTGACGCATCGTGCGTAAAACGATTCCCCAAGCCAAAGTCGGGCACCGATAATAGTCGCATGAAACGAATCGACTTCAACTCGATGGCCTACTTCGTGGCCGTGTGCGAGACCGGTGCCATCGCCAAGGCCGCAGAGCGCGAGCATATCGTGGCGTCCGCAATCAGCAAGCGGCTGGCAGAGCTGGAGGCGGATTTTGGTGTTCCCTTGCTCGAACGCGGCGCGCGCGGCGTGAAGCCCACTGCCGCCGGGGAGGCGCTGCTGTTTCACGCGCGCACGGTGTTACGCAGCGTCGACCGTCTGCATGCAGAGCTTTCGGAGTATGCGCAGGGTGTGCGTGGCCATGTCCGCATGCATGCAAACATCTCGGCGGTGGTCGAGTTTCTGCCGGAAGATCTGCGCGTGTTCATGGCAAACAATGAAGGCATCAAGATCGATCTGCAGGAGCACCTGAGCGCCGACATCCTGCGCGCAGTGGAGGAGGGGCGCACGGATCTCGGGGTCGTCTCCGCGAGTGACGAGGTCGAAGGGCTCGAATACTTCCCCTACCGTCAGGACGAACTCGTGCTCGTCGTTCGTCCGGATCACCCGCTGGCGGCGAAGCGCGAAACCGGATTCTCCGCCAGCCTGGCTTATGACCATGTCGGCCTGAGCCAGAACAGTTCGCTCTACACCTTGCTCGAGCACGCAGCCGCCGAGGCAGGGCTGACTCGAAGACTGCGGATTCATGTCACATCCTTTGATGCGCTGTGCCGGATGGTGGATGTGGGTCTTGGGGTCGGCGTTGTGCCGCGCCGGGTCGGCAACTTCTTCGCGTCCGCGCTCGGCCTCAGGCTTGTTGGCCTCACCGACGTCTGGGCAAAGCGGAACCTCCACATCGTTGTGCGCGATGTCGCCAGTCTGCCGGCCGCAGCGCGGCTGCTGCTCGATCACCTTGTTCGGGCCGACGCCGAGGTTGCCGTGTCGGCCGCGGGCTGACCGGAAGGCATACTGCGCAATTGACGTCGGGCACGCCGTTTCAGCGTCTGCGCGAGTTTTACGAAGGCCTTGCCCAACCCATGGTTGTGCCAAAATCGGAAACAAGGGCAAGCAACGCAGTTGCATCGTGCATGTGTGGGCATCCTTGCGTGGCAAGGTGAGGCACTTGCGGACTTCCGCTTACGACCCGAAGCGGCCCTTGCCTTAATGGGAAAGCGGACGTTTAACGTCTGAATTCAGGGGCGCACAGCCGACAGGCGGAGCGCCCTCTGCAACGATGGGTTAGCCCTCTTCGAGTTCCCTGAGATATTTGCCCTCAAAACGTCGTTCCCGTCAGAAATTCAGATGTTTACCACAATGACCGACGACGATCTTCTTCTCCTGAGCCAACCATTCAAAGTGGACGCGTAGGGTTTCGGCCAGGCTGTCTTTCACCCCGTGCTTCAAGTGCTTCTCCATTAGGAAGTCGCGCCCACGGTAGCTAAAAGTGCGGCGACGTTTGCCGTCGCTGCTCAAGGCACTGGCCTCATTGGCTGCATAAGCGTTTTGCCCAAAAACGGCTTTAGCCTGTTGATCGCTTTTGCCGTCAGCAAGTTGCTGCCAATATTCGGTTGCGAGCTTTTGCAACAGATCGAAGGCTTTCGTCCCCTGATGGAACCCTCCACGATCAGATTCTTTCGCTGAGCCCTTGGCTGTTTCCAGGAAAACAATCCGGTCAGAATAAAGCGTGGCGATCAAATCTACAGCCTGTAGGAGACTGGGGCTTCCCTTGAGAACAGCGGCAACAGAGTCGCGCAAGGGTGCTAAGACCTCGGCAACGCCTTCCACGCCATCGTCACTTGATTGCACGCCACTCAACGCATGTTTGAGGTTGGCGATATCTGCCTGAAGCGCTCGAACCTCTTGTTCCTTTTCTTCGTAACTAGAACGAATGCGTGCGAGTTCTTTGTCCTTGGACTGCAGTTCCTGATCGGCAGACTCCAACAGATCGACGTATTCAGTCAGCTCCGCTGATTGATCGCCAGCTTTGGCCCGCTCAATCATCTGTGCCAACTGGGCACGAAGTGCAGCTTGCCCCACTATCTCTGGCGAAATATGCCGCCACGAAAATGGCAGATTAGTGCGATGCGCTACCGTGGATAAGACCTCGGATTCTATCGAATGACCGCTTTCTAAAAGGTCGGTAACCTCATCAGGGCGCAACAGTACTGTTTCATAGAAGAACCCGCGATCGCCTTGCCGGCCGGGAAAAACAATATTGAGCGCCCCACCAAAAGCCATGAAACGACGTCCAACAAGCTCTTCAATGGCAAATGTATCTTCATCTGGCGGCACGCAAACGACGTCGGCCAATCCCACTAAGATTGAGCGCAAGCGCTCGGGAGCGACCGGGTATTCGTAATCGCGATTGGCGCTCAGTATCACAATCGGATAATCCCGCTCGTTGCGCTCCACCTCACGCAGAAACGCTGATGCACTCTCTAGCGTGAGTTGTTTGACCTTCAAGCCAGGGGTTTGCCCAAGAGGGCTGCATGACTGGATGAGTTGCTCGACCAGTTTGGGGCGAGTCACTTGAATCGAAGCGGTAACCCTTGCGCTGATTTCGTCAGTCTTCAGCAGTAACGAGCACTCGATATGCTTCCCAATGGATTCCTGGTGTAGACCTATTTCGGTGATCCAGCGCCTGCCCGAAATCCTTTCGTCCCGATGGCTTAGCTGCGCACAAAACCAGAAGGGATAGATCCTTCCATTGTCGTCAGACAACGTGGCGCGCGAGGTCAACGTACTGCCGTCCTTGAGTTTAAGCTCTCGAATGCCCTCGGCAAGCCGGCCGGCATCGACATAACTCTTTGCTCGTCGCCCCACCCATTTGGCGATGAGT